>JBJECV010000137.1:0-8156 GCA_051871435.1 Sodaliphilus sp. | reverse complement strand
TCACACTTGGGCACAAAATCGCCGCCACAGCACCATGTAGCCCCATCCGAAAGTTCACATAGAGTTCACCCGAAAGTTCACACCCGCCCCGCAAATCCCAGAAAAAGAAATAAGAGCCGATAGCTTCGGGCCATCAGCCGTTTGCTATAGTAGTGGCTAACGCCAAACGGTTAAAAACTAACGAAATATGTTGTAAAAATATGTTATACAACATAAATTTTGCCCTTCAAAAATTTTTTTCAAAAAAAATGAAATTTTTTGTGCAAAAAATTTGTTTTGTAGGCAAAACTTTTTCTATATTTGTCACAGAAAAAGCGTGTGAACTCTTTATTATGCACCGCTCCTCAGTGAGCCAAGTGCTATTTACAAATCATTTAGTCTAAATTTCCCTGCGTCGTTGAATTGATGGGTGGCATGGGAATGTAACCGTTGGTTTCAAACGACAAAATGAAGGCTTTCCTTTCTCAACATAAGGGTAGCCTTCATTTCTTTTTCATCTAATCCCACCACCATTATTCGCCAATTTTGATATGTGGATTTTTTGTTCTAATTTTGTGACGGATGCACCTCCTCGGCGCGCCACGCGATAGAATCTGATTCTGTATTACCCTATAAAAACTAAAACCATTATGAAAAGAACTTTTATGGCGCTCATAGCGCTGATGCTGTGTGGCTTGATGGCGATGGCTGATCGCTATGTGGTGGATTGCAAGACAAGTCAGCTCACCCTTTTCGAAGAAATGACGCTCGAAAATGGTACATGGCATTCCATTGCTCAAAGCAATCCTATCACTTTGGATAAAGGATATGAATTTGAGGCGGTGGCTACACCATCCGATAAGTATTATGTGATGGAATACGCCGGCAAGCACTACAAAATTTGGACTAAAGATATTAAGCGTGTCGACGCACAAGGAAAGCAAATCGGTGTTGGCCACCGAAAATTTCTCGGAAGCTCCTTTTTAATCGACCTATATATGGGATCGCGCCCGGGGCTCATCGGCTTGGTGTGCGCCATTTTGGCGATTATCGCAGCTTTGCGAGGCATTTTAAAGGAAAATCCTTCAGCTATCTATGGCTGGATTTTCGGATGCTCCCTCTCGGCAATCACTTTGCTCGAACTCGTGGGCTACTACTCCGTGGGCGCTGACGCATTTTGGTGGGTCAACCCCGACCATTGCGGCTACATCATCGCCATTGTAATGCTTTTCCCATTTAGCTTGGTGATGGCTGTGCAAGTGTTTGGCTTCAAATTTATTAAGTATCTGCCAGTTGGCTCACGAAAAGCGTCCGTCACATTTAAGGTGATGACGTGGGTGGGGTGCGCTGTGGCTGTGCTGGCATCCATACAAGTGGTGCTCAACTTCCTCTTTGCCGCATGCACCCTCGTGTTCTTCCTATGGATGTGCGGCCAAAAATCCTACTACAAAGACACCAGCGGCAACATCTACGAATCCGGCATCACCGGCATGTCGAAGCTCCACCAAGAAGCCGCCCGCGAAGTAAAAAAACATTACAAATAATTACCCCGCTCCTCTGTCTCAAAAGTGTGAACATCTGTTAAGAAATCGAACAGAGGGACAGTCCCCACTGTACGATTTTTTAACAGATGTTCACACTTTAGGTAGCGTCCTCTTATTTCCGTGCTTTGCCAAATGTGGTCTCGATGTAGAATTCGCGAGCGTAATGCATCCCGCCTTCCACCTTTTCCACCCCCACGTATGGGAAAATTCCGGGAGAGCTAACCACGATGTTGTAGGTGCCGGCTTCCACTTGTTCCAAAGTTTTGGAGCTGTAGGGAGCCACTTTGTAGGTTTTATTTCCAAATTTAATATTGGCAGTCACATGCGAATCGTTTTTGAGGGTCACTTGTGCATATTTGCTGTAAGTACGGCCGATGGGTGTGAAAAATCCGGAGCCGTTTACCTTCACTTTGGTGATGTGGTCCAAGTATTTGGTGCTCACATAGCCTTCTCTGCCGGTTTCGATGTCCATCACTTTAGCGTACGCCTTTTTTAGCTCTGCGGTTTCCACCATCACTTGTTTGTGTTTGGCAATCTTGCCAAGGATTTTGTGGTCGGTGCCGGGACCTTTTCTGAGGTTCACATTGGTGATGGTGTAGGCTGTGCTATACGATTTGTTGACCAGGGGTGTGGCTTTCACCTCCTCCTTTTCTGTGGCGGGAAGCACTTCCACCGAATCCATGCAAGAGGCATCCAAGGTGTCGACCACGGCAATGGAATCATTGCACATTGTGTGGGCAAAACCACTAACAGGTGCCCCGAAAAATGCTGTTAAGCAAATTGAAATTGTGATTAAGAGTTTCATAATCAGTATAATTTAAAAGTTAATAGTTTCTTTTAAAAATGATTCATTCACGAATGCTTGCTATTCTTATTAGACCGCACTTGGGATGAATATCTATCACCCAATTCCGTTTTTTTTCAAGGTTGGCATTTCCGCGCATTGCTCCACACCGCCCATCCGATTTCGTGTTCAAATTTACACCCCACCTCCGCTGCCAATTTGTGTGGTGTAAAACAATCTGCAAAAATATTGCCAATATTACCCCTCTCCATCAAATTTTTCCCGCTGTGCGCTTTGATTACTGGCAGGTTTTCAGTATTTTTGTGGTTTATTACTACGAATCAACGATGAACGAAGCACTTTTAAGTCAACTTTTTCTAAAAGATACTGCCTTTCAAGATTTGATGCGGCAGCGCATCACTAATGTGCTACTCATTGCCTCCACCTACGATGCCTTTATGATGGAGGAAGACGGGCGCGTGGAGGAGCAAATTTTTATGGAGTATATGTCGCTCAATCTTTCGTCGCCGCCGCGAGTAACGCGTGTGCCCAACTTTGAGGCGGCTTTCGCTGCCATCAAGGAAAAGGATTTCAATCTCATCATCGCCATGCCGGGTGTGGATGTGAGCGAAACCTTTGTGCGTGGCAAAGACTTCAAGCAGCTTCGCCCCAATGTGCCTTTCGTGGTGCTCACGCCGTTTTCGCGCGAGGTGTCGCGCCGATTGCAAAACGAAGATTTCTCGGCCGTCGACTATGTGTTTAGCTGGTTGGGAAATGTGGATTTGCTGGTGGCTATCATTAAGTTGATTGAAGATAAAATGAATGCCGAAAACGATATTGCGCAGGTGGGCATTCAAATGATTCTTTTGGTGGAAGACTCTGTGCGCTTCTATTCGTCGATTCTGCCCACCCTCTACAATTTCATCCTCCGGCAGTCGCGTCGTTTTTCCACCGAAGCACTCAATGCCCATGAAACCATGATGCGTATGCGCGGACGCCCCAAGGTGATGCTCGCGCGCAACTACGATGAGGCGATTGAACTCTATAATAAATACAGCAAACACATTCTGGGTGTAATCAGCGATGTGTCGTTTATGCGTGGCGATGCCAAGGATAAGCATGCTGGATTGAAGTTGGCGAATTATCTCCACAGCCAAGACCCCAATCTGCCCATTATCATTGAATCGAGCGATTCCGAAAATGCCGAGTATGTGGCGGAATTTGGCGGCACTTTTCTCGACAAAAACAGCAAAAAGCTCCCCGTGGACTTGGGCAATGCCGTGATGAAGAATTTCGGCTTCGGCGATTTCGTGATCATCAACCCGCAGTCGGGCGAAGAAATTATGCGCATTCGCAATTTGAAGGAGTTTCAAGACAATGTGTTCCACATTCCCGCCGATTCGCTCCTCTACCACGCTCAGCGCGACCACATTTCGCGATGGCTCTATTCGCGTGCGCTGTTTCCCATTGCACAGGTGGTGAAAATGCACCGATTTCGCGACATTAGCGAAGCACCTGCCGTGCGCCAACTCTTTTTCGACCTCATTGTGAAGTATCGCAAAATGAAGAATCGGGGTGTGGTGGCAGAATTTCACAAAGACCGCTTCGACCGCTATAGCAATTTTGCACGCATCGGCAAGGGCAGCCTTGGCGGCAAGGGTAGGGGTTTGGCGTTTATCGATGCGATGATTAAAAACAATCCCGTGTGCGACAATTTTGAGGGCGTGGTGATTCGTATCCCTCACACGGTGGTGCTCTGCACCGATGTGTTCGACGAGTTTATGGAAACCAACGGGCTCTATCCCTTGGCACTCTCCAATATTCCCGATGCCGAAATCCTTCAGGCATTTATCCAAGCCCGCCTCCCCGAATCGGTGGAAGCTGACCTCAATGCGCTCTACGATGTGCTCGACGGACCGCTGGCAGTGCGCAGCTCGAGCCTACTCGAAGACAGTCACTATCAGCCTTTTGCCGGCGTGTATTCCACCTACATGGTGCCCCATTTTGCCGACCGCAGCCGCTCTATTCGTTTGCTTTCCGATGCGGTGAAAGGAGTGTACGCCTCGGTGTTTTTTGCCGACAGCAAGGCGTATATGGTGGCCACGCGCAATGTCATCGACCAAGAAAAAATGGCGGTTATCATTCAAGAGGCGGTGGGCCAGCAGCATGGCGAGCATTTCTACCCGTCGTTTGCCGGAGTGGGGCGCTCGCTCAACTACTATCCCGTGGGCGACGAACAGCCTGCCGATGGCGTGACGGAAGTGGCTGTGGGCTTGGGCAAATACATCGTGGATGGCGGTATGGCGCTGAGGTTTTCGCCTCGGCATCCCTCTCACGTGCTCCAAACCTCCACCATCGATTTGGCTTTGCGCGACACGCAACGCTATTTCTACGCGCTGTCGACCAACGTTCCGGAGCAAGATTTCTCCATCGATGAGGGCTTCGACATTGAGCGACTAAGAATCGACGATGCCGCTAAGCAAGGGCATTTGAAATATCTCGTTTCCACCTACGATTACCAAAACGACCGCCTCGTGGACACCGACGAGGGCATGGGACGCAAGGTGGTCACCTTTGCCAATGTGCTGCAGCACGGGGTGTTCCCCCTGGCGCAATCTCTCGATTTTATGCTTGCCACAGGGCAGCAGGAAATGGGACGTCCGGTGGAAATTGAGTTCGCAGGCGTGCTGGCATCGCCCGAAGAAATGAATAAGGGCATTCGCGGCTCGCTCTACTGGCTTCAAATCCGTCCCATGGTCGACCGCCGCGAAATGCTCGATGAGGAGGTGATGAATGCCGCACCCAATCAGGTGCTTATCAGCTCTAACAATGCGCTCGGACACGGCATGATGGACGGGGTGAAACACCTGGTGCTGGTGAAGCCGGAATCATTTTCTATGACAAATAATGTGCAGATAGCCGAGGAAATTGCAAAAATTAATTGTAACTTTACAAACTCGGGAGAAAGCTACATCCTCATCGGCGTGGGCAGATGGGGCTCTTCAGACTCCGCACTGGGCATTCCGGTGAAGTGGGCACACATTTCCGCAGCAAGGCTTATCGTGGAAATGGCGGCTCCACACAATGCCATCGAGCCAAGTCAGGGCACTCATTTCTTCCAAAATCTTACCTCTTTCGGGGTGGGATACCTTACGGTGGGAATGAAAACCGACCAAGGCTTCGTCGATCTCGACTACATCAATGCCTTGCCCCCGGTGTATGAATCCGAGTGGGTGCGCATCGTGCGATTCAACGACCCCCTCCCCGTGGCTATCAATGGCATGAAGGGCAAAGCCATAGTGCTCAAACCCGAATAAAATAAAAGAAGTAAATTAATAAATAAGCAAAAAGTCATTATGCATTATGCATTTTGAATTATGAATTAAATTAGCTTTATGGGATTTTTTAATGGAATTAAGCGGGCGTTCGGTTTCTCCGAAAATGGAGACGAACACGACGACGAACTTGATGGTATCGATGGCAGAGCAGCACGCTCCCCCTATATCAACCCGTTCAAAAACGATAAACCGACAACTGAACCGGTACGCACTGCCGACCCCACCTACGTAGCACCGCTCTCCCTCGGCGATGCCGAAGAAGGAATTGTGCCAATGAGCAAGCATAAGGCTGCCAAGCAAGCAGCTGAAAGCAAGCCTTCAGATACCACCGAGCACGCTCCGCAATCCCACGTCACACCGACCGTTGCAAAAGGGGTCCCGACCACGTTAGCAAATGAAATAAATGCAGTGCTCAATTCCTATTTTTCCTCCCAAGCCGCTCCTCAAGTGGGTGATGAGTCATTGCGCACGCGCCTGAAGCAAAGCGAAGACCAGCGACGCGCTCTCCAAGCACGCTACAACACGCTCTCTCAGAGAGTTGCCAACTTGGAAAGCGAAGCAGAAAGAGCAGAAGTGGAGAAAAAAGCCGTGCTCAACAAGCTCAAAGTGGCACAAATGCAGCTCAGCAACCCTTCAAAAGAAGCAGTCGACCAACAAATCGATAGCATCGCCGCGGAATACAAGGAGAAAATGGAACTCACTAATGCCTTGCTCAATGAAATTCGCTCCGAAGCCGTACGTAAATCACAAGAAGCCGAACAGCTCCGACAGCAATTGACCGAACTCCAAAAATCCGGCGAACAAGCAGAAGAAAATACTGCCCAATTGCAGCAAAAATTAGCTGAAGCAGAACAGCAACTCCGCCTCAAAGACGAAGAAATTCAACGCATCAAAGATTCTACCATCGATGCCGAAAGCGAACAGCAAATGCGCGACGAAATGCAGCAAATGCTATCTGAAGTAGAGGCGTTTAAAGATAAGAAAAACAAGGAGTTGGATGCCATAAAGCAACAACTCGAACAAGCACGACATCTTTCAGAACAAGCCGACACCGAACGCAAAGCACTCTCCCGTGAAGTGGACGACCTCAACCGACAAGCTGCCGACACTGCCGAAAAGCATCGCCGACGCGACCTCAACCTCGCTAATCAAATTAATCAACTCAAAGACGAACTGAAAAGCGCAAAAAAAGCCATTAAGCAGCAAGCTGAAGCCATACAAAAAGCCCTCAGCGAAAAAGAAACAGCCACAAAAGAAGCTGAATCGCTCCGCATCGAAATTCAAAACGCTAACGCCGATTATCAGCAACTACGCAACGATTTCGACGCAGAAAAACTCGCCCATTCCGAAATCATCGGCGAAGCAGAAGCACTACGCAAAGAATTGCAGCAAGCAAAAGCGCAAATCACAGAACTAAGGCAAGCTAACGCCGTGCTCGAGCAAACCATCGACTCTATCTCACAGCAAGAGCAATCCATGGCACAATTGGCTTCCGAACTCATCCTACAAGCCGAAGAACCCGCCGAAGCCCCCGAGCCATCAGAGCCAATAGTGGCTGAACCCGAACCGGAACCTTCGCAACCAACAGAGCCCGAGCCCGAACCTTCACTTCCGGAAGTAGAAATTCCCGAGCCCGAACCATCTGAGTCAAAAGAGCCCGAACCGGAAGTAGCAGAACCGGAACCCGAACTGTCCGAACCAAAACCCGAATCCCGGCCCGAAACCGAAGACACCGCCGACCCGGATATCGACATCTTCCTCGACGGTATCGACCTCGACGACATAGATTGGCTCGAACCCACACCACCATCCAACAAACTACAACCCGAGCCCGAACCCGAGCCCGAGCCCGCACCCAAAAAGCCCGACGCCCGCCAAATGTCCCTCTTCTAACCCCCCCACCGGTCCCCCCAAGTGCTTCACGCGCCAGCGCCGTCGGCGACGGTAGGAGTGCCCCCGGCATGTAAAGAAACGAACCAACTAAACCCCAACAAATTACACAAAAATTGTAGGGGCGCAATACTTTGCGCCCGCCCCTCAACCCCCCATCGTAGTGCTTCACTTGTTCCAGGAAGGCGAGCGTCAGCGAGCCAATTCCGAGCCCTCCGAGCCACTTCACCCCCACCGAATCTCCCTAATTTATTTAAAAATCCATGGTGAGATCTGTGTGAGGCCATTCCCATTCCCATTCCCATTCCCTATTATATATAATGTGTATTCCCCGCCATTTTCGCTATGCGCAGTTTTTTTCGGCGAAGCCGACCCCCTTATCTTAATGCACAATGCATAATGCATAATTCACAATTTCCTTGTACCACTATGGCTTAAGGCTCAAAGCTTAAGGCTTTTCTAGGCATCAGTAGAAAAAGTGTGGGGGCAATATGCCAAAGCCATAACTCTTGAAGGGCGCTTCAGGTGGATGCAATATTCTCATCAAAACAAAAATTTTCCCCACACCATCTTGCCGTATTGGGATTGACCACACTCCAGCACCCACCTTATCTTTGCCCC
>JBJECV010000136.1:0-8196 GCA_051871435.1 Sodaliphilus sp. | reverse complement strand
GAACACTTCGTAGCGATTGCCACCCACAGGAGTGATGAGCAAGCGTTGATTGGCAGCCACATCATTAATACCGGCTGCCGCACGGCGAAGCACCTCCTTCAAGCCGGCGTAGGCATTGAATTTGCCCCAACCGCTTTGCACGGGGTTCACAGCGGTGTATTCATCGTTTACTGCAGTGGCTTCGATGATTTCTTTCACATCGTTGATGGTGAGTGTGGAATCGGCTTCCAGCCACAGAGCGATGGCACCAGCCACGTGAGGCGTGGCCATAGAAGTACCGAGCGACCATCCCCATTCATTGTCGTGGATAGAGCCCTTCACGCTGGCCGCCACAGAACCTTCGCCGGGCGTGTAGTAGCGATTGTACGACGATACGATGGTGGCGCCGGGAGCCACCACATGTGGCAATTGGCGTCCGTCGATGAGTGTTCCCCACGACGAGAAAGCAGTGACTTGGTTCATCGGCACGCTATAGCCGGGGAAATAGGTGTAGCCATCGGAGATGCTACCCCAGCAGTCGGCGGTGTTGTAAGAACCCACCACGAGCACATCTTTACCGGTGGCCATATCGCTGATGGTGCCATCGGCAGAGCCGGTTTGCCATCCAGCCACATTATTATCGGAGATAAAGGATGCTTGTCCGTCGCAGAACACATCAACACGCTGAGCGGGATTGCCGTTGATCAGCAAACCGATGTAGTATTCATGATTGTGATTACCTTGGGTTCCGGTGGCAGTACCGCCGTCCTTGAGCATATAATCGAAGAGCACATAGAAGCGATTGGTTACAGAGTTCCAATCGTAGCCCACGCCAATGTAGCCTTGGAAAGATTTTTCCAAATTACCGTCTAAAATGTCGCCATCTTCTTGGTAGCCGGTAGTGGCCCAATATTTGGCGGTGCCACCGGTAGCGGGATCGGGATCGATGGGCAAATCAAAGCGTTTGGCGATGGTGCCGCGAGCCGTGTTGTAGATCACGGCTTGCACTTGTGTAAACGGCACGGAATCGTTGCTATACACCTCCACAGTGCCTTGCCGCGCATAAGCGTTGCCTGAAGATAGTGAGAAATCGTAGCCTTCAATAAAGGTTTTAAATTCGGTGTCGTCGTCCGTAAAGATTTTTTTTGCTGCAATCGGCAGGTCGGCTTCATTACCGGCAGCGATGCAGATGATGCCATTGAGCTGACGTGCACATTCGTCGAAAAATTGGTTGATTACGCCCGAGCCGTCGTGTGGACCGTTGTTGCTACCGAGCGATAGATTAATCACGCAGGGGCGGTGGGTTTCTTTAGCAATATTCAAGATGTCTTCCACATTGAGTGCAATCACATAGTCGACCAAATCGCCGCAAGCCGCCAAAATGTCGGAATCATACGCCACGCCATAGTAGGGATTGAGTGCCACGCTCACTTCGGCAAACTGCTTGTTGGCATCGGGGAGCGCTACAGTGGCTTCGCCGCGATAGCCGCCTGCCATAATGCCCATAGTGTGTGTGCCATGGTAGGAGCTGGCATCATCGGTGGTGAATTGGCTCACCTGGTCGCGTTCGTAGTATTTAAAATCCACTGTAGAATAGTCGGAAGCGATTTTGGCGTAGCTGAGCCATTCCACGCGACTATTGCCGTCGGCGTCTTTAAAGTTAATGTGATTGGGGTCCATACCCGTGTCCACAATACCGCAAATCACATTTTTTCCGGTGTAGGCTTGGCTCAATCCGGTGCCGCTGTGCACGAGGTCGACTCCGGTGGATTGGCGGGCAAATTTGTTTTTCGTTTTCACCGAGCGTGCCAATTGCATACGTCGCACGCCCTTCATCTTCGCCACTGTTTCCACTTGGTCGATAGGCATCGACACAAAAGCGAAGCCCAGCGTGTGGCGCATCACATTCACACCATTTTCTTCCAATCGCTGCACGGTGGCATCGTCGTCCACTTTCAGGATAGCTAATGCATGCGAGGCATCCACGTGCATGAGCGATTTCAGTTTTGATGAATATTGTGCAAATTCGCTATTCTCCCCTTGGGCTTGAATCAAGCGCTGTTGGCGCAACTGTGCGCGCGTGCCAAGGTCTAATTTCGTTTGCGCAGTAGCTCCCATTGCCAAGAGGCAGAGCAGAGCGGAAAGGTAAAATTTTCTCATCGGTAATTTCTATAGGTTTTAGTAATTCAAGAAATATGGCTAATCTATTATGAGAAAAGCGATTTGCTCAATCGCCGTGTGGGGCTGATTGAGCAGAATCGCTGTATTTTTTA
Organism: Sodaliphilus sp.; assembly: GCA_051871435.1. Lineage (GTDB taxonomy): Bacteria > Bacteroidota > Bacteroidia > Bacteroidales > Muribaculaceae > Sodaliphilus. Next base: position 5,944 of record JBJECV010000136.1, on the reverse strand, counting down.
ATGTAGAATTAACGGATAACCACTTTCTCGCCGTTCACGATATAGATACCTGCGGGGAGTTCGGTGGTGTTGAGTTGCTGACCGGCGATATTGAACACGCCTTTCACTTTGGCATTGGTGACCACTTCCACGTCGTTGATACCCGATGGTTCTTCAGTGGTGGAAGGATAAATCTTCAGTTCGTCGCCATCCTTAAATGAAGCTTGGTAAGAAACCGAACCGGCATATTGAGGAGCGAGGTCCACGCCATTGAGCTTCACAATACCGCATTGAGTGGATTGGCTACTGTCGTACCACGACCAAGAGAATGGGTTGTCGTCGGCAATAGTTTCATTGAATTTCACTTCGTTCCAACCTTGAGTCAAAGTCACAGCAGAGCGATCGGCACGAGTCATGGAGAAGTAGGTGAGCGATGAAGGATCCACGCTCATATACACACGGAGAGTGGCATTGCGCTCGATAGTGGAAGTGTAAACATTAATTACCATACCTTCTTCCACATTGATGGAATAGCCACCGGCGTAGTCCACGGATTGAGCCACACCATTCACATTGAGCGAATCGATTACAGCACCCGAAACAGCTTTCACATAGATAGCCTTATTGGTTTCGGGCACGGTGATAGTGTTGGCACCATCCACCAAGTTGGTGATGTAGTCGGTGCTGTAGGAGTAGCCGCGAGCCACAGTCACTCTATCGGCGTGGTCGATGTTCAAAGTGGCGGAAAGTTGAGCATAGCGGTGAGCCACGATTTCGAATTTGGTGTCTTCTTTAATCACTTGTTCAAATCTGTTGCTCACATAATTTTGCACGCCGTTCACTTTCAAGGTGTCGACACTAAAGTTGGTGTTGTCGAAATTGATAGCAAGTTTCTTACCGGCTTGCACGGTGAAATCGGCATCATTGTAGTTGGTAACAGCAACGCCATCGACGGTAACGCCGGTCACCACAGACTTGATATCTTCTGAAGAGTATGCGAATTGCACCTTGTAGTCCACGTCTTCAAATTCGGCAAAAATTTCGAGCGAGTCGCCGTCGGCCACGTTAGCCACATAGTTGGAACCGCTGGGAATCAGTTCGTTGCCATTGAGCACTACTTTGTTGAGCACATCGCCATACACGGCAGGGCCAATCTGGAGCGGTGTTTCTTTTTCAGGAACGAAAGGCACTTCCACCCATTCGCCATCTGTAAGGCTCACATTAGTGTAAGTGGTGGAGCGCATCACTTGCACCTTATTAGCCTTGTCGGCCTTCACGTGGCACTTGGCTGTGCGAACGGATTCAAGGCTTGCCGAAGTCACAGTCCAAGTATCTTCAGCGCTTACATAAATGTAGCACTGAGTCATGTTTGAAATATACTCGGAAGCGCCGGTGCTTTTGCGCACCACGCTATTGAGGATATAGCCATCGCGACTTTTGATATAAACAGAGCCGTACTGAGGCACTTCAATAGTGTTGTCGCCGGCCACCAATCCGGACACTTCGGCGTAATTAACTTCCACATACGCGCGCTCTGGCGAGTCGAGATTCACCACAATTGTGGTTTGAGCCAATGCTGCCACACTGCACAGCACCATGCTCAGCAAAAACAAGTAAATCTTTTTCATAATACTATTAACAAATTGTGATTAGAATATAGAGTATTTAAAAAATCTCAAAAAAAATTTCCACAAATTTACTACTTTTCTTTTAATCCGCAACTAAAATATGCAAAAAAATATCAATACACCCACTCAAAAGCGCACCGTGCATAAATATTCAGCCCAAAAAGCCGCCTTTTTTTTGCCCCGCAAGGCGGTATTGAGGGCCGACGGCATTTCACATTAAATAAAAGTGTGCTGTGGCATTTTCGGACGATAATTTTCGGGAAATTTTGGTGGAGTGGCAAAATGGTATTAATTTTGCAAATTAAATAGGTACATTATTTTGACTACACGACAATTAATGATATATGTTTGAAAATTTATCTGAAAAACTCGAAAGATCGTTTAAGGTTTTAAGAGGTCAAGGCAAGATTTCGGAAATCAACGTTGCCGAAACGATGAAGGAAGTGCGTCGCGCCCTTGTCGACGCCGATGTTAACTATAAAGTGGCAAAAGAATTCACCACTCGGGTGAAAAACGAAGCGCTTGGCAGAAACGTGATCAACGCTTTGAAGCCCAATGAATTGATGGTGAAAATCGTGCATGAGGAATTGGTAAAACTCATGGGCGGTGTGGAAGCGCCATTCAATATTGAAGGCAAGCCTGCCGTGGTGCTGATGTCGGGTTTGCAAGGCTCGGGTAAAACCACCTTCGCATCCAAACTTGCCAACAAGCTGAAAGAAGAAAAGAAAAAGCGTCCGCTACTGGTGGCTTGCGACGTGTATCGCCCCGCTGCTATCGAGCAATTGAAGGTGAATGGCGAAAAAGTGGGTGTGCCCGTTTATAGCGAGCCGGAAAGCAAAAACCCGGTGGAAATTGCGCTCAACGGTATTAAGCACGCTAAAGCCAACGGCCACGATGTGGTGATTGTGGACACCGCCGGTCGCCTCGCCGTGGATGAACAAATGATGGCGGAAATTGAAGCCATTAAAAATGCGATTAATCCCACCGAAACGCTCTTCGTGGTGGACTCGATGACGGGTCAGGACGCCGTAAACACTGCTAAGGCATTCAACGAGCGCATCGATTTCGACGGCGTGGTGCTTACCAAGCTGGATGGTGACACCCGTGGCGGTGCTGCACTCTCTATCCGTGCCGTGGTGGATAAGCCTATCAAATTTGTGAGCACCGGCGAAGGTGTGGACAAAAACACGATCGACCCCTTCCGCCCGCAAGGTATGGCGGACCGCATTTTGGGCATGGGCGACATTGTGAGCTTCGTGGACCGTATGCAACAGCAATACGACGAAGAAAAAGCCAAAGAGTTGGAACGCAAGCTCCGCAAAAACACTTTCGATTTCAACGACTTCAAGAGCCAAATCAAAAGCATCAAGAAGATGGGTAATTTGAAGGATTTAGCATCGATGATTCCGGGCATGGGCAAAGCGCTCAAAGATGTGGACATCAAAGACGATGCCTTCAAGAGCATTGAAGCCATTATCGATTCGATGACGCCATACGAGCGTGAGCACCCCGAATGTTTGCTCGCCGGACGCGACAGCGGACACCGACGCAAGCGATTGGCGCTGGGCTCGGGCACCAAAATTGAAGAAGTGAACCGACTGCTGAAGCAATTCGACGCCACACGCAAAATGATGCACACCGTGGCCACGAAAAACCCGATGAAAATGATTAAGGGTATGCGCCGAAAATAAGCATCACCATAAAAGGGCCTCTCGCGCTTGAATGCCGAGAAGCCCTTTATGATATCAGAAGTTAAAGGAGTTAAGACGATAGTGAAGGTGGGCGTGCTGCGGCGCTCGCAAATAGAGGAAAAAGACTATACATATATTATATATAAGCATGACAATTATTAACGGAAAAGAAACGGCAAAAACCATTAAAGCGGAAATTGCCAACGAAGTGAAACAAATGATGGCTGCCGGCATGAAGCAACCCCACTTGGCTGCCATTCTGGTGGGACACGATGGCGGAAGTGAAACCTACGTGGCTCACAAAGTGAAGGCTTGCGCCGAATGTGGCTTTAAGTCTACCCTACTGAGATTTGAAGACGATGTAACCGAGCAGGAATTGCTCGAAGCCATTGAGGGATTGAACCGCGATGCCGATGTGGATGGCTTTATCGTGCAGCTGCCATTGCCTCGCCACATCGATGAGCAAAAGGTGATTGAAGCCATCGACTATAAGAAAGACGTGGACGGCTTCCACCCCATTAATGTGGGCCGCATGTCGATTGGGCTGCCTTGCTTCCGCTCTGCCACACCGCAAGGCATCCTCACCTTGCTCGAGCGCTACAACATCAACACCGCCGGCAAGCATTGCGTGGTGCTCGGCAGAAGCAACATTGTGGGTAAACCCGTGGCACAAATGCTGCTACAAAAAGCCAACCCGGGCAACTGCACCGTTACGATTTGCCATAGCGCCACCAAAGATATTGCCGAGCATTGCCGCAGAGCCGACATCCTGATTGCCGCCATCGGACAACCCGAATTTGTGAAAGCCGATATGGTGAAAGAAGGAGCGGTGGTGATCGACGTGGGCACCACTCGCCTGCCCTCCTCCACCACCAAAAGCGGATTTAAGCTGCACGGCGACGTGGATTTCGAAAGTGTGGCGCCCCTTTGCAGCCACATCACCCCGGTGCCGGGCGGCGTGGGGCCGATGACCATCTGCTCGCTGATGAAAAACACCCTCTTGGCAGCACAGCACAAAATTTACTGAGCAGTGTGGTGCCTTTCGGTGGAGCGATTCTAAAAAATTTGCTACAAAAAAAATAGGCACTAATGATGCAATTTTCATATTTTATCGCTAACTTTGTACCCAAATGGGGATTTAGTAATCGATAATGGAATTTATCAATTAATCCACATAAAAAAGGATAAATATTTTTTATTAATTACATAATAATCAAAATGGTAAGTTACAAAGAATTAGGCCTGGTCAACACCCGTGAAATGTTTGCCAAGGCAATCAAAGGCGGCTACGCAATCCCTGCCTTTAATTTCAACAACATGGAGCAACTTCAAGCCATCATCAAGGCTGCTGCTACCACCAAATCACCTGTAATTCTTCAAGTATCGAAGGGCGCTCGCAATTATGCTAACCAAACCCTCCTCCGCTACATGGCTCAAGGTGCAGTGGAATATGCAAAAGAACTCGGTTGGGAAAAACCCCAAATCTGCCTCCACCTCGACCACGGCGATAGCTTCGAAGTGTGCAAGAGCTGCGTGGACTTTGGTTTCTCTTCCGTGATGATTGATGGTTCTCACCTCCCCTACGACGAAAACGTGGCGCTCACCAAGGAAGTGGTGGAATATGCTCACGCTCACGATGTGACAGTGGAAGGCGAACTCGGCGTGCTCGCCGGTGTGGAAGACGAAGTGTCGAGCGAAGTGTCGCACTACACCAAACCTGAAGAAGTGATCGACTTCACTCAAAAAACCGGCTGCGACTCCCTCGCTATCTCTATCGGCACCAGCCACGGCGCTTACAAGTTCACGCCCGAACAATGCACCGTAGACCCCGCCACCGGACGCCTCGTTCCTCCCCCATTGGCATTCGACATCCTCGACGCCATTATGGAAAAACTCCCCGGATTCCCCATCGTGCTCCACGGCTCTTCTTCAGTGCCTCAAGAATATGTCGACATTATCAACGCCAACGGCGGTGCACTGCCCAATGCAGTAGGTATTCCTGAAGAACAACTCCGCAAGGCTGCCAAGAGCGCTGTGTGCAAAATCAATATCGACAGCGACTCTCGCTTGGCATTCACCGCAGCAGTGCGCAAAGTGTTTGCTGAAAAGCCCGCAGAATTCGACCCACGCAAGTATTGCGGCCCCGCTCGCGACTTGATGGTAGAACTCTACACCCACAAAATTAAAGAAGTGCTCGGTAGCGACGGCAAAGCCGAATAATCGCACCGCACACATCTTCCGATATCCGGAGGCTGCATCCACATTCAGGATAGCAGCCTCCGCTACTTTTCAGCTCCGGTGAAAACTATGGATAATTTGCGTGATTTTTTTCAAAAAAAGGGGAAAAGATTTGCGTGAATAAAAAAAAAGTAGTAAATTTGCATCGCTTTTGAGGGAGAACCTCAAATGACAGCGATCGGGATATAGCTCAGTCCGGTTAGAGTATACGTCTGGGGGGCGTGGGGTCGCTGGTTCGAATCCAGTTATCCCGACTGCGCAAAAGGCACAAAAATTAATTTTTGTGCCTTTTTTGTTTTTTGGCGAGATAGAAACCCCGTAGAAAAATTTGGATCAGTAGAAATAGTGTGGGGGGGGGCAACCACACTAAAGCCGGCGTAAACGCCAACCGCCGTCGGAGACGGCTTA
>JBJECV010000135.1:0-32084 GCA_051871435.1 Sodaliphilus sp. | reverse complement strand
CCGGGGCAAAGATACGGTGGTGGTGGCGTGAGGTCAAGCCCAATACGGCTACTTGATATAAAAAAATGGAATTAGTGGGATTGGTGGTTGTCGTCTACTCCATTGATGATGTCGATGATGTGCTGTGCCACTTTGCTTACTTTTTCGAGTTCGGCTAACACCTTTTTGCGATGTAGAATGGAATAGGCGTGGATCAGCGCTCCAATGGGCAAGGCATAGTAGAGTGTCTTGGCAATTTTTTCATTATGGATTGCTTTATAGACCCACGAAATGGAAATGTAGGGGAAGTCCATCGCCTTATTTAGCAGCAATTGATTCATTGAATTGCTCAAATAATTGATGGACTCTTCAAGGGTGTCGCTCATTTCTTGAAGTTTAGGAAGATAGTGCTCACCCTTATAGAATTGTGCATAGGTGCGCTTTTGATTAAAGAAATCGTGTGTGGCATTGGAAAGAGAAATCAAATGGTTCATTTTTTCTATCACCACATTTTCCTCCACATTTTCAACCACAAGTTCTTTCTTTACGAGGTGACGAGTGTGCTCTCCTCCCCTTAGTTTTTTGAAAAGAATGAGATAAGAATCAAGGTCGAACACCGATGAATCGTTGACTGCCTTATATGTAAAGAAAACACCCACCGGCAGGAGGACCGCTGAACTGAGCCAAACGCCTTGCCAAACTTCCCAATAGCCGTCGCGTGCCATTTTGTAGCCCGTGTTGTCGATGATATAATAAATCACAAACAAGATGATTGAAATCACGATGGGTACACCAAGACCACCTTTGCGGATAATGGCGCCAAGTGGCGCGCCGATAAAGAAGAAGATGAGACACGCCAACGAGAGGGTAAACTTTTTGTGCAATTCGATGCCATGGCGGCGAATTTGTATGTTGTCTTCATTCACCTGGTAGGAGCGAAATTCGGCATTTTGTACGGTGGAATTAGCGGTGTTGATAGCTTGATTCACCACCACTTGGCGCTCCTGTGTGGACAAGGCATCGTAGATGGAGTCGAAATTAAGAGGCTTGCTCATATTCACATCTCGGATTGCTTCGAGCTTAGGTTCGGCATCATTATACGAGAGCTGATAATTCTGCACGCCACACATGGGTTCGGTTTTCAATTGATTAGCAATCGCCAAGCCCACCGAATCCACTTTCTGCTGCACGGAATCGATGGTGTGCAATAGCTCGGTCATATTTTTACCAATGTATTGTGACTTCATATTGTTGTCGTCCATGCGCTTAAACGTGGCATCGTAGGGAATCATAATTTCCTTATCGTGAAAAGCCTCACGGCGATACATTTCCTTACCAAAACTGCCGTTACCCTGCTTAATATCTTCATACCAATTGCCGCGATAGAGTTTTAGCAAAATGTGCTTCTCGTCTTTGGTGGTGCTCAGCATTCCTGAGTCGGCGACAACGATGCGAGGATACGATGCCGGCTGGTCCACGCCATAAATAATCACATCGTAGAGCATACCGGTTTGTGGATTTTTGTCCTTCACATACACATTGTAGCCCGGAATTTGGCTATTGATAGTGCCTTTTAAAATTTCAAGCGAAAGTGAGGTTTGGCGAGCGGAAAATAGCAGGGTGTACATTTTCACCTGCGTTTGTGGCAACACATCGTTTTGAAAAAAGAAAGCACCGATGGCCACCATCACAATAAACACGATGAGCGATTTCATCACCCTCACCAAAGAGATGCCAGCCGATTTGAGGGCGGTGAGTTCCACATGCTCGCCCAAATTGCCAAAAGTCATGAGCGAGGCAAGCAAAATGGCCAAGGGTAATGCCATCGGCACAAACGACAGAGCGGCATAGAAAAAAAGTTCTCCAAGCACCTGCAGCTCAAGCCCGCGACCCACCAAATCGTTGATATAGCGAAACAAGAACTGCATCAGCAGAATAAAGAGTACAATAAAAAAAGTCATGCAGAACTGTGGCAAAAAGCTCTGTAGCATAAACGTATTAAGTCTCTTTATTCCAAGCATACGAAGAATGTATCAATTTAGAAATTGACTGCAAATTTAGTAATAATTTCGCTCACGGGCGAAAAAACAATCAAAAAATAGCAGAGGGGCTTTTAGAAGAAGATGGTGATTAAATACCTAAATTACGCTTGAGTTGGTCCACCGAATGATTCCACAAATCGGTAAACTCTTCCACCTCAGCTTCATCAGCAGCAAAGTCGGTGATTTGGAGCGTACGACCATGGGTGAGTTCCGACACTAAGATTCTCATTTCAAAAAAGGTTGGTTCTGCTCCGTCGGCTTTCCAATGAAAGCGCATGTAAGAATCTTGGCGCGAAGCCAAAAGCGTAGCTTCTTGAGGCTCATCATTCCAAATAATCGTGTAATCCTTTCCTTGATTCAATATCTCGTCGGCATACCACCTTTCCAAGCCGGAATTTGTGGAAATAAATTGCCACAAAAGAGAGATGGGAACTTTCTGAAAATCGTATTCTAAAACAAACTTAATTCTAGGCATAACGGGCAATCATGATTAGTATTTTCCAAAATAAGTAAAAAATAATGTGAAAAGCAAATTATTGCGCCATAATTTCGCATTACACCCTCATATTTCTCATTTTTTGGCAAAAATCAGAGGTAATGACACAGAAAACTCCACTTTAGGCAAATGTGTTACTAAGCTGTGGCAAATATAGAATTCCGGTTTGAAAAAGAGGGGTTGGCCATTTTTAGTGGAAAAAACATTGCCAATATGTTTTACCAATTGGCAATAAATTATTAAATTTGCAGTGTAAAATACCATATCGTAATGGAACCATTATTTGAGAAATTAAAACAAGAAGGTATAACTACCCCCCAACGGCTCGTGCTCCCCGAAAGTACAGAAGAGCGCAATATGAAAGCGGCAGAAATGATGCTCGCTGAAGGTACAGGTAAAATCATTCTCATTGGCAACAAAGAAGATATTCTTGCGAAAGCCAAAGAATTGAATTTGCAGCACATCGATAAAGCCACTTTCGTGGACAACAACGACGACGAAGTGTTGGAAAAATATGCTCAGCTATTTTACGAGCTTCGCAAAAGCAAAGGCATCACTATAGAGCAAGCTCGAGCTACCGCAAAAAATCCCCTCTATTTAGGGTGCTTGCTCGTGAAAGCCGGAGATGCCGATGGTATGGTGTCGGGCGCCATCCACGCCACCAGCGATGTGCTTCGCCCGGCATTTCAAATCTTGAAAACCGCCCCGGGTGTAAACAGTGTGTCGGGTGCCTTCATCATTCTTCTTCCCGAAGAAAGTGCAAAAAAATATGGCGAAAAAGGTATGCTGGTGTTTGCCGACTGCGCAGTGATGCCCGACCCCACTGAAGATGAACTAGCTCAAACGGCTGTGCTCACCGCTCGCACAGCAAAAAAACTGGCAGGCATCACACCCATCGTGGCTATGCTGAGCTTCTCCACAAAAGGCAGTGCCAAGCACGAAAAAGTGACCAAAATGGTAAACGCTACCGAAAAAGCCAAACTCTTGGACCCCAACATCGTAATCGATGGCGAATTGCAAGCCGATGCCGCCATTGTGGAATCGGTGGCACAGCTCAAAGCCAAAGGTAGCCCTGTGGCAGGGAAAGCCACCGTGATGGTGTTCCCCAATCTGGAAGTGGGCAACATTGCCTACAAACTGGTGCAACGCCTGGGCGGAGCCACAGCAGTTGGTCCTATTTTGCAAGGACTATCGGCTCCGGTGAACGACCTTTCGCGCGGGTGTAGTGCCGACGAAATCTACAAAACACTCTTGATTACGAGCAATCAGGCTATTAACAGAGAATAATCAACTAAATTTCTTGATATGAACATATTAGTATTGAATTGTGGCAGTAGTTCAGTGAAATACAAACTCATTGAAATCAAAGCCAATGAAGTTCTTGCAGAAGGCGGAATTGAAAAAATCGGTTTACCCGATGCATTCATCAAATTCAAATACGAAGGTAAGAAAATACAACAAGACCTCGACATTAGCGACCACGTAGGCGCCATCAAATCGATTCTTGAAAACCTTACCGGCAAGCAATACGGGTGCATACGCGATTTCAACGAAATTGATGCTGTGGGCCACCGTGTGGTGCACGGCGGAGAAAAATTCAACAAAAGCGTGCTCATCAACGACGATGTGATTGCCAAAGTGAAAGAATGCTATAGCATTGCTCCGCTACACAACCCCGTGAACATGGCTGGCATTGAAGCTATCAACGAAGTGCTACCCAACGTGCCCCAAGTGGCAGTGTTCGACACGGCATTCCACCAAACTATGCCACCCAAAGCATATATGTATGCGCTCCCCTACAAATACTACATCATCGACCACGTGCGCCGCTATGGCTTCCACGGCACCAGCCATCGCTATGTAACTCAGCGCGTGTGCGAATTTTTGGGCACTAAGCCCGAGGGCAAAAAAATTATTACTTGCCACATCGGCAATGGCGGTAGCATCACAGCCGTGAAAGATGGCAAGAGCATCGACACCACTATGGGCCTCACACCCACCGAGGGATTGATGATGGGCACTCGCTGCGGCGATGTGGACCCGGGAGCTCTGCTCTTCTTAATGGAAAAACACAATCTCAACTACAGAGGCATGCTTGATGTGGTGAACAAACTGAGCGGTGTGTCGGGCGTGACAGGCATCTCTCCCGATATGCGCGAAATTAATGCAGCTGCCGACGAAGGAGACGAAAGAGCAAAACTTGCACTCGATATGTATGAAAACCGCGTGATTAAGTATGTGGGAGCGTTCACAGCCGAAATGAATGGCGTCGACATTATCGTGTTTACGGGCGGTGTGGGCGAGCATCAAGCCAGCATCCGAGCCAATGTGTGCCACTCGCTAGGCTATATGGGCGTGCAGATCAACGAAGCAGTGAACCAAGCCAATAATGGCGAAGAACAAGTGATCAGCGCCGAAAACAGTAGCGTGAAGGTAGTGGTTATCCCCACCGACGAGGAATACATGATTGCCAAAGACACCGAGGCCATTGTGGAAGGACGCGAACCATAATAAGATTATCTTTACACATTATTATATTGGTCACCTTTTCAGCGGTGGCCTATTTTTTTGTTTCCTTTATGTTGGAAGCAACGCAGGTCGATGCAAAAGTCCCACAGATGACAATTTTATGCTAAAAGAATGTCTACAAATAGTTAAACCTTGTTAAATATTCAAATCTTTGTTTGAAACAGTTCATTCGCAAGGAGATATAAAACCGGAAATTTTGGTTAATTCAATTAAAATTTGTAACTTTGCAGTCCGATTATGTCCGAAATTTATTTATTCCTTGGTTAAGGCTGAGCATTTGGCCGTGTTCAAACCTGTGCCTACGAATTTTTAATTAACAATTAATCAGGATTTTAAAAGTGAACACTTTAAGTTACAAAACAAATTCAGTTAAAGCTGAAGAAGTTGAAAAAAATTGGGTAGTGGTTGACGCTACCGACCAGGTGTTAGGTCGCTTGTGCGCAAAAGTTGCTAAAATTTTGCGCGGCAAGTACAAACCATGCTATACTCCCCACGTTGATTGTGGCGATAATGTGATTATCATCAATGCCGACAAGGTGAAGATGACAGGAAAGAAGTGGAAAGAACATGTGTACGTGTCTTACACAGGCTATCCAGGTGGACAACGCTATGCCACTCCGGAAATTCTTCAAAAGAAATCCGAGCGCAAAGGCATCACCCCGGGTATACACCCTCTTTTCTTGCACGTGATTAAAGGTATGCTCCCCAAAAACCGTTTGGGCGCGCAAATCCTCAAAAATGTGCACATTTATAATGGTTCAAAGCATCCACACGAAGCTCAACAACCTAAGGTAATCGATATCAACAAACTCAAATAATCAATTGGAAGTATGGAACAAATTAATGCAGTAGGTCGTCGTAAAGCAGCTGTAGCACGTGTATTCGTGAGCGAAAGCGAAGGTAAAGGCGAAATTACAATCAACAAGATCGCTCTTGAAGAATATTTCCCATCTCCAATTCTTCAATTTATCGTGAAGCAACCTCTCGCCACACTCGAAGTGGCTGAGAAATACACTATCAAGGTAAATCTTAAAGGTGGTGGCTACAAAGGACAAGCAGAAGCACTCCGCTTAGCTATTGCTCGCGCTCTTGTAAAAATCAACCCTGAAGACAAGCCCGCGCTCCGCAAAGAAGGCTTCATGACCCGTGACCCACGCACCGTGGAACGTAAGAAACCCGGTCAACCCAAAGCACGTAAGAGATTCCAGTTCAGCAAGCGTTAATCGATTTTTTATATTACTATCGATTTACGATTTTCTGCACTCATTCTCTACAAATAAAAAGAGAGTTTAGTATCCAAATCTCATAGACTCTCGCCCTTCAATGCAAGGGAGGCTACTATGAGATTGATTTAAGTAGAACGTAAACAAAAAGAATTTAAAACAAAATGCAAACACCAAGTTTTGACCAATTGCTCGAAGCTACTTGCCACTTTGGTCACCTCAAACGCAAATGGAACCCCGCTATGGCTCCCTACATCTTTATGGAGCGCAATGGCATTCACATCATCGACCTTTACAAAACCCAAGCCAAGCTCGAAGAAGCTGCTGCCGCTTTGAAGAATATCGCAAAGTCGGGCAAAAAGGTGCTCTTCGTGGCCACTAAAAAGCAAGCTAAGCAAGTGGTGGCAGATCGCGCTGCTTCAGTGGGTATGCCCTACGTGATTGAACGCTGGCCGGGCGGTATGCTCACCAACTTCCCCACCATCCGCAAGGCTGTGAAGAAAATGGCTTCCATCGACAAAATGATGAAAGATGGCACTTTCGACAACCTCTCAAAACGCGAAAAACTTCAAGTGACTCGCCAACGCGCCAAACTTGAAAAGAACCTCGGTTCTATCGCCGACTTGAGCCGCCTGCCTTCAGCAGTGTTCGTGGTTGACGTGATGAAAGAACATATCGCAGTGGCTGAAGCCAACCGCTTGAACATCCCCGTGTTCGGCATCGTAGACACCAACAGCAACCCCAACGATATCGACTTCATGATTCCTGCCAACGACGATGCTTCCAAGTCTATCGACCTGATTCTCTCTACACTCTGCGAAGCTATCAACGAAGGTCTTGAAGAACGCAAAGTGGAGAAAGTGGACAACAAAGACGCTGAAGAAGAAACTGAAGGCGAAGCTAAGCCCCGCCGCCAACGCGTGCGTCGCAAAGCAGTGGCAGAAGAAGCTCCCGCAGCACCTGAAGCTCAAGCAGCTCCCGCAGAATAATTAATTGATTACAAACACATTTATTTTTAAAATAACATAATTCATATTATGGCAGTTAGTATTGAAGATATCAAGAAGTTGCGCAAAATCACAAGCGCTGGTATGGTAGACTGCAAGAAAGCCCTCGCTGAAGCTGAAGGCGATCTCAACAAAGCCATCGAAATCGTTCGCAAGCGTGGACAAGCTATCGCAGCAAAACGCGCCGACCGCGACGCAGCAGAAGGCCGCGCATTGGCTAAGGCAGCAGGCGAATTTGCAGCCGTAATCTCTATCAAATGCGAAACCGAACCAGTTGCCAACAACGAAAAGTTTGTCAACCTCGTTAATGATACTTTGGATGCAGCTATGGCAGCACGCGTGAAAACCGCAGCTGAAGTGCTCGCCCTTCCTCTCTACGAATCCACTGTGGAAGACCAAATCAAGGTGCTTTCGGGTGTGACCGGCGAAAAAATGGAAATGGGCGATTATGCAGTGGTGGAAGGCAAAGCTACCGTGGCTTACAACCACTTTAACAAAAAGCTCTCCACTGTGGTGGCTTTCAACAATGAAGTGGCTGAAGATGTGGCTAAAACCATCGCTATGCAAGTGGCTTCCATGAACCCCATCGTGGCTACTCGCGACCAAATCTCTCAAGAAAAAATCGACGAAGAATACAATATCGCCGTAGAAAAAACTAAGGCTGAGCAAGTGAAGAAAGCTGTGGACGTGGCTTTGAAAAAAGCCGGTTTCAACGCTTACTACTGCGAAACCGAAGAACACATGGACGAAGCTCTTCGCAAAGGTTATATGACTGAAGAACAATTGGCTGAAGCTAAGAAAATTAAAGAAGAAACTGCTGAAGCCAAAAAAGCAAACTTGCCCGAACAAATGATTAAAAACATTGCTCAAGGCCGTTTGAATAAGTTCTTCGCTGAAAACGTGCTCATGGAACAAGAAGTTGATGCTGACGGAGTTGACAAAATGACTGTTGCAAACTACTTGAAGACTTTCAACAAGGAACTTGCAGCAATCGACATGAAGCGTGTAAACCTCAATGCAGACTAATTGATAGTTTTAGCATAAATTTTAAATCAAGGGCGGCTCACCAAAAGCCGCCCTTGCTATTTTTATACACCCACTTAACCGAATGGTTAGAGCTCATTAGAAAAATTGTGGGGGTCAATATGCCATAACTCTTGAAGTGCGCTCCATGTGGATGCAATATACTCATCAACACAAAAATTCTCCCGCACACCATCATGCCGTATTGGGCTTGACCCCACACCACCTCCCACCATATCTTTGCCCCCGAGTTCTTTGAAATTTTGGAGTCAACGAGTTTCAGGTGTTTCAGGTGTTTCAAGTGTTTCGGCGAAATTCCGCCCGCCGATAGGGACATGCCTTCGGCATATAATAGGTGCAAACAGCTACATACCAACAATTTACACACTCACTGTAGGGGCGCAATACTTTGCGCCAGCCCCATAAAATCCCACAGGGGGTGTTTCAAGTGTTTCAAGTGTTTCAAGTGTTTCAGGTGTTTCTATTAAACAAGAAATCTCTAACCAAGCGCGAAGCGCGACTAACCGAGCGAGCTTGCGAGCGGCTAACCAAGTGCGAAGCACGGCTAACCTTCAAATTGGGTGTTTCAAATGTTTCACCAGAAGATGCCATCGGAGATGGCGTATTGTAGTTAACATGCAAGCGGAGGCGCAGCCGGAGCACAGCTTGGAGAATGCCGAAGGCAAAGCAATGAGCATCGGGGCGGTTGTGGCAAGTGATCACAAAGCTGTTTCAATCAACATTAATTTCTATTAATTTCTACCGCGAAATCACCAAATTCTTGTCTCAACATCCAAATCTCATTTTTCCCGAAAAGATAGAGTCCAAAAGTTCCAAATAAATCAAAAGAATTTATTATTTTTGTAGGTTAGAAATAAAAGAAAATTTATGAAAACATATCTCGTTACAGGCGCAGCCGGATTTATCGGCTCAAATTTTGTGAAATATATTCTCAAAAAATATGGAAATGATGTGAGCATTATCATTGTGGATGCCCTCACCTATGCCGGAAATCTGGCGTCGATTAAGGATGAAATTGCACTGCCAAATGTCACTTTCGTGAAATGCGACATCACTGATTACGATGCCATTAAAGCTATTTTCTCATCGCATCACATCGATTATGTGGTGAATTTTGCAGCAGAGAGCCATGTGGATAGGAGCATCACCAACCCCAAATTATTCCTCGAAACGAACATTATCGGCACTCAAAATATGCTTCAATGTGCACGCGAGGCTTGGTGGGTGGGAAAAGACGCCGATGGCAACAATCAATACCAAGCTGGAGCGAGATATTTGCAAATCTCCACCGACGAAGTGTATGGAAGCCTGAGCAAAGATTTTGAGCAGGCGCAGCCCTTAACCGTGTCGGAAGATGTGAAAAAGGTGATTTCCGGACGCGAAAATTTAAAAACTTTCGGCACCAAATTCTTCACCGAAGGCACGCCCCTTTCTCCGCGCTCGCCCTATTCCGCTTCCAAAACCAGCGCCGATATGCTCACTGTGGCATATCACGAAACGTATGGCTTGCCCATTTGCATCACACGCTGTAGCAACAACTATGGTCCCTATCACTTCCCGGAAAAACTGATTCCTTTGGTGATTAAAAATGTGCTCGAAGGAAAAAGTCTGCCCGTGTATGGCAAGGGATTGAATGTGCGCGATTGGCTCTATGTGGAAGACCACTGCAAGGGCATCGACTTGGTGCTACGCCATGGCAGAGTGGGCGAAGTCTACAATATCGGTGGCTTCAACGAGGAAAGCAACATTGAAATCGTGAAGCAAATTATCGCCATCATTGCTCGCATCATGAAAGAGGAACCGCAGTATCAAAAACTACTGAAAGTGGATTTGAGCAAAATTAACAACGATTTAATCACCTACGTGGCCGACCGACCGGGCCATGATATGCGCTACGCTATCGACCCCACAAAAATTGCCACCGAACTGGGTTGGTATCCCGAAACGCCATTCACCATCGGTATTGAAAAGACGGTAAGATGGAATTTAGACCACCAAGACTGGGTGGAAAGCGTTACCAGCGGTGATTATCAAAAATACTACGAACAAATGTACAACAATCGCTAATTATATTTATTTCCGCTATGAAAGGTATTGTTCTTGCAGGAGGCTCCGGCACTCGCTTATACCCTATCACAAAAGGTATTTCCAAGCAACTTGTCCCCATCTACGACAAGCCGATGATTTATTACCCCATTTCCGTGCTGATGCTTGCGGGCATCCGTGAAATCCTCATCATTTCCACGCCTCACGATTTGCCTTTATTTAAGCGACTTCTCGGCGATGGTGAAGATATTGGCGTGAAATTCAGTTATGCCGAGCAGCCAAGCCCCGATGGCTTGGCGCAAGCCTTCATCATCGGCGAAGATTTTATTGGCAACGATAATGTGTGCTTGGTGCTGGGCGACAATATTTTCTACGGACAAAGTTTCACCAAAATGCTGATGCAAGCCGCCGATCGTACCTACACCGACGATAAGTGCACGCTCTTCGCATATCCCGTGGTCGACCCGGAGCGATTTGGAGTGGTTTCGTTTGATGCCGATGGCAATGCCACCAAAATAGTGGAAAAGCCTGCCAATCCGGAATCAAAATACGCCGTAACCGGGCTATACTTCTACCCCAACGATGTGATTTCTGTGGCGAAAACCATCAAGCCTTCTCCAAGAGGCGAACTGGAAATCACCACGGTGAATCAAGTGTTTTTAAGCCAACAGCGTGTGCAAGTGCAAACGCTGGGCAGAGGATTTGCCTGGCTCGACACCGGTACCGCCGAATCAATGATTGATGCTTCAAATTTTATCCAAACCATTGAGAAGCAGCAAGGTGTGCAAGTGGCATCACTCGAAGAAATATCATATCGCAAAGGATGGATCAACAAGGAGCAACTTTTGGCGCTCGCCAATCCTTTGAGCAAAAACGACTACGGAAAATATCTCATCAACTTGGCAGAGAATGAATTATAAAGAGCCCACTATACTCCCCCTACCGAAAATCTGCGACCCTCGCGGCAATTTATCGGTGATTGAAAGCGGAGTGAACCTCCCTTTCGAGGTGAAGCGCACCTATTGGATTTACGACGTGCCGGGCGGAATGAGCCGCTTCGGACACGCTTTTAAAAAGCAAGAGGAATTTATCGTGGCGCTATCGGGGAGTTTTGATGTGGTTCTTCACAATGGAAAAGACGAAATCCGCCACCATTTATCAAGGTCGTACTATGGATTGTATGTGCCGCCTATGATTTGGCGAAAAATTGAAAATTTTTCCACCAATTCGGTGGTGCTGGTGCTTTCAAGCGAGCTCTATTCGCCCAACGATTATATCGAAGATTTTAATCTTTACCGTTCTTTATTGAGTAAAAATGGATGAAAAAGTAACTCATATTCAATCATCTGTGCACGATTGCAAAGTGCTGAAATTCGAACGACACCACCACGAAAATGGCAACCTTACAGTGGTAGAAGACTTTCACGAAGTGCCTTTCAAAATTCAGCGCGTGTATTATCTCTACGACATCCCTGGCGGTGAACAGCGTGGAGGCCATGCACACAAAGCCCTGTATCAACTTATTGTGGCAATTAGCGGGAGCTTCACTGTGAATATCTCCGACGGTAAAGAATGGAAATCCATCACGCTCAATCGCCCCTACGAGGGCTTGCTCATAGTGCCGGGCATTTGGCGAACTCTCGACAATTTTTCTTCCGGATCGGTGTGTGCTGTAATTGCCAGCGAGCACTACGATGAATCTGATTATATTCGCGACTACAACCAATTCCTTTCGCTCACTTCGCCGGAGCAGTAACCATTTGATTTTTCACGATATGAAACAATATCCTTTTCTGAATTTAGGGTTAGCTAATCAGCCAATTGAAGCGCAATTGAAGCTGGCGGCTTGCAAGGTGATTGAATCCGGTAGATACCTGCATGGCGAGCAAACTGCGTTGCTCGAAAAAGAAATGGCACAGCGTTGCAATACCGATTTTTGCATCGGAGTGAGCAACGGACTCGACGCCCTTAAGCTCATTTTTCGAGCCTATAAAGAAATGGGGATTTTGCAAAGCGGCGATAAGGTGATTGTGCCGGCAAACACGTTTATTGCTTCAGTTTTGTCAATTACCGACAATCAGCTCGTTCCCGTTTTATGCGAGCCTTCGGAGTTGACAATGAATTTGGATAGCACGCTACTCGATGAATTACTCTCTGAGAAAGTGAAAGCCGTGCTACCGGTGCACCTCTATGGCACACCTTGCTTCAATGAGCAACTGAAGCAATTCGCCATCAACCACCATTTGCTAATCATAGAAGACAATGCCCAAGCATTTGGCGCTAAAGCTGGCACCACGGGCTTGAATGGAACGCTCGCTACCGGCGGTTTGGGTCACGCTTCAGGTATCAGTTTCTACCCCACTAAAAATCTTGGCGCCTTGGGCGATGCCGGTGCTGTGTGCACCAACGATCGCCAATTGGCTGAAACGGTGAAAGCATTGGCTAATTATGGCTCCACATCGCGTTATCACAATGTGTATCAAGGTTATAATTGCAGAATCGACGAAATTCAAGCGGCGATGCTCAGAGTGAAACTCGCTTGCATCGATGCCGAAACCGAAAGGAGAAATGCCATCGCAAATGCCTACAACACTCACATTTCCAACCCTTTAGTCACAGTACCGCACATCTTTTCTGATATGCTCCAGGTGTGGCACCAATATGTGGTGAGGGTGGAGCGCAGAGAAGAATTTCGTAAGTATCTGGCTGATAATGGCGTGGAAACCGGTATTCACTATGCCACACCGCCACATCGCCAGCCGTGCTATCCGGAATTGCACCATTGCCACTTGCCTGTAGCAGAACGAATGGCAAACGAGGTGGTGAGCTTGCCCATTGCACACCCCATTTCGGTGGATGATGCAGTGGAAATTGCAAACATTATCAATGATTTTAAATGATTGCACCATTATGAATACCAACCACTTACATACATCCGCACCCATTGGTGTGTTTGATTCCGGATTCGGAGGACTTTCCATTTTAAAAGAAATCCGAAAGGTGATGCCACAATACGATTACATTTTCCTCGGTGATAATGCTCGAGCACCCTACGGTTCGCGTTCGTTCACATTAGTGTATGAATACACGCTTCAAGCCGTGAAGTATTTGTTTAGCCAAGGTTGCTCGCTCGTAATTTTGGCTTGCAACACGGCTTCCGCCAAAGCGCTTCGCACCATCCAGCAACGAGATTTGCCAAATATCGACAACACAAAAAGAGTGCTGGGTGTGATTCGCCCCACGGTGGAGAAAGTGGGCGAAATCAGCCATAATGGCAACATTGGCATTTTTGCCACACCTGCCACCATCCAGAGCGAAAGCTACAATATTGAGATTGGGAAAATGTATCCTAAATTTCAAGTTTATGGTCATGCTTGCCCTATGTGGGTGCCGCTGGTGGAAAATAAGGAAAGCGATGGACCTGGTGCCGATTATTTCGTGGATAAAGACATCAAAGCCCTTCTTCAACTCTGCCCCGATATCGATACGGTGATTCTTGGATGCACGCACTATCCTTTATTAGTAAGCAAAATTCGCCAATTTATGCCTGCAGGCATAGAAATCATTGAGCAAGGCGGCATCGTGGCGCAGAGTTTGAAAGACTATTTGAAGCGCCATCCCGAAATGGATCAAAGATGCTCTAAATCGGGAACTTGTCAATATTTCACCACCGAAGATGCTGAGAAATTCAGCGAAATGGGCAGCATTTTCGTAAACGAACCCATTGTGGCAAGCCACGTAACACTCTAATGGCATCCTCTGCACCCATCATCGGCATCGTGCGTCATTCCATCAATGTGGATGGTGGCGGCGTGTGTTCGCTTGTGGCTTTCCACACTTGCACCTTAGCGTGTCGCTACTGTCTGAACCCTCATTCGCTAACACACCCGGAAAGATGCGAAGTACTCACACCCAATGAATTATACCTCAGAGTTAAAATCGATGATTTATATTTTCAAGCCTCAGGTGGCGGCATCACTTTTGGTGGGGGCGAACCGCTATTAAGAGCAGAATTTATTGCTGAATTTTGGCAAATTTGCCCGCCTTCGTGGCACATTTGTGTGGAAACAGCACTCAATGTCGAAAGCCGGTTTTTGCAAATGCTCTTGCCCGTCGTCCACCACTATTATATCGACATCAAGGACATGAACCCCGCTATCTACCAGCGCTATACCGGACATACTAATGAGCGCGTGCTGCATAACTTATCCCTGCTTACCGAGCACGGACTCGCCGAGCGAGTTACCATCAGGGTGCCGCTCATCCCGGGCTACAACACTGCCGCCGACCAAGAAAAAAGCATCAACCAACTAAAAGAAATGGGCTTCATCCATTTCCACAAATTCACCTATATTACTCCGAAGCATTAAGGATTATAATAGTCGGTGTGATAAAATGCCAGCACCTGAAGCGCATTCTCATACGATGCTTTTGCCGGACCATCAGGCTGGAGATCAATAGATTGAAGATAAGAATTCATCGCCATTTTCCAATCCCCTTTCTGCCGATAGGCGTTGCCGCGAAGGTACCACACCTCTGCCATAGTTGCGCTATCTGCCGCATCCGAAAGATACTCACCGGTGGCTTCTATCACCTCGTCGGAAGCACAATCATGCAGCAATTGCTTTATCTCTTCTAAATTTTTCATTATATTTGCATTGATGATGTAAAGTTAATCATAATTATTGAAAACTACTCACATGAAACGTATAATATTCTCCTTGCTCATCCTCTGTGTGGGGATGTGCCTATTAGCCAACACCACACCCCAACAATGCCAAGGTAGCCTCCGCCCCTATCCTCACGTGGCGCAACAAGAGGCGGCACCCGATTCGCTCACACCGGTAATGATGGTGCATGTGGGCCGACACGGCTCTCGGTTCCCGGCAGGCTCCTATTCTGCCAACACTATGCTGAAAACACTCAACAAGGCTGATTCGCTCCACACACTCACGCCTCTTGGAATGAATTTTAAGCGATTAATCGAAAACATCATCGTGCGTTCCATAGGCAGATGGGGCGAATTGGATTCTATCGGCATAAATGAGCAACGAAAAATTGCTCGACGCACCTTCTCGCGATGTGCGCCACTATTCAGCCATGCCAATGTAGTTGCCATTGCCAGCCACTCTCCGCGTGCAGTGATGAGTATGTATGCGTTTGCACACGAAATCAGCCGCTTAGCCAAGGGCATCAGCATCAGTGCTTCATCAGGCAAACAATTCGACCCGCTCGTGCGACCATTCGACTGCAATCCCGACTACAAAGCATATATGAAAGAAAAGCCCTATATGAGCATCTATCGGCAGTACGTAAGCCAAAATGCGCCCACCCCGGTGAGCCGACTGCTCGGCGAAAAATTTCCCGCCACCAAAGAAGAATTGCAAGAATTATCTATCATTGAATACTACAATATCGCCAACCTTTCCGCTATGGGTATGGACCACGAGTGGCAACCCTATTTATCTGAAACGGAATACGAGCAACTGTGGTCGTGCTTCAATCTGAGGCAATATTTTATGCACTGCAGCAATCATCTTTCCGCTGCACCGGCACACCAAGCAAAGCCGCTCTTGGCCGACATCATTAGCCATCTCTCTCAGTTTGAGGAAGGAGAACAAAAAGCCAATGTTTTTGCCTATTTCGCACATCAAGAAACCATCATGCCACTTATGTCGTTGCTAAAAATAGAAGGTACGGAATTTAAAGGCAAAAATTGGAAACAACTCAAAAATCATGTGCAAGACCATCACATCTGCCCTATGGCGGCAAACCTCCAATTCACCATCTACAAAAGTCATACCGGCGCACTCTACCTCCGATGCGACCTCAACGAAAAAATGCTCCCCATCAAAAACGACAATAGAAACTACCTTCCACTCCACGAAGCAATCCTCCACCTCTCCTCCCTCCTAAAATAGGCATTCTTCAAAAAAATCCGCCATTTTTTTGGAGGATTTAAATAAAAGTTATAATTTTGCATTTTAAAATTTTGATGGCAGAGTGAAAATGCTTGATTGTCATATTTCAGGGACAAAGTTTCCAAGGCTTTATTCCATCGCTGAAGGAATGAAGTGTAAGTACAACTCCCTCCACACTGCCCCCATCCCCACCAACTACGAGATGATCACTAAAGACTCTTATCCACAATAAGAGCCTTTTTTATTTATTAATTGTTTGTAATATTAGTTAGCGTTATGTCACATTTAAGATTTAAAGAGGTGGAACTGGCATTTAACAGGGAGCCGGTTTCGGTTGACATTCCTAAGGAAGCTCCTTCGGAATATTATGGCAAACACGTATTTAATCGACAAGCCATGTTCAAGTATTTACCTAAAGACACATACGATGCGCTCATCGACGCTATCGACAACAAAAAGCCTTTGGATTTGACTGTGGCTGATAGTGTGGCAGCAGGCCTTCAGAAATGGGCTATCGAAAGGGGATGCACACACTACACTCACTGGTTTCATCCGCTCAACGAAGGCACTGCTGAAAAGCACGATTCGTTCATTGAACACGACGGAAAGCATGGCGTGATTGAAAAATTTAGCGGCAAACTGCTCATCCAGCAAGAGCCCGATGCTTCCAGTTTTCCCAATGGCGGCATCAGAAACACTTTTGAAGCACGCGGATATTCGGCTTGGGATATCTCTTCGCCGGCTTTCATTCACGACAACACGCTCTGCATTCCCACCATTTTTATTGCCTATTCCGGTGAATCGCTCGACTATAAAACGCCATTGCTCCGCACGCTCAATAGCATTGACAAAGCTGCAACGGCTGTGGCACAGTATTTTGATAAAAATGTGAAGCATGTGAATTCTAACCTCGGTTGGGAACAAGAATATTTCTTGGTGGATGAGGCGCTGTTTGCCGCCCGACCCGACTTGATTATGACAGGACGCACGCTCATGGGGCACGAAAGTCCGAAAAATCAGCAGCTCGAAGACCATTATTTCGGCGCTATTCCTATGCGTGTGGAAGAATTTATGCTCGATTTAGAAATTGAGTGCCACAAATTAGGCATCCCTGCAAAAACCCGACACAATGAAGTGGCGCCCAACCAATTTGAGTTGGCTCCAATTTTTGAAGAAACCAATCTTTCCAACGACCATAATTTGCTGCTGATGAAACTCATGGCTCAGGTGGCTCGCAAGCATCACTTCCGCGTGTTGCTCCACGAAAAGCCATTTGCCGGCATCAATGGTAGCGGTAAGCACAACAACTGGAGCTTAAGCACCGACACCGGTGTACTCCTCTTTAAGCCGGGCAAAACACCTACCGAAAACCTGCAATTCATCACTTTCATCTCCAATGTGATGAGCGCTGTGTATAAATACAATGGCTTAATCAAGGCTTCTATCTCTTCTGCCACCAATGCACATCGACTTGGTGCCAACGAAGCTCCCCCAGCCATCATCTCTATGTTTATGGGCTCACAAATCAGCAACATTCTCGACACGCTGATTAATTCGGAAAAAGAAGACAGCCTCAAATTCAGCGAAAAATCAGAGCTCTCATTAAATATGAGCCAAATTCCGGAATTGCTCCTCGACAACACCGACCGCAACCGCACTTCGCCTTTTGCCTTCACCGGCAATCGTTTTGAATTCCGTGCAGTAGGTTCGTCGGCAAATTGCGCCAGCGCTATGATTGCCATTAATGCCGCCTTAGCTGAGCAATTAATGGAATTTAAAGAAGCCGTAGATGTCCGTGTGGCAAAGGGAGAAAAGCTGTTCGACGTGATTCTCTCTGAATGTAAAAAACTGATTGAGCAATCTCAAGCCATTCATTTCGATGGCAATGGCTATAGCGATGAGTGGAAAGAAGAAGCCAAACGCAGAGGATTGGACTGCGAAACTTCCGTGCCCCTGATTTTCGACCGTTACCTCGACGAAAAAGCTATCAACATGTTTAAAAAAGTGGGTGTGTTCTCTAAAGTGGAACTTGAAGCACGCAACGAAGTGAAGTGGGAAACCTACACCAAGAAGGTACAAATTGAATCGCGATGCTTTGGCGATATGGCGCTCAACCACATCCTTCCCGTGGCTACCAAATACCAGAATATGCTTCTCGACAATGTGTACAAAATTAAGAGCCTTTTCCCACAAGAAAAAGGCGAACAAATTGCAGCTCGCGATTTGGCAATGATTGAAACCATGGCTGAGCACATGCAGTTCATCAAGGATAAGGTGCAAGAAATGGTGGAAGCTCGCAAAAAAGCCAACCGCATTGAAAGCGAACGCGAAAAAGCCATTGCTTATCACGACACAGTGGTGCCTTTCCTCGATAGCATCAGATACCACATCGACAAACTCGAACTGATGGTCGACGATGAAATGTGGCCGCTGCCTAAATACCGCGAACTTTTATTTATTCGATAATCCTATACTCACATATCACCTTGTGGCATATCCCACAAGGTGATTTCTTTCTCACACCAAATGGAAACGATTAAGCACGAATGTGGTATTGCCATCGTTAGATTGCTAAAGCCACTTGAGCATTACAAAAATAAATACGGCACCTCGCAATATGGGCTCAATAAGCTCTACTTGCTCATGGAAAAGCAACACAATCGCGGGCAAGAAGCTGCAGGAATTGGTTGCGTAAGTCTACACGCCACACCCGGAAATGAGTACATTTTCCGAGAAAGAGGATTGGGCTCAGGTGCCATCAGCGAAATATTCGGCAACGCCAGAAAGGAAATAGCACTGGCCGAAGAAGCTGGCGTGGATTGGCAAAATGCTCCCTTCATCGGCGAAATCTATATGGGACACTTGCGCTATAGCACCACCGGCAAACACGGCATCACCTATGTGCACCCTTTCCTGCGCCGAAACAATTGGAAATCGCGCAATTTAATGCTCTGCGGCAATTTTAATATCACCAATGTGGATGAGGTGTTTTCGGAAATAGTGGAGGAAGGACAACATCCACGCATTTATAGCGACACCATTTTGTTGCTCGAGCAAATCGGCAAATATTTAGACAACGAAAACCAGCGACTCTACACCCAATTCAAAAGTGAAGGATTATCAGGCATTCCGCTCTCCCAAAAAATTGAAGACCACATCAATTTCACCAACGTGATTCAGCATCCGGCACACACTTGGGATGGCGGGTATGTGATTTGTGGCGCCACTGGTAGCGGCGATATCTTCATCCTTCGCGACCCCAATGGCATTCGTCCGTGCTTTTATTACACCCACGAGGAGGTGTTTGTGGCAGCATCCGAGCGCCCCGTTATCCAAACGGCTATGAATGTGCCTCTCAAAGATATTCGTGAATTGCAACCGGGGGAATGTATCGTGGTAAACAAGCACGGAGAAATCTCCATTACGCAAATTTTGCCAAAAGCTGACAACAAAAATTGTTCATTCGAAAGAATCTATTTTTCGCGTGGTAGCGACAAGGATATCTATAAGGAAAGAAAAGAATTAGGACGAAATCTCACCGAAAAAATCCTAAAAGCTGTGGATTACGATTGGCAACACACCGTGTTGTCGTTTATTCCAAACACTGCCGAAGTGGCTTACCTTGGTATGTGTGAAGGCATCGACGATTATTTGCGCGAGGTGCAATTGCAAGAAATCCTCTCACTCAATCCACAGGCGCCGGATTATGCCCACAAGGTGAAAGAAATTCTTCAAAAAAGGGTTCGCAAAGAAAAAATTGCCATTAAAGATATCAAACTCCGCACTTTCATTGCCGAAGGCAAATCCAGAAACGAACTGGCAGCACACGTTTACGATGTTACCTATGGCCAAGTTACCAACCATGTAGATAATTTGGTGGTAATCGACGATAGCATCGTGAGGGGCACCACTCTTAAGCAATCCATTGTTCGAATCCTCGACCGCCTCCACCCAAAGCGCATTATCATCGTTTCGTCGTCGCCTCAAGTGCGCTATCCCGACTATTATGGCATCGACATGTCGAGAATGGCGGAATTTTGTGCTTTCAGAGCTGCCATCGCGCTGCTGAAAGAAAGAGGCTTGCAGCACGTGATAGATGATGTGTATGCAGCTTGCAAAAATCAAGAAAAGCTGCCCAAAGAAAAGGTAAAGAATTGGGTGAAAAATATTTATGCTCCTTTCACCTACGAAGAAATCTCCAACAAAATTGCTGCAATGATTAGCGACGAAGATATTCATGCCGAAGTAAAAATCGTGTATCAGTCGATTGAAGGTCTGCATAAAGCCATCCCCAATCATCCCGGCGATTGGTATTTCTCAGGCGATTATCCCACCTATGGCGGCGTGAAGATGCTCAATCAGGCTTTTATCAATTGGTATGAAGGCAATCCCGAGAAACGCTAATTAGTATCTGGCCGGATTATTGCAAAGGCACGGGATTAATGTAAGTATCGGTTTCGGCATCGTAGCGAATGAAGCCTTCATCAATCAAAAAAGAAAGATGAGCGCATATTTCGTCTTTCGAAAATGAGAGGGTATTCACAAATTCCTCCAATCGCCGAGGCTTCACTTGTGCCATATACAATATACCTTCGCGCACATCCTTTTCTGTGTATTGAGATTTCTTTTTTGCGGTAATACACACATCGCAATTTCCACAATCATGATGCGTGTTTTCGCCAAAATACGACAATAATTTTCGCTCACGGCATCGCCCTGAGTCGAAGGCATAATCTATCACGGCATCAATGCGCTTTTGCATCCTTTCCTTTTGAAGTTCATACACTTCAGCAGGAATTTGCACATACTTGGGTTCTTCTCGCGAAGTGGTGATAATCACGTAGGCTGTGCGCTTACGCGGTATGTAGTGAAGCACATGAAGGTGGGTCAACTCTATGAGCGATTCATAAATCTCTTGTTCCGTAAGTTGGAAACGATGCGAAAGCACATGCTCATTGATAAGCACATAGTCGGAAAACAGCCCGGTGTAGGTGCGCAATAGCGCTTGTAGCACCCTATCCACTTCGGCTTTAGAGGTGTGGATATGATATAATTCTTCTTTATTCACCAAAATCATCACCCTCGACAAATGGTCCATCTCCTCTATATACTCTATGTAGCCCGATTGGGTGAGCAATTTCAGCGCACTATGGGTGGGCAAAAGTGGAAATTTAAACACCTTGCAAAATAATTCAAAATTAAATTCGCAATGGCTTTGGTAGCCTTCACCCACAGCAATCTCCAAATGATTGCAAAGCATTTCATACACCAATTTTATAAAATCGCGGTCGGGGAAAGCATCGGTGAGATGACGATGAAGGTTTCGCTTATCGTTGTGGCCGGTGAGCAGCACGGCGTAAGCTCTTTTGCAATCACGCCCGGCACGCCCGGCTTCCTGGTAATACTCTTCAAGCGAATTCGGCACATCCACATGCACCACCACCCGCACATTGGGTTTGTCGATACCCATTCCAAATGCGTTGGTAGCCACCATCACGCGGATTTCTTCCGTCATCCACCGATTTTGCTTGTCTTCTTTATCCTCCACATAGAGTCCGGCATGGTAGAAATCGGCGGAGATACCATATCGCTTCAATTCATCTGAAATTTCTTTGGTGCGCTTTCGGCTTCTCACATACACCACTGCCGACCCGGGCACGGATTTCAAGATATGAATCAGTTCGCGATTCTTCTCATCACACGCCCGTACCACATACGACAAATTATCACGAGCAAAACTCTTTTTAAAAATGTGAGGATTCGTGAATTTTAGCTGCTTCACAATATCGCTTACCACCACATCGGTGGCAGTGGCTGTCAGTGCCAGCACATTCACATTTGGAAAATACTTTCTGATGGCAGCTATCTGAAGAAACGATGGGCGGAAATCATAACCCCACTGCGAAATACAGTGCGCCTCATCCACCACAATCAGCCGTAGCGGCATCATGCGTAATTGGTCGACAAATGATTTTGAGGTGAGCCGTTCGGGCGACACATACAAAAATTTGTAATTGCCGTTCACACATTTTTCATACACCTTTTTCGTTTCCGAAAATGAAAGCCCGGAATAAAGATAGCAAGCCTTTATCCGCTTTGCAATCAAATTATCCACTTGGTCTTTCATCAGCGAAATAATGGGGGTCACCACCAAGGTAATCCCGTCGAGTAGCATACCGGGCACCTGAAAGGTAACACTCTTCCCACCACCGGTAGGCATCAACCCCAAGGTATCATTCCCCGCCAACACGGATTGAATGATATCTTCTTGTAGCGGACGAAAGGAGTGGAAACCCCAATACTTTTTTAGTATTTCATGCGGGGTTTTCATCAGAAGCCGGTTGAGGGTCGTGAATTCTGATGGCTTTAATCAATAGCTGAACGGTGGAAGTGCCTCTGCGCTTGTTTTCCTCAATGGTGTAACAAATGTCGAATGGCTTGTGAGCCTTAATATAATCGTAGTATTCCGACATATTGAAGCCGATGCCGTTCATAATTTTATTGCTCTTGCTATCCACCAATTCAAATTTAATGTGCTCCGAATTTTTGCCCACCAACTTACTGGTGCCAAAATCATACACATTGCAAGTGAAAAACACGGGTTTGGTGTTGTCGGGACCAAAGGGATTAAACAAGCGAAGGTTTTTCAGCAAATCGTTGTTGATTTGTTCAAAATCAAGTTCACAATCAGTAGTAATTTGCGGAGTGACTTGCTCAAGTTCTATGTGTTGCTCCACATACTCGGTGAGCCTGCGGCGAAATTCACCAATATTTTCCACCTTTAGCGATAACCCTACCGCATTGGTGTGGCCTCCAAAAGTTTCCAAAAGTTCGCGATTTTCGCTGATGGCTTTATAGATGTCAAACCCATTCACAGAACGCGACGAACCGATGGCAATGCCATTGTCGTCGTAGGTGAGCACCACCGACGGGCGAAAATGCAATTCTGCCAAACGTGAAGCCACAATGCCAATAATGCCCTTATGCCAATTTTCGTCGTAAATCACAATAGGCTTTTTGCCTTGAATTTGCTTTTTGTGATTTTCAATAATAATATTGGCTTCTTCGGTGCTCCTACGGTCGAGCTCCTTACGGTCGCGGTTATATTGGTCGATGCGCTGGCTGATTTCGTTGGCTTCAGCCGGATTTTTCGTTACCAAAAGTTTCACCGACTCTGTGCCCGATTCCATGCGCCCGGAAGCATTAATGCGCGGACCAATTTTGAAAATGATATCCGATATGGTGATTTCTCTATTGGTTAAGCCACACAATTTGATGATGCTACGAAATCCCACATTCGGATTGTTGTTGAGCCGCTTTAAGCCATAGTAGGCCAACACGCGATTTTCGCCCACAATGGGCACCAAATCGGCTGCAATACTCACAGCACACAAATCCAGCAGGCTTTCCAATCCATAAATATGGTTCATACCATTACTGATAGCAAACCCTTGCATAAACTTAAAGCCCACACAGCAGCCGCACAACTCTTTAAACGGATATTTATCATCTTTCAATTTAGGATTCAGAATTGCCACAGCATCAGGCAAAACCTCATCGGGCACATGGTGGTCGCACACAATGAAGTCGATACCCAACTTCTTGGCATAAGCTATTTCCTCAATCGCTTTAATGCCACAGTCGAGCACGATAATCAATTTCACACCTATGCTGTGTGCATAATCCACACTCTGGATAGAAATCCCATAGCCTTCATCATCGCGAGTGGGTACATAATACTCCACATCGGAATAGAAGTTTAGCAAATAACGATACACTAACGCCACAGCAGTGGTACCATCCACATCGTAGTCGCCATATATCATTATCTTTTCTTTAGACCCCAAAGCATCGTTCAGTCGGCTCACAGCCTTCTCCATATCTCGCATGAGAAACGGATCGTGCAGTTGGCTCAACGACGGTGAGAAAAACTCCCGGACTTGCTCCCGAGTTTTTATACCACGTTGCACCAAAAGACGCGCTATGGGAGCACAATTGGGGAATCGAGCCCGCAATTGCTCCTCGATCTTGCTTTCTTCGGATGTTAGAGGTAAGTAATTCCATTTACTTATCATTTATGTTGTTCTTTTTTATTGGCATAGAAAGCAACGCAAATATGCGCTGAAAGCGAAGGTATGGGGTATAATACAAAAAAATTCATGCCGAATTTATTGCTCGGCAAAAATCAAATCATGTTCCTTATCATGAGCCCAAACAATTAAATCGCCTCAAATGGAACAACGGAAAAACACTTATTTTCAGCCGGTTAAAACATTATTCACAAACTAAAACAAGAGGATAAACCCGCCCTTCCGTATATTTTTGCAAATTTACGGAAAATTATGGTAAAAAACAACTAAATAATGGATTATTTTTTAATGTGTACGTCTAATTGCGGGAACGGGAATTCGATGCCCTGCTTGGGCAATTGGGTGTAGATTTGCTCGCCAAGGTCGTATTTCACACCCCAATAGTCGGCGGTAGCGGCCCACACGCGCACCACAAGCACCACTTCGCTACTACCCAATTCATCGAGCGCCACCACAGGAGGTTGCACAGCAGATGCCACTCCTTCCGGTGCCTGCTGAAGCACGCGCTCATCCTTTTTCACTATTCCTAATATCACGGATTTTGCTTTATCCACATCGGTGCCATAAGCCACCGACACTTTCCATTCCACACGGTGATAGGGCTCAAAAGAAAAGTTGTTGATAATCCCGGTCGACAAACCGCCATTTGGAATCACAATGCGCTCGTTTGAAAATGTGGTGATGATAGTATGAAATATCTGAATTTCACGCACATAGCCTTTATAATCTCCATATTCAATATAATCTCCCACTTTGAATGGCTTAAGGAGCAATATAAGCACACCGCCGGCAAAATTCTGGAGCGTACCACTCAATGCCATACCCACTGCCACACCGGCAGAAGCAAACAAAGCGATAAACGAACTCGTTTCTACTCCCAAAATACCCACCACTATCACTATGAGCACAAACATTAAGGTGATACGGAGCAAGCTCAACAAGAAGGTAGTGAGCGAAGGCTCTACATTCCTACGTTGAAGTATCGCTTTAAATATATTATGTAACTTTTTGATAATAAACTTTCCAACACAAAACACTAATACAGCAATGCATAGATGAAAAAAGAATTCCACCAATTGAGAAGTGATGTTGTGAAACATTTCAGTCCATGGAAAATTTTTCAGTTCATCCACGCTGGTGGGCGTTTTGGCTAAAATAGAATCGGGGTGCAAAACCGATTGCATCTTCGCCACTTTTGCAGTGTCAGCCACAGGGAGGGTGGTTTGAAGTAACAAATGTGTATTCATATCAAAAATCCTTATTTTTACGCAAAAGTAAATAATAATCCTAAAATCGACAAAATAATATAAAATTTAGAGCTAACTTTGCGCAAAATCTACAAGAAAAATGATTATCAACTATCGACTATTGGCAATGTGTTTGGTGGTGTGCTGCACTTTAGGCATCAAGGCGCAGGTGATTTCTTCGCTCAACGAGCAGAACACCAAAATCGCTCCGGCTCAAAAAGAAGCTCCTAAAAAGCAAACACAATTCTCAGCACATAGCGGTGGAGAGGTGAATATCGACACCACCACCATCTATTATGCCTACTTGGATTCGGCGCAAAAATATATCGAAAACCAACATTGGAGTAATGCTGAATGCTTTATAAGACAAGCTATTCAAAGTGAGCCTGCTAACCCAAATAATTCTCTTCTAATTTCCAACCTTGCTACCCTTCAGCGCTACGAAGGTAAATTGGAAGAAGCAGCAAAAAACTACACACTTGCTATCGACATGACCCCCAACGCTGTCACTTTGCTCAATAACCGAGCTTCGCTCTACATTGAAATGAACAAAATCAGCGACGCCATCAGCGATTATGAGCGAATTCTCAAATTAGAGCCCGATAATGAAGATGCGCGCTACAACATTGGAATGCTGCATCTTGAAAATCAAGATTTTAAAAGCGCAGAAAACCAATTCACGGATTTACTGAGATATCGCCCCAATTCCGTGTTGTATCATCAGGGAATGGCTTTTTTATATAAAGCCACCGGTAATTACGCAAAAGCAGTTTCAAATTTCTCCGATGTGATTAAGTCAGCACCATCCGTTACACTTCTCGCAAATCGAGCCGACTGCTATTTAATGCTCAACAAACTCAGCGAGGCTGCCGACGACATCAACAGCGCCATTCAAATCAACCCCAACGATGGCTATCTTTACTTACTAAGAGCCAAACTCAAAAAAATGCGTTACGAAATTGAAGAATCGCATAAAGATTTGCAATTGGCTATCGACCACGGAGTTGACCCGGAATTAATAAAGCAATCGTTAAAATAATTTCCACAATTTGCAAAATTAAATTTTGAAATGCCGCAAAAAGTAACTAATTTTGCTTTATGATTTCAATGATTGAGCACATAGAATATTTAATGTTGAACCACGATTGCGTGGTGGTTCCCGGGTTTGGTGCATTTATTGCACAATACAATAATAGCAACATCCCATCGGAAAATGAGGAACTTTTCTGTAGTCCCAAGCGCAACATTAGTTTCAATGCATCAATCAATCACAACGATGGACTTTTGGCAAATTCCATCGCTAAAAAATACGCCATCTCTTATGCCGAAGCATTGAGCTTGGTGGAGCAAAACACCACCGTGTTTAAGCAAAGCCTTGCCGAGGGTTCGGAAATTCCGGTTGGAAGATTAGGCTATTTCTTTAGCAATAGTGAAGGAAATATAGAATTTTTCCCTTTCATTCATCCCTTCACCGTTAACGATTACTTTGGCTTGCAAGCATTTCACTTCCCCACTTTGGAAGAATTGAGTGCTTCGGCTGAAGAAGTTACTCCTCCTTATATTCAACCGCTTTTCACCGAAGAGGATGCCCCGAAGCCATCTTCAAAATGGTGGGGCAGAAAGGTGCTTCAATATGCGGCTTCAATAGTGGTGCTCTTAGCACTGACTTTTGCCCTTTCCACTCCTATCGTGGTGGATGCGCCAAGTAGCCAGCTTGCCACAATGAATATCCCCACCCCGAAAGCCCCTCAAAAAGTGGCTAAGCCACAGAAAAAAGCGACTATGGCAGCGCAACCGAAAGTAGGCGCCAAGCAAGTTGCGGCCGCTATTGAAAATCAAGGGCAATATGCTATCGTGATTTGCACGCTGAGCAGTGAAAAGCAAGTGGCTGAATTTTTCCAATGGCACAAAGATTTAAGTCCTTCAAATGTGGTGAAGCACAACAAAAATTTTCTGATTTTCTACAAGCGTGGAAATGACAAGAATCAGCTACTTAAAGAGGCCAAAGCAATGCCAAAGCAATATTCAAGCTATTGGATCACAAAAGTGTAAGTTTCTATTTCATAATATTTTAATTAGGATTAGGCGGTTTTGGCTTAATCCTTTTTGTTTATTGTAAGGCTTGAACAAAACGTGTTTTTCCGAATTCTTCTCCAAGGGCTTTTTCCGAGAAAATGAGTAGTCGGTATTTCCTGTTTTCCACCTGCAGAAGCACATGTTTTTTGTAGCAAATCACTCGCTTCACCTCAGCCTTGGAGATGCTTACCGGCGGAATTTTGGGGTTTTCAAACGTCATTAGCAATTTGCCATCATCCGACAATTTTACCGATTTATCCGTCACTGACCACACCATTGAGTCGGTAAGCATATAGTAGGAATAAAGCAAAAACATTACAAATGGCATTGACACCATCAGTAGCATCAGCACTGCCAAAAACACGCGAACATCTAGCACCGAAAGGCAGGCGCACAACAATAGTGGAAAAAGAAAGAAAATCCAATTATCGGAAAAGAATAGCGAAAAAATAATTTTCACATATTCGCCGGTTGATATTTTACAAGAAAACTCCAATTGCAATAATTATTTGAATTGTTCGCGCCGCTGATCGATTTGCTCGTAGGCTTTACGATAGGTTTCCATATTTTGTGGAATCAATTTTTGGCAATATCCGGTACCTGCGGAATTGTAGAGCTTTTGCAAATTGATATAATGCTGACCATTGCCGCGCTTAATCGAAAACACTTCTTTTTCGCGCTTGTTCACGATGTCGCATTGCGGCGCATGATTGTTCTTACCGGTGCCTACCAAGCAATCCGGCACGCCGTTTTCCCATAGCCACACCGGAAACACCTCTGCACATGGCGGATAGCCCAATGCCACCCACATGGTGGTGAGCAAAGCATTTTCACCGGGTAGAACCCCTTCCACCACGATACTCGCTGTGGAAATGCGACGCGGAATAAAATCCTGGTCCACAATCCATTTCTCGCTCGAGTTGGTAAAATCTTTTTCCATAACGCTGTGATAGAATGTGCGCGACAATTCTTCGGTAAACACCGCCGGAGTGATATCGCATTGCTCCATATGTGCAGCAAGCAAATGCTTTTCATTGCCTTCTCTCACATAGCCGGCGCCTTCGTCCTTTCGCCCGCTATAGGAATAGTTGGTGCGAACGAGTATGCCTGTAGGAGCATCATTAAGGTCGTATTTCACAAGGGTGTAATTGCCCGTTTCGAAATAGGCACCATTCCCTTGAGCATCAATCACACCAAAATTGGCTTCCACGCCTCTGGGTTGCGGCCACGATTTCAGCAGTTGTTCAAAATCATCCACTGTGGCACACACTTCAAGGGCTTTTTTCATCACCACACCTTCCTTATCCATATCCTTTTCTGGCACGTTGTCGGCATTAATATTATAGGAGGCGGTGTTCATAATGGCAAAGCCCTTTTCGTTGTAGCCCATCCACACGGCGGTGTCGCGCACATCACGAGCATCAAAAAGTCCCACAAATTCGTAAGCACCCTCGCGTGCGGGAATACGCTTGATGCGATTGTTTTGGTCGTTGGTGTCGCGATTTTTCCACAATAGCGGTCGGCCATTTGCAGTGAGTTTACCCGACACTACGGCTGATGTGCAAGCAAGTGCATCCACAGCAAAAGCCGCAAGGGCTATCAGTAATATTTTCTTTGTGTTCATAGATAATTTTGCGTTTCTGACTTCAAAATTAATAAACAACGCGTGAATAAGCAAAAAAATGTGTAACTTTGAACATTGATTTCATTCACTCATAACGATGACAAAGAAAATTTATTCAATCGATATAAAAGTTCGAGACTACGAACTCGATGCCGAGGGCATCGTGAATAATGCCAACTATCTCCACTATTTGGAATACACCCGCCACTGCTTTTGCGAAGATAATGGCTTTTCGTTTAAACGTATGGGCGAAGAGGGTATCGTGCCGGTGATGAGCCACATTGAAGCCGATTTCAAAACTCCCCTTCGAAGTGGCGATGTGATGACGAGCCAGCTCTGGCTCGAAGCCAAGGGGGTGAGAATGATTTTTCACCAGCGTATCACCAACAAAAGCACCGGCAGCGAAGTGTTTCGAGCAGAAGCCACTATTGTGTGTTTGGAAAACGGCAGAATCAGCCGATGCGAAACCCTCAAAGAAGCATTTAAAGCCTATTTGCAATGAATCAGGATATGCTCTATAAAATTGCTTTTGCCTCAGTGCGTGGCATGGGCGTGGATTTAGCCCGGAAGATGCTGGAGGTGATTGGTGAAGAACAGGAATTTTTCCGCATCAGCGAAAAGGCTTTGAGAGAAATCACCGGAAGCAAAAGCAAAATTTTATCAAAATCATATCGCTGTGATTGCCTCATCAAGGCACAAAATGAGCTACCTTTCATTGATGATCGCCACATCCGGACTTCTTATTTCACCCAACCCGACTATCCACAGCGATTGCTCAATGCCGTGGATGCGCCCATTCTGCTCTATTCGGTGGGTGAAACCGACCTCAATAGCAAGCACATCGTGAGCATTGTGGGAACAAGAAATTGCACGGAATATGGCAAACGAATGTGCGAAAAAATTGTGAGCGAACTGGCAGAAGCCGTTCCCGATGTGGTAACGGTGAGCGGATTGGCTTTTGGTATTGATATCGTGGCGCATAATGCTTCGCTTAAGCACCATGTGCGCACCATTGGTGTGCAAGCATGCGGACTCAACAAAATTTACCCCGCCGAAAACCGCAACGCTGCCGAAAATATCGTGCATGATGGTGGATGCATCATGACAGAATACACTTCACAAGACCACATGCACAAAGGCAATTTCGTGGCAAGAAACCGCATTATTGCCGGCATTAGCGATTGCACCATCGTGATAGAATCTGCCGAAAAAGGCGGATCACTCATCACCGCTAATCTGGCGCAAGGCTACGACAGAGATGTGTTTGCCGTGCCCGGACGTGCCAACGATGAATATTCCAAAGGGTGCAACAATCTGATTAAGCGCAACCAAGCCATGATGGTAACTTGCGCCGCCGACATTATCGAAACTCTGCGATGGGAATCAAAAAAGCCTCGACGTGAGTCGGTGCAGCTCAACCTTTTCCCCTCTCTTACGAAGGAGGAACAAGATGTGGTGAATCTTATCAAAAAATACGGCGATATCCACATCAACGATATCACGGAACGACTCCAAATGCCGGTCTACAAGGTGATGAGCACCCTTATGCAATTAGAATTCAAGGGTGTCATCATCACACACCCCGGTTGCCGCTACTCTATGGCATAAAAAAACTTACTTTTCACTTTTTTCGAAAATAATCGAGAAAGAATGGGGATAGATACCGGATTTTTTATTACTTTTGCTTTTTAACACATAAAACCTACAACAATGACTAAAAAAATAATCCCTGATTCCGAACTAATCATCAATCCTGATGGATCGGTGTTTCATATCCACTTGCGTCCCGACCAATTAAAAGATAATATTATAGTGTGTGGCGACCCAGTTCGTGTGAACATGATTGCTTCCTACTTCCACACCCAAGAATACGATGTGCAAAGTAGAGAATTTCACGCCATTGGCGGCACCTACAATGGGAAACCCGTAATGGCTCTTTCACATGGCATCGGCAGCGATAATATCGACATTGTAATTACCGAACTTGATGCATTAGCTAATGTGGATTTTGAAACGCGCACGGTGAAAGATGAACATCGTGCACTCAACATTGTGCGAATTGGCACTTCCGGCGGTCTGCAACCATACGTGCCCGTTGGCACTCCGGTGATTGCCGCCAAGAGCCTCGGCTTTGATGGTGTGCTCAACTACTACGCCGGGCGCAACGAGGTGAGCGACTTGGATTTTGAAAAGCATTTCTGCGAATTTGTGAAATGGAATCCGCTGTTTGCCAAGCCCTACGTGGTGGAATCCGACCCGGGATTAGTGGAAAAAATCGGACGTAATGACATGGTACGCGGCTACACCATATCAGCAGTGGGCTTCTACGGCCCTCAAGGCAGAGAGGTGCGCTTGCCCTTGGCTGAACCGGAACTAAATCACAGAATTGAGCAATTTGAATATAACGGCGGCAAAATCACGAACTACGAAATGGAAAGTGCAGCACTCCAAGGTATGGCTAAAATGATGGGACACCACGCCATCACCATTTGCTCTATCATCGCTAATCGTGTGGCCACCAGCGCTAACCCCAACTACAAAACCGCAGTCAACGATTTAGTGAAAACCGTGCTCGAACGCCTCCTCGGAGACTAACACCGGCTCAGTAGAAGAAGTGTGGGGGCAATATGCCAAAGCCATAACTCTTGAAGCGCGCTTCAGGTGGATGCCATATTCTGTTATCATCAACACAAAAAATTCCCGATACCATCTTGCCGTATTGGGATTGACCACACCCCACCTCCCACCGTATCTTTGCCC
>JBJECV010000134.1:0-32100 GCA_051871435.1 Sodaliphilus sp. | reverse complement strand
ATAGCTGAATAGTTACCTCCAACTGTTTTATTTCGCTTTTGGACCAAAAAAGAGGGTGTTTTTGTTTCGATTTAGACCAAAATCCGGGTGTTTCAGGTGTTTCAAGCAAAGAAGCCCTCTAACCAAGCGCGAAGCGCGACTAACCTTCAATTTGGTGTTTCAAGTGTTTCAGGCAAAGAGGTTCCTCTAACCAAGCGCGAAGCGCGACTAACCAAGCGAGCCTGCGAGTGGCTAACCAAGTGCGAAGCACGACTAACCTCCAATTTGGTGATTTGCACCCATTACATGCCGGAGGCATGTACCGTTAGATGGTATTTTTCGTCGGGTTTGTTTGGTGCCCCCACTATTTTTCTACTGAGGCTTTTTTATCTGATGTAGCTTCCTACAAATTGCCTTACGATGCGGGTATATTCTTCGCGGTGGTCGGCGAGGGAGCGGGCGTGGGCGCTGCCGGGTGCCATGTAGATTTGTTTGGGTTGGGGCTTGGCATCGTAGATGGGGCGAGCCATCCAAGTGGGCACGAAATCGTCGGCAGTGCCATGAATCACGAGCATCGGGAGCCGGGATTTTTTTACTTGTTCCACGGGTGATGCTTCCTCAAAATCCCAACCGTATTTCATTTTGCACATAGCGCTTGCCACATTCAAAATCGGGAACGCCGGCAAGCCGTACATTTCTTTGAGTTCGTGCTCAAATTCATCGTGCACAGAGGTGTAGCCGCAGTCTTCCACATAGCATTTCACAAAAGGCGGCTGAGGCATACCCGAGATGCACATCGCTGTGGCGGCGCCCATCGAAATGCCGTGCACCACCATTTGCGTGGAAGCGCTATCACCACGAAATTTGGCATTGGCAATATGCATCCATTGCATTGCATCCAAGCGGTCGAGCCATCCCATTCTGATGTGAGAGCCTTCGCTTTCGCCGTGGGCATATAGGTCGGGCAGAAACAGGTTGTAACCCATGTGATAGTAGACGTAGCCCACATGGAGCATCATGGCATAGCAATCTTTGTAGCCATGAATGAGGAATGCCACCTTGTGCGAGGGTTGAGGTGCAGGGATGTAGGCAGTATGCAATCGTGTGCCATTTATCACCACCATCGTGTCGTGGATAGCGCCCTCGGCTTTAAGGCTGTCCACCCATGGGCGCACATAGGCATGATGCTTGTAGAGCCGCTCTAATGACTCATCCACAGAGCGATGCTGCGGAGCAAGAGCGAAATTGAGCAAATAGGCGCTACCTGCCACCACTGCCACGCAGAGCAGAAGCACCAGCCCCGCTGTCCAAATCCATATTTTGCGCACACTATTTTTCTTCATCAGTAAATAATTCAAGTTTCAAAAGTAAAAAATGGGATTGAAGATTGTAATCACCGCGAAGTTTATCATCAGCCAATGACTATTGTCTTAACTTCTTAATCAGCCTTTAGCTGTTTAGCTGCGGTTGGAGCCAAAAAGACATTCGTCTTAACTTCTTAACTTCTTTAACTTCTTAACTTCCAAAGATTAAAACCCACGTAACTTGAGCAAATAATTATTGCAAATGACACTTATACACGCTACTGCCACGAGAGCCCACCACTAAGGTGTTGCCCACCACCACGGGCGAAGATTCAAAATTGTGGCCAAACACCTTGTCGAAGATAATTTTTCCCGACTTTCCTTCTATGAGGTAGAGGCGTCCGGAGGTGTCGCCCAGCACGATAAAGAGTTCATTTTTCTCATTATAGAAAGCCACAGGCGACGACCAAGAATAGTATTTCAGCGGCACCTTGTAGACCTCCTTGCCCGTGCGTTTATCCCAAGCATAAAAGTGACCATTGCCATTGGCTCCATCATTGGCAAGCGTAGAGAAAATGAGTTGACTGCAATTTCCTTTGCCCAAAAGCGGGGTGCTGTACATACCGCCGTCGAAGTGCTTTTTATTGGGTGTTATCATCTTGGTGCAAGGCACTTGAATTGCCCACTCCGGTTTGCCGGAAAGTCCGTCGAGTTTTGCAAAATGGCAGATACCGGCATCTCCTTGGCGGTCCACCTCGCAAGCGGTGTAGATATAGGGATGTCCGTCCACCACCTCGCACACGATAGTGGCGTCAATATCGTCGTGGTTGTCGTAATACCACACCGGCTTCATGGTGTTGAGATTGAAGCAAAACACATTGCCGTGATTGTCGCCCACATAGCCGTAATTTTTGTAGATACACATACTCGATTCCACGCCGGCAGCCCCGCCTGCACCCTTGCAAGTGTAACGGAGTTTGCTGTGCACTTTACCCGTTCCGGAGCGCATATCATATTTGTAAATCAACCCGTTTTCGCTGGGCCAAAACACAAACCCGTCGGCAAAAATTGGCGAAGAATCGGAACCCGGCCAGCGGCGATAGGCATGGGTATCTAATCCCGGATTTTGTAACACAGCGGAGTGGCTCACCAAGTCGATTACATTTTGAAACACATCGCACTTGGCGCGCAGGGCGTGACCCGAATACATCAAGCCATTCATGCGCGGGTCAATCATTGGCGTACCCTTCAGCGGATTGCCCAAATCGAGCGGCTCACGCGATGCCTTGCCGGTATCGTAGTTGATAAAGCACAACTGTCCGCACAGCGAAGCCACCACAATTTCCTTCTGCGAAAAATCGGCTGTAAGGCGAGCCGAAGGCGAGTTTTTGAACTTTTTCACCATATCTTCCTGCCATTCCACATAGAGCGGTTGGCTCGTCCATCCGGTGCCGCCACCCCACACACCGTGCGATGTGGGCGTATTGTCGACTGGCGTGTCGTACACCCAATCTTGTACGATTTCTTTGGGAGTGCCCTTCACCTTGCCGCCAAAATCAGCGTTGCGCAACTGGTTGGCGCGGAATGCGATGTGGCTGCGCAGGGTGTCGTAAGGGTCGATAAAACTGTGGAGCGTGCCATCGGAAGCAGTTTCGCACGCAATCACTTCCCATTTCATATTATCCGTTACGGAGGCAAACACGGTGTCGGGCAGCGGCACGGTATCCACTTCAGGCACAGTGTCGGCTTGCTCCGCCTCACGGGATTGAGAACCCGAGCCACATGCTGTAAAAAGGCATAAAAAAGCAATCCAAACCGGATGAAAGAATATTTTTTTCATTTTGAAGAATAATTTTTCCACAAAATTAGCATCTATTTGTTAATAAATCCGTATTTTTGAAGAAAAATTAATTAACCGTGATTTCAATCGACAGAAAATGATGAGAAAACTATTACTTGCCTTTGCATTAACAGCCTCATTTGCCATCGCAATGAAGGCTTCCGTGACCATCGGCGCTAAAGAATATACCGCCGATACACTTTTCCACCGCGTGATAGGACCGGGGATTGTGAACACCATTATACGCCTGCCCGATTACCCACTCAATGTGTACCTCCTTGAAGCGGATATGACGAACCCCTACAACCGCATCGAAACCGCCCAAGGGCAAAACCTATTAGGCAAAACCGAAGGTATGGTGAGTATGGCCAAACGCTATAGCACCAATGGCAAACGTGTATTGGCGGGCTGTAACGCCAATTTCTGGTGCGTGTCGGGACAAGGCGCTCAAAGCAACTATATGCTCGGCTCGCCATTAGGTGGCGTGGTGCGCAACGACACTGTGATTGTGAACACCAATAATGTGAACGACACTTGGGATGGCGGACCTTCGCGCACCGCTTGCTCTGCCATCGACCACGACAAAAATTTGATTTTCGGACATTTCACTTGGGCAGGCACGGTGAGCAGTAGCCGGCTTGCATCGCCCTTGGCAATTAACAAGGTGAATAAGCGCAACCTCCCCGACGAACTCTGCTTGTGGAATGAATACTTTGGCAGAAGCCGCGCTTTTGAAACCAATTGGGTGGCCAACAACACCACCGGCACCAACGATGCCGACAATTATTACTTAACTTTTGCCGATGGCAGCAGTTGGCAAGTGGGCAAACCGATGACTTTCACCATTCAAAAAATAGTGAAGGCTTCCGACCGCCAAACCCTGGGCACCTACGATGCTTGTATCACTGCCACCGGCGCGATGAAAGCACTAATGGAGGCGCACCAAGAAGGTGATGTAATCACTATTGCACACGGCTGGACCACCAACGAACCGGAAACAGACCCCACCACTCCGTGGATTGAAAACTTGGTGGAAGGCAATGCCCCGGTGATGCACAATGGCGAACTCACCGGCAGAAACTACGACGAAACCTACAATTCACAAGTGTATTCGCGCACCGGATATGGATGTAGTGCAGATGGCAAAAAACTTTATATGATTGTAATCGACAAGTCGGAACATCCATCCTACGGACGCTCGGCGGGCTGTAGCACCGAGGTGATGTGCCAGATTTTAAAGAGCCTCTACCCCGACATTTCCGAAGTGGTGAACTACGATGCCGGAGGGTCGGCACAAATGCTGGTGAATGGCGCCATTATCAACAAAACCACCGAAGGAACACCCCGCGCCGTAGCCACCGGTTGGCTCATTGAATCGATCGCCCCTGCCGACAATGAAGTGGCTTCCATCCGCTTTGCCGATGCTGCCTTGCGCTTGCCTATCTATGCATCCTATCAACCGCAAATCATTGCCTACAACCAATATGGCGATGTGGTGAACGAAAATCTGCAAGGATTCACGCTTTCGTGCGATGCCTCATTGGGCACCACCGACGGACAACAACTCAATGTGGGCGGCAATGTGATCACCGGCACCCTCACCGCCTCCTACAATGGTATCACCGCCACACTCAACATCACCACTCTCTATGCCCAACCCGCCATTTCGCTCAAGCCCGTGATCACCGTTGACCACCAGGCGTGGCCTATAGAAGTGACCGCTACGGTGAATGCGCAAACTTTCTACTACGATGCCGCCCTGCTGGATTGGACTATCGACGACCCAACTGTGG
This sequence comes from Sodaliphilus sp., assembly GCA_051871435.1. Classification (GTDB taxonomy): domain Bacteria; phylum Bacteroidota; class Bacteroidia; order Bacteroidales; family Muribaculaceae; genus Sodaliphilus. The sequence goes on along the minus strand of JBJECV010000134.1, from coordinate 27,184 downwards.
CAGTGGTGGAAAATGGTAAACTCCGCGGACTGAAAAACGGTAAAACCGCCATCACCTGCAAGATTGGCGAATTTGTGGATACTGATTCGGTGTATGTAGAAATTTCTCCCGCTCCCTATCTCTACCAAACTTGGGACGACTGGACACTGAAGGGTTCGGGTGCTACCCAACTCGTGCTCAACGCCGACGGATTGCTCACCTACACCTACGGCTCCTCGCGTGCACCATACATCAAACTGCTGAAAGACGTTACACTCTTCAGTTTGCCCGACGAAGTGGGACTAACCTTCAATAGCACAGCACCTATTGAATATATTCAGATAGATGCCCGCAACCTCAATATCACCTCTGCCAACTATCAGAAATTTGACAATGGCGGAGCCGGATTTGACGCCGGAACCGACTACACCATTTTGCTCGATTTGGAACAAATGGGGGGCATCACCCGCTTGAACACGTATCCCATCAATTTGCAAGAAATCAGATTTGTGCCCAACAAAACCACCACCACAGCAGGCGAGCACTCCATTGCCATCAAATCACTCTATGCTCACTACAAGCACCAAGCCATCACGGGCGATATCAATGCCGACGGTGTGGTGAATGTGAGCGATGTGACCGCCTTGGTAAACCGCATTCTCGGCGACACCTCCTATCCCGACACCGCTTGCGACATTAACGGCGACGGCGAAGTGAACGTAACCGACGTAACAGCCCTCGTGAATCGCCTCCTCGAATAAGCCGGCATCCAACGGCGATGGGCTAAAGCCCCTCCATACGCATCATCACCGCCCTTCTTGCGAAAAAAAGGCGGTGATGATGCGTATGGTTGCGATTAAAATCGTTAGATATACTCAAATTCACTGATATTACCGGTATCAGATGAAAAGCTGATGCCCACCTTGTAGAGCTTGCGGCTGTCGGCCGCGTAAGGCAAAGCATAGCCTTTTTCTTCAATTTGCTTGAGTGCTGATTTTGCGCCGGAATTGAGTTTGAATTCGAAGATATACACATAGTTGGGACATTCCAGCACACAGTCGATGCGACCCCTACTTGTTTCTTTTTCCACATACGTGTTGTATTTACCCAGCATCTGCATAATGAGATAGAAAGTGTAGTGGAAATGTCGCTCACATTCCTTAATATCATCTTTGCGGCGGAAACGATAAGTGATATTGGAAAAGAATGCGATGAGTTGTAGTTTAAATTTTTCTATATCACCGGTCAAAAGCGTTCGTGTAAAATCCACTATCCAAGAATCAGAATAGTTGGCAGTGCTAAAATATTCTGATGCGAGCATCGACACCAATCCGCTTCTCACTTCTTCGTTTGGAAAGTCGAGAAGGTAGACATCGAACATAGGGTCGTAGGCCTTAATGGTAAGATAACCGCTTTGATAGAGCATAGGTAGTGGGCACTGTATCGACGCCTTATAATCTACAAACTCGGCTGCAGGATATTCCTTACCGGCAAGTTCGTTGATTCTTTCATTATTGTTAGCCATCAATCGCATCAGGTAAGTGGGAGTGCCGGAAGAAAACCAATAATTTTGAAAATCATTAGCATCAAAGCAGTTGAGCAGGCTGAACGGATTGAACACATCGGTGAGACGTTTGCTAAAATGATATCCGTCGTATTTATGTTTTAGTTTAGCAATGGTTTCATTTTCAGAGATGCCATTTATTTTGCCCAATTCTATAATTTGATTTTTGAAGATTGTGAGCAGTTCATCATTGGTAATACCGCAGATTGCGTCGAAGCGCGCATCACTACTGATATCTTTAGGTTGGTTAAACCCGCTGAACACACTGATTTGCGAAAACTTGGTAATGCCGGTGAGAAAAACGAATCTCAAATCTCTATCGGCGTCTTTAAATGCGCTATACAGTCCTTTCAACAGTTCACGGTTATGTTCTTCAAGGGTTTGAATTTCCCCTGCGGGAGCGGGAGCCGGTATGCCTGAATCCATTACATCGAGCAGAGGCTTATCGTATTCGTCGATGAGAACTACTGCCCGACGTCCTGTTATTTGATGGGCTGCCTTAATCAAGTATCGAAGCCTTAATCCATAATCCTTCACATTGCCGGCTTCATTTCCGTAAATGGCAGCAAATTCCGAGAGTTGTGTTTCGATTGCATCCTCTAATGCTCCATATTTGGTGTAATTGGAAGTGGCGAATGAAATGTGAAACACGGGGTATTCTGTCCACTCTTTTTCGCGATTGTGGATGGCGAGTCCTTGAAAGAGATGCTTATGGCCAAGGAAATAGTGTTCAAGTGTGGACACCAGCAGACTCTTGCCGAAGCGGCGCGGACGACTCAGGAAATATACTTTTCCATTCGAAACCAAGTCGTAGACTAATGCCGTTTTGTCGACATACACATATCCTTCTTCTCGGATTTGGTCGAAGCATTGAATGCCTATAGGGTATTTCATCATGATGCCTATTGTGTTCCGGTGATTGAAAACTATGTAAAGATACTGTATATCTCTCTAATCTCCAAAAAATGTGGAGATAATTATGTGGGTGATGCTTAATTGGGGTTTAGTCTACCAGTTTGTGGAGTAGCCAGTTGATAATGGAGAGCACCACGCTGAAGATGATGGCAGTGCCGAGTGCGCTGAGGGTGGTTCCTGCAATGGAAAATGCATCCACAAAGTGGTCGCAGAGCATCACCATCAGTCCGTTGATTACTAAAGAGAAGAGTCCTAAAGTGATAATGTTGATGGGCAAGGCGAATAATTTCACGATAGGCTTGATGATCATATTGATAAGGCCCAGCACAATTGCCACCACTATGGCATAGTACCAAGGGTCGCAAGTTACATTGTCGAGAAAGTGGGATGTGAGCCACACTGCTAATGCCGAAGCAAGGAGTTTGAGGATAAATTTCATGTTGTATTTACTGAAAAGAGGTTGTTAAATTTTGTTGTATAATGAAGAGAGAATGCAAATTTGCAAAAAAAGCGTGGTATTCGCACAAAATTTGTGGCAAAAAAATTGAATTTTTTCAAAACAATTCCTTAATTTCGCATAATGAGAGCGCTTTTAGAGAACAAAAAGGCATGCTGCTTATCCATTGGGCGCCCTATATAGCTTATCATCAACAATAAAGAGCGAATAAATGAATTTTTCACCACGTAGTATTCTCAATCAGTCGAAAGACTATTTTATGATTGTGTTCGGACTTTTTCTGTGCGCGTTCAGTTTTTCGGCGTTTGTAATTCCGGAAAATGTGGTGACGGGAGGTGTGACCGGTGTGTCGACCATCATTTATTATGCTTCTGGTCGGACCATCAATGTGGCAATCCCCAACTACGCTATCAACATCATCCTCTTGCTGTTGGCTTACCGCGTGGTGGGCCGTCAGTTTGTGATTCGCACCGTGTTTGGCGCCTCCATTTTCAGCTTGTTTTTGGGTATTTTCACGCCCTTGTTTCAAGAGCCGTTGGTGGCTCAACAGCCATTTATGAACATCATGATTGGAGCTGTGCTTTGCGGCGTGGGTTTAGGCATCACATTTTCGCATGGCGGCAGTAGCGGCGGCACCGATGTGATAGCCGCTATGGTGAACAAGTATAGCAATGTGTCGTTTGGGCGCATGATGCTGTATTGCGACTTGTTGATTATCACCTCGTCGTATTTCTTGTTTCACACAGTGGACAGCACCTTGTTTGGCTACGTGTTTTTGGTAATCAACTCTGTGGCAGCCGATATGGCCATCAGCAAGCGCGTGCAAGGCGTACAGTTTCTCATATTCAGCGAGCACTGGCTCGACATTGCCAATGCCATCAACAATGAGGCAAACCGCGGTTGCACCCTCATTCATGGCACCGGCTGGTATAGCAAGCGCGATGTGAAAATGCTGCTTGTGGTGTGTCGAAAATACGAGAGCGTGAATGTGCAGCGCATCATCAAGCGCATCGACCCCAACGCATTCATATCGATGGTGCAAACCAACAGCGTGTTTGGGCAGGGCTTCGATGAAATGAAAGTGCGCTTGCATAAATACGAACCAAAAATGCGCGACGAAAACACTGAGATTCAGAAAAAATAAATTCTTCCACACCATGCTTAATTGCAGTGGATATTAAAATATAAAATAGCAGAGTTATGAAAAAATTATTTTTATTCCTTTTTGTGGCTATTCTTTCCGCCACAGCCGCTATGGCAATGAAGCCCAACATGCAGTTTGGCGTAGACTACGATTATTCATCGAAAGGCGGTAATTCCGGCTTCGGTTTTCAATTGGAATACCAATTTTTAGACAATTTGCGCATTGCTCCCGAGTTTATCTATTCATGCGAAAAAGGCAACGCCGGGCATTTCACCAATGTGAATATCAATTTGCAATATGTGATTGATTCGCATGTGGGCTTTAATGTGTACCCAATGGCGGGCTTTGCATATGTAAATTCGAAAGGCGATGTGAATAAATGTGGCGCCAATGTGGGCTGCGGAGTGGAATTTAATATCGGGAGAAATTTTGCCATCTACACCGAAGAAACTTTCCAGATGGTGGACCACGCCACCCGCTTCATTACCGGCGTGGGACTGAAGTATGCGTTCTAAATCCACTCCTATGAAAGTCAGCAATTGTGTGCATTTGCTTGCCGCCTTCGCCTTGACAATCGCAATGGCGAGCTGCGATGAGCCGCCCTTGTTCGACGACCCCGACGATATGGTGGTGCTCAACATGATGGACGAAGACCACGGCTTCACCTTGATGGGCGAAACCGACATTCACATCACTCGGGATTTGAACTTCATTTCCGAGCAATATCGCTTTATAGAAGTGCCGAAGGCGCAGTCGCTTGGGCATGTGGAAGAAAACGAGCCCAACCTTGCCACCCTCACCGACAAAGCCGCGGTGGAACAGTATAGCGGCTATTTAGCCATCCGGCAAGGTGATGTGGTGCGCTTTCCATCGGGCAAAGTGGCAGTAATCGTCGACCGTCCGTATTACAGAATGTGGGTGGACGATTTCATCAAAGACAGTGCTAAAAAGAAGGTGGGCGCTATCGTGAATTTTGCCCAATATATGCCCGAGCGCAATGGATTGCCCAACGTGTACACCGAGGTAGGTGCTGTGCCACAGGATGGTAAATTGCTTGTGAGTGTGCCTTCGAAGGAGTGCGAAGCGATGGTGGCAGAGGCGGAATCGGCATATTTTGAGTGCACCTTGGTGAATAGCGGAAAAAAAAGTACCGACTTTGAGGTGCGCCTCCGCCCCGGCGCCTTGCAGCAAATGCCGGCGGAGATACAGAATGGCACCTTCCACCTCTATGTGCGCAACGCTCGCGCTTGCACCATCCTCAATTTTCAACTTTGCCCCGCTTGATTTTTTGACGCAAAACGCAGAAATTCTGAAATTTATTCGTATATTTGTATGCGTAATAGGCAATTGAATTTTTTGTTCTGCATTATTATTTACTGTCAAGATTTTTATACTCACTATTCCATTGACACTATGAGTAAAAGTAGAGGCAAACTGAAGAAAGACGGGTGGGAGCTCACCGCCCTGCGCTCGTGTGTGGAAAGTGCTATGGGGCACACCATGACCACTTCAAATGATTTCGTGGAGCTCTCAGAAGCCATCCAAACTAAAATCCGCGAGTATGTGTCGGTCAACACACTCAAGCGCATTTGGAATTTTATCGACGATGGCAATGTGCCGAGCATAACTACCCTATCGCTGCTGGCACGATTTTTGGATTTCAAAAATTGGGAGGCATTCCTCGTGCACCTCGACCACACCGCCACCTCGCAAGAATTTTTGGGAAAGGGCATCCGTAGTGATTCCTTGAAAAAAGGAGACCGACTAAAAGTGACTTGGGAGCCCAACCGGCAAATCGTGATTATGTACACCGGCGACAATTCTTTCGTGGTGGAGCAATCCATCAACTCCAAACTCGCAGTAGGCGACACCTTTAAGAGCCTCTATTTCTTTGACAACCAACCGCTCTTTATCGACGAATTAATTCACGACGGCTTCAATAAACCCATGAGCTATATGTGTGGCAAAAAAGGCGGCGTAAGGGTAGAACTCTTGGAAATTCCGTAACGAAAATATCATCATACATTATGAACAATATGAAACGTAGCTATCTCGCATTATTTTTGATGCCTTTGGCCATCGCATTGGCGATGAGTTCTTGCAAAGGTGAATCCGGCGCCACTTCAGCAACCGACAGCACCGCAGTGAATCCCGACGAACAACCGGCGGAAATAGCCGAGGGCAAATTTCGTCCCGACACAGCAAAGGTGTTTTTTGAAGGCACTTACGATTCGGGTAGCGCTTTTGTGGTGATTTCCAAGCGCGAACTGCGCCTCAATGTGTATGCCACCGTGAATGGCGACACCACCCTCATTGCACGCTATCCGGTGTGCCTGAGCCGCGCTAAAGGGCAGAAGGAAAAAGACGGCGATATGAAAACACCGTCGTGCACCATGGAAGAGCCTTTCAGCATCAGCGAAATCAAAGACGCATCCACTTGGGTGCATGATTTCGGCGACGGCAGAGGTCCTATCTTGGCGTATGGGAAATGGTTTTTACGCCTCGCCACGCCACACAAGGGCATTGGCATACACGGCAACACCGGCAACGAAGATAAAATGCCGGGGCGCGACAGCGAGGGCTGCATCCGCCTTACCGACGCCGGCATCGACCACTTTAAAGAGCATTATGCCGAGGTGGGCATGAAGGTGGTAATCAAAGATGAAAACCAACCTCGCTACCCCTTTGAAACCAAAGCCATTAAATCGGCAGGGAAAGTTATTTAATGCATAATTCATAATTCATAATGCACAATTAATGCTTGCCGTGATAAGAAAAGCTATTCGCATATTTTGGGCTCTGCTGGTGGCTACCACTTGCTTCAGCTGTAGCGACCAAACTTTTAGCAATGATGCTGAAGGGAATTTTGATGCGCTTTGGACCATCCTTGATGAGCATTACACCTTTTTTGAATACAAAAATGTGGATTGGAACGAGGTGGGCAATCGCTATCGTGCCAAAATCACTACAGGCATTAATAGCAACGAACTTTTTAATCTCTGTAGCGAGATGCTTAAGGAGCTGAAAGACGGCCACACCAATTTGATTTCTGCCTACGATGTGTCGAGATACTGGATTTGGGAGCAATATCCCGTGAACTACGATGAACGTATCATCGACGAAAACTACCTCAATTTTGAATACAAACGCACGAGTGGCATTAAATACCAGATTCTGAGCAATAATGTGGGGTATATGTACTATGGCGACTTCTCTACGGGCATCGGCGAGGGAAATTTGGATGCGGTGTTGGCGTATCTGGCAAGTAGTAGCGGACTGATTATCGACGTGCGTAGCAATGGTGGCGGCTATCTCACGAATGTGGAAAAACTGGTGGGCAGATTTATCACCGAAAAAATAAAAGTGGGGAGCATCAGCCACAAAACCGGACCCGCCCACGACGACTTCTCAGAGCCTTACGACTATTATTTCAGCCCCACAAAAAATCGTCAGCACTACAATAAGCCCATCGTGGTGCTGTGCAATCGCGGCAGTTTTAGCGCTACCAATAATTTCGTTTCGATTATGAAGCAACTGCCCAACGTCACTGTGGTGGGCGACACCACCGGCGGCGGTTGCGGACTTCCATTTACCAGTGAATTACCAAACGGGTGGAGTGTGCGTTTTTCAGCAGCAGTGATCCGCGACGCCGAAGGTCATATCACCGAATTTGGCGTAGAACCCGACATTAAAGTCGACATCACCGACGCCGACCGCCAATCCGGCCACGACACCATCCTCGACACAGCCCTTAATTTAATGCATAATTAGGGAGGCTTTGTAGAAAAATAGTGGAATCTTTTGATAATTACTATTTACTCGAATCCGCCACAACCGACCCTCTCCAAGGCTCATACCGCTTGCATCGGCTATCTCCAAGCTCCGCTCCGGCTACGCCTCCGCTTGCATGGAGTTAACGACAATAAGCCGTCTCCGACGGCGGTGGGCGCCTGAAACGCTTGGGTCACGTGAACTGAAACACCCGAAACACTTGAAACACCTGAAACACTTGAAACACCTGAAACACCTGAAACACCTGACACCTGAAACACCTGAACACCTGAAACACCTGAACACCTGAAACGCTTGGGGCACGTTGACTTGGACTACTCTATGAACGCTGAACCATTATTTCAAAGAACTCGGGGACAAAGATATGGTGGGTGGTGGGGTGAGGTCAAGCCCAATACGGCAAGTTTGTATCGGGAATATTTTGTGTAAAAAAAATGAGCCATACACCTAAAGCGTCTCTCCAAGGTTCATGGTTATGCATTATTTAAGGAGGTTGCAGCCTATGCCGAGCACCAGGGCGTGGCTGATGGCTCGGGTGGTGATGTGGCACACATTGGAGGTTTCGATTCTGTTGCGATAGCCTAAGCGGAGCACTGTGTTAGCGCCAATGCGATAGTCGGCAAACACATAATTGGTGATGTCGAAGCGATTGCCCCACCAGGCAAAGTGGGCGAGATTGCTGTGGTTGCCCACATAAATTTCGTAGTAGGCTTCGTCGTATTCGGGCGAAAACATAGCGCCTGCCACCGGCAGCGACAGTTCGTAGTAGATTTTTAAGGGACGCTTTTTCAGGGTAGTAAGGTAGGAAGCCATGGCGTTGACGCCCACGCAAGCGTGGATGCGCGCCGACACCACATTGTTGCTATTATTGGGATTATAGAGCAAACCGCCGCGAAACTGCGCCATAGGGCCCATCATCAAATCGAGGCGCGGGAGCAGTACCTTTTCCCAGCGCCGCATTGCCGCCCACTTAAAGTCGGCAAGTAGGGTGTGCATTGTGTGGTTGCCCGCCGGATTTTCGGTGAGTTCATAGTCGATACCACCTTCCAGTACACGTGTGATGCGCGATTTTTCGTTTTGGCACATATTATTATATGCTACCCGCAAGTGCACGCCATCGTAGGCGATGGGCGAAATGTAGGTATCGCGTTGCGAACCCACCCCGGCATCCACAGTAAAGATGCTTGTGGTGGTTTTTGCCGGCGAGAGGCACAAAGCGGAATCGGATTGTGCGGACCCAAATTCACAGCCCAGGAACATCAGTAGCACTATGTGGAGCAACCTATTCATCATCGTCGGCAAAGAGGCGCGTTTGTCCGGTTAATTGGTCGCGCACTTCTTGTTGGTTGATTTCTTTCGACGTGTTGGCTACCGCAGTGTCGGCATCTTCCATTTCAGCGATGGCGGTAGCGGCAGGCGCTTCTTCCGGCACTTCTCGCGGTTCGATTTCCGTGATGGTATCGATAGCGAAATTGCTCACGCGTTTGCCCTTCGCCTTAAAGCTCTTCACCCCGATATACTCATCAGCATCAATCACGAGATTTTCGCGGAAAGCATCGCCACCGCCGAATTTCACTTCAAAGCGCGGGAATTTGGCGTCGGAGAGGGCAAGTAGTTTGGAAGCGGGATTACCGCCAATCATACTTTGCTTGCTGTTTCGGTCGTCGAGAGTGTAGCGTTTGATGTAGAGGTAACCTTGGTCGGCATCGTCCACAATAGCGGTCCACACCTTACTTTCGGCATATTTTTCAATGCGCAGAATGCCATCTTCGTAGTGGTTGGTGGCTTCGGAAGTGGTGGTGTAGAAATCGCCGTTTTTCATAATCACGAGAATACGGTCGTCGCCACTGAATTTTCCCAACGAAAAGCCGTGGTTTTCGTAATTGATGCGCAGCACATCGGGGTCGAACCACACCTCGCGGTCGCCCAGCGTGGACACACCGTGCTCTTTGAGCGAAATGCGGTGCACCTCATTTTTGGTCACCAGATTGCCACGAGTGAGTTTACCTTTAATGCCCAATTCCGCCAAATCGATGTCGAATTGGAGCACCTTCAGGCGCGGCTTGGGCTTGAGAGTGATACGCAGCACCTCCGCCTCACCATTGGGATTAGCAGTAAACCACATCACTTTGCTACCCGGCTTGCCTTGTGTAAGGTCGTATTCGCGGTCGCGCGTCACGCCTGTCACGGCAAATCGCTTCATATACACGATGCCGCCTCGGCCGTCTTGATAGAGCACATTGTAGATGGTGCGAGTGTCGTTGCGCTTAAACACATTGAGGTAGATGATATTTTTGCCCACATATATTTTTTCGCTCACCTTAATCACCTTAAATTTACCATCTTTGTAGAAGATGATAATATCGTCGATATCCGAGCAATTGCACACAAATTCATCCTTCTTCAGCCCGGTGCCAATGAAGCCGTCGGCACGATTGATATAGAGTTTTTCGTTGGCTTCAGCCACCTTCGATGCCACGATGGTGTCGAAATCGCGGATAATAGTGCGGCGCGGATAGGCGCTACCATATTTCTTTTTCAGGCGCTCATACCATTCGATGGTGAAATCCACCAAGTGGGCGAGTTTTTGGTCGATATCGGTGATGCGCTCATTGAGCATGGCAATGTAATTGTTCGCTTTGTCGATATTGAACTTCAAGATTCTTGCCATTTTGATTTCCAACAAGCGCAGCAAGTCGTCGCGCGTGATGTCGCGCACAAACTGCGGTTTATAGGGATCCAAACGCTTATCGATGTGTGCTAAAGCGGTGTCCAAGTCTTTGGCTTGCTCATAGGCACGGTCTTTATAGATACGCTCTTCTATAAAAATCTTTTCGAGTGAGGCGTAGAGTAGCGATTCCAAGGCATCTTTGCGCTGATATTCGAGGTCGGCTTTCAGAATATCTTTGGTGCGGTCCACGCTATAGCGAAGCAATTCGCTCACATTGAGGAACTGCGGTTTTTCGTCTTTAATCACACAGCAGCAAGGCGAAATGCTGATTTCGCAATCGCTGAAGGCATAGAGTGCGTCGATGGCCTTATCGCTGGAAGTGCCCGGCTGGAGGGTGACGATGATTTCGGCGGTGGAGGCTGTGTTGTCTTCCACCTTTTTGATTTTGATTTTGCCCTTTTCGGCGGCTTTCAAAATGGATTCAATCACCGTGGCGGTGGTTTTTCCGTAGGGCACATCTTTCACCAAGAGGGTTTTATTGTCCACCTTCTCGATTTTGGTGCGCACCCTCACATTTCCGCCGCGCTCGCCATCCTTGTAATTATTCACATCGATATAGCCCCCGGTGGGAAAATCGGGGTAAAGGTGGAATTCCTCGCCACGCAAATATGCCACGGCGGCATCTATGATTTCATTGAAATTGTGAGGCAAAATTTTGCACGACAAGCCCACTGCAATACCCTCTGCACCTTGCGCCAAGAGCAACGGGAACTTTGCCGGCAGAGTGATAGGCTCCTGGTTGGTTCCATCGTAGCTCCACGTCCATTCCGTCACCTTATTGTCGAACACCACATCGAGGGCGAACTCCGACAGGCGTGCCTCAATGTAACGACCCGCTGCCGCGCCGTCGCCGGTGAGGATGTTACCCCAGTTACCCTGTGTGTCGACCAGCAACCCCTTCTGGCCGATAGCCACCAGCGCCGAATAAATTGAGGCATCGCCGTGAGGGTGATAGTGCATAGTGTCGCCCACAATACCCGCCACCTTCGCGTAGTGACCATTGTCGCTCTTTTTCATCACGTGCATGATGCGGCGTTGCACAGGCTTAAAGCCATCTTCAATATGCGGCACCGCACGCTCCAGAATCACATAACTGGCATAGTCGAGAAACCAATTCTCATACATGCCCGAAAGTTGCAATTTCTTGTCTTTGGGCAAAGCGTAGGAAGAATGAGTCGATTCCTCCACTGCGGCATCGGGTGCATCGAGAGCTTCGGCATCGGGAGCTTCGAGAGCTTCAGCTTCGGTGGTTTCAGGAGCTTCGGCGCCGGGAGTGGGGAGCGCATCGGCATTGAGCTGATTGTTTACTTCTTCAGGGGTCTTATCGTTGTTGTTCATATCAAAAGGATTGGAAAAACAGCCTATTTAGGCAATTAACCTACAAATTTAGCAATTTTTTTCCAAATTCGCCGAAGAATTTTGAACGAAAACGAAAATGGATGTGCCACAGACGTTTCAGTTTTTTCACGATACCCGGATGCCGATGACGCCCGGATGACAGTGGCACCCGGATGCCGATGACGCCCGGATGACAGTGGCACCCGGATGCCGATGACGCCCGGATACGGGCATCCCATAGGGATGCGATGTGTGTAGGCCGGTATGAGATGAACACGGAGCGCAGCGAAGTGTTCATCTCATGCCGGTAACGGATGCCGTCCTCCATCACGCATGCCGTTAGGTATGCAACCCCGCCTAATGTGTTTCACGATTGTCACGCATTCCCGTAGGCGCGGATGATGGTTTATGTAAGGATAAGGGTGACGAGGGCTGTTACGTCGCTTACGTCGAGTAGGGTATCGGCGTTGAGGTCGGCGGCTGCGGGGTTGAATGAATCGGGCTCCTCGCCGAGGATTTTGCTCACGAGGGCTGTTACGTCGCTCACATCCACTTTACCGTCGCAGTTCACGTCGCCGGGCACTGTGGCAGCGGGCGCTGTGGCAGAAAGGGGAATCACGATGTCGGTGGCATTGGGCGAAGTGAGGCGCAATTGTGCCGAATAAGCCGTTTCTCTACCATCGGGACGGAAGGTAACGTTCACCGTAAAGGCAGATGCAAATTGGTTGTGGTCAGCCACTTCAGCGGAGAACACATCGCCATCTTCGCCGGAGATAACGGCAGTCCATTTGCCAAACATGTATTCGCTTGTACGGTTCACGGTGAGTGTTTGCGAGGGTGTTTCCTCGATGCTACCGGCTGTGAACGCCATTTCCGAAGCCGAAGGCGCCATTGTGATGCCCGAATATTGCGAGGTGGAGAAATGCTTGGCGGTGGCATTGGTGTCGTCGCCAATCACGGTGCCCGACGAATTTACGTGGCGGTCGATATGAAACTTGAGCACCGACACCGACGAGCTATTGGCAGAAATGCCCAAATACATACACGCATTGCCAAACACATCGGGGCGTACAGCCATCGCTTCGGGTTCGCCCCACGACATATTGTTGATGCGGGCATAGTCGATATCTTTGCGCTGGATGAAAGTGTTGGTTCGCCAATTCACGATATTCATGATATGCACCGGTGAATTGCTACTGCTGCCCACCCCTTCATAGATATAGAGGTAGTCGCCACTGATGCAAAAACTCTGATAGGACTTCCATTCAAATCCCGCGTCGCCCGAGAGTCCCGAGCCGGTGACGGGTGTGTCGCCCTTAGTCATTACGTATTCCTTGATTTCTACATTATTTCCGGCAAGGAAAGCATCGAGGTCGTAGACGCAATAGCGGCGCTTGCCACTGCCCGAGCTGCTATAGCAAATGTAGCGATTCACGGGGTCGATATCGGCATACACATTAGTATATCCTTTCGGGTGGTCGTAGTAGGAAAGGCTCACGGTGCTGTTGGTTCTGCCATCGGCAATCACCGTGGCTCCACTCACGAATTTAAACTTGCAGATAGCTTTGCCCGAGAGGTCGTTGCTCGTGCCATTGTCGGAGCCTTTGGCGCCGGTCACCATCCACAGTTGGCCGTTCGGGTCGCGGAACACGCAGAGTTTCACGCCGTGCCCGGTTTTGGCAAGGCTCATTTTCTGAATTGATGTGCTGTAGGTGTAGGTGCCATCGGTGGCGGTAGCCTTCTTGGTGCACGGCACGCGGAACAGATAGAGTGGGTCACATTCGGTGGTGCTCAGCCCGTTGGCGCTATTGAAGTTCGATTTGTTGGTGCTATTCATCAGTTGCAAGAAATAGAGGTCGCCCGTCACCGGGTCGATGTCCATACTTTGAATCACGGTATTGTTGGCCGGTGTCAGTCCGGTGAGGTGGTTGCTGATATCCTTGCCATCGATGATAGACGTGCCCATCGTGGAATACTTCCCGGCGAGGGTGAATTGGTCAGCCACATTGGAATAGATTTCGCGTTGTCCCCAGCTGTCGGCAAGCGTTACAAAGGAGAATTTGTAGAAGCGGTTGTCGTAGTGGTTGTCGGCGATATTGAATTTCACGCCACCTGTGGTGCCTTTATCGGCATAGAGCAACATGTTTTCGCCGAGCTGGCCCGAATTGGTGGCGGTGGAGGTTTTGTTGGTGAATGTATTGCGATTGATGTTCACCGACAGATTGGAAGGCGTCACACAGCTGGTGCTCCCTGCTGTGCCCGGATACACGCGCAGAAGCGCCATGTAGGAGGTTTTGCCATAGCAGTGGTCGAATTCATTGTCGGTGATGTTGAGTGTGGATGTATTGGCGTAAGCAGAACGCTCGTAGTAGACGGAAAATGCTCCCACGCCCCCACCGTCGGTGTTGGCAGCAGCAGTTACGCCCACGTAGAGGAATTTATTGTTTTTCACATTGATATTGCCTTGGGCGTTGCAGATGTGCACGCCCGTGCCGCCATCGTAGATATAATTATCGGTTACGGAAGTGGTGCCGAAAACGCCAAACAGCCCGATGGAGTTTGCCAAATGGGAGCCGCCGCCATTGAAGCGGTTATGCTCCACGGCGCAGTTGGCGTAGCGGCGCTGCGACACGTCGCTGTTGGCATTGGCATCAGCGTAGCGGCTACCGATGGAGATGAGAGATGTGCCTTCGGCGCGGCTCACGGTGGAATTGCTGAAAATGTTGTACCGCACGCGTATGCTATAGAGCGGTGCTTCGTTGGTGGCAGTGTTGGCAATCACTCTGCCCGCCCCTGTAAAGGCGAAACCGTTCACTTCCACCGAGCCTGCATTGATGTAGATGGGCGAGGTGATGGTGGTTTCTTCAGTGCGGTCGCTCCAGTGGCGGAATGCGTTGGCACCCATCACTTTCAGGTTGTAGAGTGCGATGGCGCCGCCTTCGTAGGTGCCGGGAGCCACGTAGAGGGTGGAACTGCTCTTGGGGTTGGCGGCATTGAATTCGGCAAACGAGGCAAAAGCCGTGGTGCCCACGGTGAAATTGATATTGCGATAAGTGATGGTAGCGCCGCTTTGAGTGGCAGCGGCATCAATCAAATAGGTTTCTGCCATAGCACCAAAAGGCACACAAATAGCCACTACAGCCATGGCAAGCAAACGCAAAATAGCTTTCATAAGAAGAAGAATGTTAATGTTATTAGTCAGTTATAAATAATTTTTCGGTAAAGATACAGAAAATTTATGAAATTGGCAAAGCTGTTGGATAATTCATAAGCAATTTATGCTACGATCCTTAGAACTAATGGCTTTAAAAAAATTTGGATATTAGAATAAATGTGATTATATTTGCAGTGACAAAAGCTATAGAATTGTATGGAATGGAATTTGTGAAGCCTCATCCAAGCCTTTCATTCAATTTTGTGAATAGAAACTCTTGTATTTTTTTACCAATATTATTATTCAATTTTAAAAACTTAACTTACAATGAAAAAAGTATTATTGATGCTCGCAGCGGTTGCATCTTTGATGATGGTGAGCTGCGGTAAGGGTGATGGTAAGGCTGCCGGCAGCGACAGCAGTAGCGACAGCACAGCAGCAGCAAATGCAGAAGTCACTTATCCGGTGGTGCTGAACTGCAAATTGTCCTCCACCAGCGGTGATTTCAAAACTTTGAAACCCGGTTTAGGTGTGGTGAAGTACACTTTGAATGAACCTCAAGGCGATATGGTGCCTGTGGAAGCAGAAGTGACTTTGAAAGTGGCAGCTCCCGACCCCACTATCAAAAAGTTGGTTAGCTACAAAGTGATGCTTGGCTATCGCGATGCTGCCGACGAAAGCAAACAAACCACCTACATTGATGTAGACCCCGCTGAAGGACCGAAGATGGTAGAACTCATCACCAAGGGTAAAGAAGGTGATGAAGGCGTATTTAAATTTGCCGGCAACATCAAGAAAGAAGAAGCAGATGCTTTGAGGGCTGCTAAGAAATTCTATATGTTTAACGACAATGTGGTTTGGGAAAGATAATGCTGAATTGATGGCATAGGCTCGGAAGCATCATCGGCTTCCGGCTAACGAATAAAAGTGGGCTGCACCGGAAGGAGCAGCCCACTATTAGCATAAGGATAGGGAGCACACATTACTTGATTATGCGCTGCACCACGCCTTTATTGAAAAGCACTACAAAATCGTAGCCATACATCCACTTTTCGCCTTGCCCGGTATCGCGCATAGTTTCCGGCAAGCCGATGGCGAGTTTCACCTCTGTTTTGTTCATACCTGCCACCACAGTACCTTCCGCTACTTCCTTCCAATGGGTCACCTTTTGAAGTTTGGCTTCTTCCACATAATCTGTGATTTTGCTGAGATATTCGCTATTGAGGCGAACGAAATCGCTCACCAAGGCTTTGTGCTGTTCTTTATCGGAAGCCAGTAGCTTTTTCATTTTCATCTTTTTGGGGATGAAGCCTTTTTCTTTAAACGAGGTTTCAATGTTAGCGACTTTGATATTAAGGGTTCCGTCCTCAGCCTGAATTTGCAAGGTGTATTTGTAGGTGACTTCATTCAGCTTGTCAAGCAAATTATTTTTGCCGGATTTCACCTCATATTTGCCATTGATAGCGAAAGAAAAATCCTCCATGTTGAGCATCGGGTATGCCTCGCCTCCGGCTTCTAAATTTTCAATGATAAACATCATGGCGCCGGCGAGAATGCTACTACGGTTTTTTCCGGTGATGCTTTCAGCATGGTTGACCACCATTTCGCCCCCTTCTTCCACAAACACATTGGCATAGGAGGCGGGTTGTGGTTCAGGGTTTTCTGCAAAAATTGCAATGCCAGGCATCACGCCCAGCACTGCAAAAAATAACACTATTCTGTTCATTCTTTTAGAATGCAATACCAAGGCGTATCATCAGGTTGCTTGAGTAAACGTTTTTGTAATCGAGGTAATCGCAATCGCTTACAGAAATAAAACCTTTTTGATAGCTAATGTCGAGATTGAAGCGCTTGTACCATACACCGATGCCTGCTTGCATACCTGCATCGAGGCGTTGGTAGCCATAATCTTCGTCGAGTTCGCTGAGAGACGAATCCTCGCTACCATCCTCAGACCATTCAGTTTTGCCTGTTCCGGCAAAATCGTAGCTCACAAAGCCACCCACATGTGCGTCTACTTTGATATCGTCGGTGATGCCATATTTAAAGCCAAGCATAAGGGGCTGGAATTTTACATTGTGTGCCAACAAAGAACTTTTTTCTTCACCTTCTTCATCGCTATACGATTCTTTAGCACCACGGGTTCCGAGTCCGAGTTCTTCACCCCAATAGAGACCGCTGTTGCCGATTCTTCTTTGGAAACCAACAGAAAAATCATAGCCCATTTTAGAGCCAACGGAGCAGCCCTCGTCTTTCAGTGCTTTTGTGGCTTCACCGGCTGCATTATTGATTGAGAGGCCTGCGCGAACGTACCACATAGTTTTCTTCTCCTTTTTGATGTTAAGCATCGTGCTTTGCACAATTTGTGCACTTGCTGAAGCGCCAATGAAAGCGGCTACAGCGATAACTAAAAATTTTTTCATTGTGTTTTGAGTTTGTTATGTGAATAAAAGAATTATTTAACTGCGTTTTGATTTACACGGTCTTTCATTTGTCCGGAAATCCAGTTAGAGTTGCCGTAGATGGTTTCAATCATCTTCAATTCCTTCGCATCGTTCATGTTCACGATGTGGAAATTGGTGTAGATGGCGGGGAATCCCGACACGTCGATAATGAGTTTTTGCTTGTCGTTTTCGTTGACGTATACATTGAAAAGTGCTGCAATCATAATGTCGGAGCCTGCCTCACGATTGGCACGGTAGAGTGATGTTTTCTTAAATTCTTCCACCTGATACTGTGTGAGTTCGCCAAAGGGTTTCGACAGATTGAACACGTAAGGTCCATATTCTTGGCGTGTGGTGAGGAGCATTTTCATGTCGGCAACCACGGGGTTGATAAAGGTTCTTACTTCGGGTTCCGTGAAGCGAGTTTGTGATTGCTCGAACACCTTTTCGGTGGCTTTGGCATTTCTTTGAGCATAGCTGCCTGAGAATCCAAGCATCAGCAGGCATGCCAACAACATAACTTTTTTCATGTAAAGATTCCCTGATTTGTAGCGGGAGCAACTTCAAGTTGCCCTGAATCCCGGGGGCGGTTAAATAAAGCAAATTGGTCCGTGACAAAATAAAAAAAGCGTGGGATCCAACTTCATTCGCTTATCCCACCCTTTGGGCTCTCGCATCGCCTTCAACAGAGGATAAGCAACACAGCCAGCCCACGCATCAATATGGTAATCCCGAAATGCTCAAAGAGGCAATATGCCCCGGTGAAGCGTAGGGAATTATTCCATACGAAGCGCAAACGTCCAACCAGTTGCTATAATCTTCTCTGTTGTTTCGAATTTGCGAGATTCAAAGGGAAGAAGATTAACGCATGAGTACGTTTTTCTTAATAATATGTCACCCAACCCCTATCCATTGCCGATGCCGGAAGGTTCCGACATTGGCACTTGAGCGGCTGTGCGTGGCAAAGTTACGCACTAAAATTCAATTTTCAAAATTTATCTAATTTTTTCATCTTTTAATTTTCGATTTTTTTATTGGCGGGTGGGCGGAATGGGAGTAAAAAGCAAAAAATAATTAATTGTGAATTAATATTTAGAAAAAATGCGGTGTAGTGAAAAATAAATGCTTATATTTGTAGTCAAAAATTTATTGACCACATTATAATACTGAGGATTATTTTGGGATTTCATTAAAAACTATTATTACTGGACAACTTATGGCTAACGTGAAATTAGATTCATTAGATTACAAAATTTTGAAAATGCTGTCGCTTGATGCGCGCAAACCTTATCTTGAAGTGTCGAGGGCATGTGGTGTGAGTGGTGCAG
Source organism: Sodaliphilus sp. (assembly GCA_051871435.1). Taxonomy (GTDB): domain Bacteria; phylum Bacteroidota; class Bacteroidia; order Bacteroidales; family Muribaculaceae; genus Sodaliphilus. The sequence continues at coordinate 8,338 of JBJECV010000134.1, read as the reverse complement.
CGATTCATCAACGCATTCAAAAGCTCTATAGCATGGGAGTGATTAACGGTTCGATTACGCTGATTAATCCGGCAGCCGTGGGCTACGACACCTGCGCCTATGTGGGCATTTTCTTGAACGACTCTTCGAAATACGACGAAGTGGTGGAACACTTGAAAGAGATGCCCGAAGTGGTGGAATGCTACATCACCACCGGAAAATATGATATGTTTGTGAAACTTTATGCAAAAAACAACGACCATTTGCTGAATTTGATTCACGACAAATTCTTGACAATGGGATTGGGCCGCACCGAAACCTTGATTACTTTCAAAGAAGTGTTTAAGCGTCAGATTCCGGTGTAAGCATGTGATAAGAGCTCATTTCAGCTCGCCTTTTTGGAACGCTTTTTTTCAGACAAACTTAATAACGCTCCTCGCCCGGGTTTTGCACATTGATTGGTGTTGCGCAGTTAGCACCAACGATGGCAGTGCCCGAGTGGGGATTTTTTCAAAACCAACAAATGAAGTTTCGCACGTGATAATATTTGGAAGTTAAGAAGTTAAAGAAGTTATCACTCGCTTCGCTCGTTAGAAGTTAAGACGATAGTTATTGCTTATGGTTGAGCTGAGTGGTGATTACAAACTGCAAACCCCCATATTTACTTGCAAAACTTGAGAACCGAAAAATGAAAATGAACACTGATTACACACAAATTTTGCTCCATGCAGTGAGCATTGCCCGCGAAGCCGGCAAAATTCAGTTGGCAAATTTCCGCTCTGCACGATTGCTGGTGGAAACCAAGGGCAACGACTACGATTTGGTGACGGCTGCCGACAAAGCGTGTGAAGCCTATGTGGCGGAGCGCATCCGTGAGCTTTATCCGCATCATTCTATCTTGAGTGAAGAATCGGGCACCGATGCCCTTCAGAGCGAGTGGCAATGGGTGGTGGACCCCATCGACGGGACCACGAATTTCAAATCGGGGTTACCTTATTTTACCATTTCGATAGGGGTGAAGCATCGTGACCAAACGGTGGTGGGCGTGGTGTATGCGCCACGTATCGACGAGCTCTACACCGCCGTGAAAGGCGAGGGCGCTATGCTAAACGGCGAGCCTATTCATTGCTCGCAGTGCACCGCCCTGTCGCAAGCCGTGGTGTGCACGGGTTTCCCCTATGATAAAGCGGAAAATGCCGACAACAATATTGCCGAGGCAGTGCGGGTGATACCTCGAGTGAGGGGCTTCAGGCGCATGGGCTCAGCCTCGCTCGACATTTGCTACGCAGCATCGGGGGTGTTTGACGCATTTTGGGAATTGAATTTGCATGTGTGGGACGTGTGTGCTGCCTATTTGATTGCCGCCGAGAGCGGTTGCGAGATTCATTCGCTTCGCAAAAACCGAGGCGAATCGGTGCTGATTGCACCCCGGGCACTGGTGAAGCCGATGCTCGAATTGCTTGCGCCTCAAGTATAGCGCCGCCTACCGCAAAAGTATCATCACGCCGCTAATGGCGAGGTAGATGTAGACCAAGGTGCGTAGCCACTTGATGGAAATGCGGCTAAACACCAATGCGCCCAGCACATTGCCAATCACCACCCCGCATATTCCGCACACGAAGCCGTGACCCACCGCCGGCGTAACGAAGCCGGTGGAGGCACGCACCAGCGCCATGCCGATATTGCCAATCAGGAAGTAGGTTTGCACGGTGGCCATATAGTGGTTTTTGTCGGTATCAGAAGCAAGAAAATAGAGCACTGCAGGCGGACCCTGCATGGCAAAAAAGCCACCCATTAAGCCGCTAAGCGAGCCTGCCACCACTTGTGTGCCCGCTGTGGGGCGAAGCCGGATGTGCGAACTGATAAAGAGGAAATAAATGCTTGCCCCTATCAGTGCAATGCCCAGAATGATGTTGAGAATGGAATCATGAATTTTTGAGAGCGTAAAAATGCTGACGCCCGACACCAGCATAAATGCCGCTAATATCAGCCAGAGGTGGTTCCAGCGGATGTAGCGCCACATGCGAATGCACACCAATAGCGAAGTGACCGAGGCAAGGATGCCCGATAGGGCGGTCGCCTCGCCATAGGAGGGCATGAGTGCGGTGAGCCACGTCATAATGAAGATGCCGAACCCAAATCCGGTGACACGCTGCACAAAACTGGCACCAATGCAAAGCGCTATTAATAATTCATAATGCATAATGCATAATTAATTCATAATTCATAATGCATGATTCATAATGCATAATTAACTCATGATTCATAATACATGATTGGGCGGGTTATTCTTCTAAGGTGGTGAGGGCGGCTTTTGCGGAGGCGTGGCGCGGAGCGGCTTTTTCGTACCAATAGCGGGCACGGGTGTGGTTGCGCTTCACGCCGAAGCCGAATTGATAGCACACACCTAATTTATATTGCGCTGTGGCGCTGCCATTCTCGGCGGCTTTGGTCCACCATTCAATGGCTTTATCCACATTTTTTTCCACCTTTTCGCCTTTGAGGTAAATCACGCCCAACTTGTCTTGAGCGGTGGTGTCGCCTTTTTCTGCACGCCGGGTGAGTTCCTCCATATTTTCCGCCTTAGGCGTTTGGCGATAGGTGGTGCGCCTTTTTCGCTTACTCTTTTTCTGCGCAGTATCGGCTTTTTCCACTGCCACAGCGCCCTTTTCATCCACAGGATCGGGGTTGGCAGCCACATTCTTCGCACTGTGGCAACCGCCCATCAGCAAGCAAATCGCAGCAAGCAATATCACAAAAATTCGCATCATAGCACACATTTTCCACAAAAATACAAATTTTGAAATTCACGAGCACCATTAAAGGTAACATTTATCTCCATTCTTTAAATAGGGAGTCGAGGGTAACTTCCTTATTTACGATGCCCGAATGAATGTTTTGCTCCACTCCATAGGTGGTAACCATCACCAATTGCAAGGCTTTGCGCGTGTTGGTTTCGAGTTGCACTGCATTAATTATTTGGTTCAAAATCTTTTCGTAGGCCGCATCAATGGAGAACTTGCTTTTTGAGAATTTCATTTCGCAGAGGTTGATGGTTTGGTCGGCGCGGTCAATCACCAAATCGATTTGTGCTCCCGGGGTTACCTTCCGGCTTTTCCACGCCGAAATATGGGTTTCCATTCCTATGATGCCCAGCTCTTGCTTGATTTGGTTGGCATGATTGAGGCAGAGCGTTTCGAAAGCGTGCCCAAGCCAATTGTAGTAGGAAGGCTTGCCTTGCATTTCTATCCACGACACCTCATCTGCATTGGAATAACCTTGGAGAAATCGATAGTAAAACAAAGTAAAGGGGTCGATGAGCTGATAAATAGTGTTGCGCATCGTTTTGCCAAAAGCCCGATACTTCCTCACAAAACCGCATTGCTCCAGGTTGCGCAGTATGGTGGTGAGTTCGCCACCGGAATTGATGCCTTTAGTGGCAAGAATGATTTCGTCGCGAGTCAATCCCATATTCTTTTTTGCGAGCGATGCCACCACGTCGATATATTTGTCGGAATTGCTGAAAAGCGATGCAAATAGGTTGTGAAACTCATTTTGGAGGAGTGCATTGCGCTTAAAGAATAGCAAATCAATATTTTGGTCCACACTCAATCCCTTTTGCATCATATTCAGATAAAAGGGGATACCACCCATTGCCATATAGCATTGGGCTATTTGGTAGCGATTGTAGCCAAAGCGGTAGGTAGCGAAGTAGCGCTCACATTCATTGAGGGTGAATGGCTCGATGTGGATTCGGTAGGTAACTCTATTGTGCAACCCTCCGTGGCTGTTGATGAGGTTGTTGGTCATCCACGAAGTGGCTGAGCCACACACAATGAGCAAGATATCGCTACGCATCGATGCCCAGCCATTCCAAAAGTGCTCTAAGGCTTGAATGAATTTGGAATAAGGCGTATCCATCCACGGCAATTCGTCGAGAAACACTACCTTTTTCCCATCCGGGCATTGCTCTAAGTGATTGATGAGGAGTTCAAAGGCTTCAATCCAATTTTTGGGTTTGGGCAATTTCACCTTTGCCTGTCGGCAAAGGGTGGCGTGGAAATTGGTGAGTTGACCGCGAGTGTTGGTGTTTGCTATTCCCGACACTTGAAAGGCGAATCGCCTGGCAAAACATTCTCTCACCAAAAAAGTTTTACCCACGCGGCGGCGTCCAAACACTGCCACGAATTCCGATTGACGAGAAGCATATTTTTGCTCCAGCGCCTTGATTTCCAAATCACGTCCGATTAATAATTCGCTCATCATTTTATGAATTAATAAGGTGACTGATACCTAATAATCGATTTTTCCACAAAGATAGAAAAAAAAATTGAGTTATGGCGGCACTTTTTGGGATTTTCCGCCATAAGTGTGTGAAAAAATGGAGTTATGGCGGCACTTTTCGGGATTTTCCGCCATAAGTGTGTGAAAAATGGGAGTTATGGCGGCACTTTTGGGTGGGTGGTGCTATGGTTTTTGGGTGATGAGGAGCACTTGGGAGGTATCGTGGAGGGTGGTGGCGAAGAGGTAGTGGGAGCCACCGTCGGTCACTTTGAGTTGCTTTTTCAGGGCTTCGGCGCTGAGGCGGAAATTTCGAGTGGCAACATTCATTTGCGGATAGCGGCGGCGCAAGGTTTTGGCGATTTTACTTGAAAAAGGCAGTATTTCTTTCACCACAAATGTGCGGCCGGGAAAATCGGGCAGTAGGCTATCGCTCACAAATAAATGCGAATTTTGCGCCACTTGGTCCACGCCAAAATCGCGGGCTATCGCACCCCACGTCCCTATTTTCATCACAGCGGCATTGGGCTCATAGAGATAGGCGCCCACTGAGGGAGATGCATAAGCGACTTCTACTGCCAATGCTTCAGCCGAGGTGGAGAATTGGCGGATTTCGGTTGCAAAGTCGATGGCATGCAGTGCCACATTGGTGCACGAACAAGAGAAATCCAGTGTGAGCAGCAATTCTTTGCACTCGTTTTTCACGCTCACCGCCCACACGTCGGTGAGGTGTGGTGCTAAAGTGCGCATGGTTTGCGTCACATCTATCATGGGCGACGCCTTGATAAAGAGGCGGCGGGTGTGCGCTTTCAACAGCGGCAAATTTGCCGGCACATCGGGCGCGCAATCTTGCAGTCCATAGAGCCTTGCGCCGCTGTCCGCTCGGCGCGCCGGGTCGATAAAGATGGCATCGAATTGCTCTTGTGAATGCTTGAGCCATTCCACCGAATCGTGGCAAATCACCTCGAAATCATAGTTGTGCGCGCCAGCCAGAGCGATGTCGGGGTCGAGTTCAATGGCGCGTAGCGATTTCACGCGCTGCGAAATAAAGTGGGCATCCACTCCGAGTCCCATGGTCATATCGAGCACATGGTCGGAGGCGCGAAACAGCGACGCGTGGAATTTTGCCACCGCCTCGTGGGTGCATTGCTCGGCGCTAATGCTTTTGGGAAAGGTGAAGTGCGGATTGGCGAGCAGTGATGGGATTTTGTGTTTTGCCTTCCGCCTACATTCGATTTGCATCACGGCAAAGCGCTTGCTGAAAGGCAAATCGGGTTCGCTTTTCAGCATCAATTTTGCGGTGTCGGCTTGTGCATTTATTGCCACATACCGCCACAATTCTTCCGAAAAATCATGCGCATCTATTGCCATAGCAGTGGTGGGATAAAAATGTGGGGGAGCAAGCCAATATGTTCCCCCACAAAATATGATGAAAGAAAAAAAATGCTTATTTAAGTTTCGGATGTAAATAAAGGGCTTTGAAGCAGTGTAATCACCACTTTGCTCATCGCCGAGCACCGACTATCGTCTTAACTTCCAGCGAGCGAAGCGAGCGATAACTTCTTAACTTCTAAAGATGAATACTTCCGAACCTTGAAATGCTTATTTCTTGGTGGCGGCAGCCACGGCAGCCTCATCGATTTTGAGGTAGAGTTCGTCGAGCTGACCGGGTTCAAGATTGCCGGGTGCATCGAGCATCACATCGCGTCCGCTATTGTTTTTCGGGAAAGCGATGCAATCGCGAATGCTATCCAATCCAGCCATAATCGACACAAAGCGGTCGAGGCCGAAAGCCAAACCGGCGTGAGGTGGTGCGCCATATTTGAAAGCATTGATGAGGAAGCCGAATTGTGCTTCGGCACGCTCAGGCGTGAAGCCCAAAATTTTGAACATCTTTTCTTGCAATTTGCCATCGTGAATACGAAGGCTACCGCCGCCAAGTTCCACACCATTGCACACAAAGTCGTAGGCCACGGCGCGCACTTGTTCGGGATGTTCATCCAGCAGAGGGATGTCGTCGGGGTTAGGCAAGGTAAAGGGGTGGTGTGTAGCCATCAAGCGTTGCTCTTCATCGCTCCATTCAAAGAGCGGGAAGTCCACAATCCAAAGGCACTTAAAGGTGTCTTTGTCGCGCAATCCCAAGCGTTCGCCCATTTCCAAACGGAGGGTGCACAATTGGGTGCGGGTTTTGTTGGCTTTATCACCGCTGAGGATAAGCACCAAGTCGCCGTCTTTGGCTCCCATTTTGGCTTTCACTTCAGCAAGGTCGTCGGGAGAATAGAATTTATCAACACTACTCTTCACTGTGCCATCGGCATTGTATTTAATGTAGACCAAGCCCTTGGCGCCCACTTGCGGACGCTTCACAAAGTCGGTGAGTTGGTCGAGTTGTTTGCGGGTGTAGTCGGCGCATCCTTCCACGCAAATACCGCCAATGTATTCTGCATTGTCGAACACTGCGAATTTGCCTTTTTTCAGCACATCCATCAGTTCCACAAATTCCATACCAAATCGCAAGTCAGGCTTGTCGCTACCGAAGCGGCGCATGGCTTCGTGCCAAGTCATTTGCTCGAGTTTGGGGATTTCCACGCCGCGAATTTCCTTAAACAAGTGGCGGGCCATCGATTCAAACACCTCGAGTACATCTTCCTGGTTGGCAAAACTCATTTCGCAGTCGATTTGCGTGAATTCCGGTTGACGATCGGCGCGAAGGTCTTCGTCGCGGAAGCATTTAGCGATTTGGAAATAGCGGTCGAAACCTGCCACCATGAGCAATTGCTTTAGGGTTTGCGGACTTTGCGGCAAAGCGTAGAATTGACCGGGATTCATGCGCGAGGGCACCACGAAATCGCGAGCGCCTTCCGGAGTGGATCCAATAAGGATGGGTGTTTCCACTTCAATAAAGTCGCGCGAATCGAGGAAGTTACGAATGAGGATGGTCATGCGGTGGCGCAATTCCAAATTGGCACGCACGGCATTGCGGCGCAAATCCAAATAGCGGTATTTCATGCGAATATCGTCGCCGCCATCAGTGTTGTCTTCAATGGTGAACGGCGGAGTAAGGCTTTCGCTCAGCACATTGAGTTCGCCGGCAATCACCTCAATATCGCCGGTAGGCATTTTGGGGTTTTTGCTCGAGCGCTCAGCCACTTCACCCTTCACTTGAATCACAAATTCGCGTCCAAGACGGTTGGCGCGTTCGGTGAGCGCGGCGTCGTTTTCGTTGTTAAACACAATTTGCGTGATGCCATAGCGGTCGCGCAGGTCCACAAAAGTCATGCCGCCCATTTTACGAGTGCGCTGCACCCAACCGGCTAAGGTCACTACTTCGCCCACATTTTCAATGCGAAGTTCACCACATTTCTTAGTTCTGTACATAATCTGCTGTGATATATAGTTGTTTGTTCGTTTTTAACCCATTCTTGCAATGCGTGTGGTGGCCAATATCACCACATTTCATTACAAACATACAAATTTACTACTTTCCTCTCACAATTAATAAAAAAATGGCAAAAAAAATGTGTGTCACATCCGGAGAATATCCATTTTAAAGCATATGGAGGGGGAATGGTGTGCAAATTGTGGATTTGCGATTTTTTGGAGGAAAAATTTGTAGATTCAAAAAAAAGCAGTACCTTTGCATCGCATTTTCCGAAAAGGAGTATGCATCGGGGTGTAGCGCAGTTGGTTAGCGCGCCTGCTTTGGGAGCAGGAGGTCCTCAGTTCGAATCCGAGTACCCCGACATTGAGCCACCACAAGTTGGTGGCTTTTTTTATTGTAATAGAAAAGCCTACCCCCTGATCCCAAACCAGGGCTCAGTAGAAAAAGTGTGGGGGCAATATGCCAAAGCCATAACTCTTGAAGCGCGCTTCAGGTGGATGAAATATTCTCATCAACACAAAAATTTTCCCGATGCCATCTTGCCGTATTGGGATTGACCACACCCCAGCACCCACCTTATCTTTGCCCCCGAGTTCATTGAAATTTTTGAGTCAACTAGGTAAGACCTCACACAGATCTCACTCTCACGGATGATGATGGGGTGAAAATATAAAATCATGCGTGTGATTAGATTGA
>JBJECV010000133.1:0-8249 GCA_051871435.1 Sodaliphilus sp. | reverse complement strand
GCTTTCCCCACCGCCGTCGGAGACGGCTTATTGTGGTTAACTCCATGCAAGCGGAAGCGCAGCCGGAGCGCAGCTTGGAGACTGATTCTGAGAAGATTATGAGCATCGGAGATGGTCGGTTGTGGCAGTCTTCATCAAGCTGTTACAAGTGTTCCACATACTTCACTCTCTTCCCTTCAGGTACGTCACATACCGGCCAACACGCGAAACAACAATGTGGAGGTTAGTCGTGCTTCACACTTGTTTAGCCGCTCGCAGGCTCGCTTGGTTTCTTGTTTACTTGAAACACCTGAAACACCTGAAACACTTGGATTTGGGCCAAATTTTTGGTCCAAAAGCGAAACAGTTGAAACACCTTTGCTGGGGTTGCATACCTAACGGCATGCGGGAGGGTGGGGACATCGGTTACCGGCATGAGATAAACCCTCCGCTACGCTCCGTGTTCATCTCATACCGGCCTACACACATCCCATCCCCAAAGGGATGGAAATGCGACACCTACTTCGCGATGGATTTGTGGGGCGGGGGCAAAGTATTGCGCCCCTATGGTGAACGTGCAAATAGTTGTGTTTTAGCGATTTGCGTCCATTATATGCCAGAGGCATGTTCCTACCGACGGGTGGCATTTTCGGCGGCTTTGGTATGGTGCCCCTCTATTTTCTACTGAGCCTCATTTACTTTTGCTTAACGCGCGGTATTTAATGCCCATAGGCAATTAAATACTTTTCGGCACACTTTTGAGACAGTGTATGTTCTGAGGTGCGGATTTATGGGTTGTGTTATTGATTGGCTTTGTTATTGCTGTTTTTTTTGTGCTTTGGATATACTGCTCTATCAGATTGAACGTGAGGTCGGTTTCATTGGGGAATGCTTCTTTCACTTTGCCCAACTTGAAACAATCTATTCTGAATTCAAGGTCTCTAATGCGATTGGTGAAGGGCGTGAATTGCTTTTGATACGTTATGTTATCTATTCGTCCGCTTTTCAGCTCACCCTTCAGCGCTCTTTTTTGCGCTTTCAGTTGCTCGATTTCCATATCGGTGTTGGCTTTGAAGGCCTAATAATCTGCGTAGAAGGCGCGGATTTTGGTTTCATTATATCTTATCAGCGCATCGGTGTACATATTGTGCCACTTATCACGCTCTTCTTTGATGTGCTCTATGCGCCTAAGCAGCACTTCATTTTCGTGGGTCATGAACTGCAATTCTAATGAATGAGCATCATCGATGTGGGTATCTTCTTGGTGTAATATATCGAGCACTTCTTGTAGGGTGAAGGCCTGGTAGCGTTGTTTTGCCTCGGTATAGCGGTTGTTGATGCGTGTGAATGGGCCCCAATGAGCATTAAATGGTGATAAGGAAACTATCTCCGTTTCGCCATCTTCGCGCACGGCAGTGCACTTATTTGCTCCGCTCAAAGGGCTACCTGCAAGGTGGTAGACCAGACTTTTCCTTCCTTTGCTATCTATGCGCATTGCTCCTTCCACAATTGGCCACCATTCGAGATAGACGCCCAGCGTGGGATGGCTGAAGCCTGAGGTACCGGTGTAGGCCAATCCACTCTGAATAGGTACGCGACACAAAAACATACGGCTATCGCTCATGATGCGTCGCGGTGCGACAAAAGGAAGAACGCATTTTTGATAAACAGTTGCTTTTGCTCCTCTACGTCGATTGACTTAGGATGTATAGGTTGCGACTTCTTCGCTCCTTCGCTCTGATATTGTCCTGTAGTGTATAACTGTAAATTCTCGTCCGGTTTTTTTGTTGCAAGTGGATAGCAATCCAGCATCCGACCATCCCAAAGAATAATTTTGCCTTGAGGGAACACTTCATTTTTCCTCTTTTCAAATTCTGCGCAAATGTCCATAGCTTTACTGTTTTCAAAAGTTCATCATAATTATAGGAAAAATTTTTGAATTTTTAAATTTTGCGCTCCTAAAGAATGTTAACTCCATGTAGCATTATGGTAAAGTGGTGATATTTTTGGAAATGGGGTGGGAAATGCTTTAATATAATGTAAAGTTTTTGTAATTTTGCAGTGAAGTACACAATCACGTGGCTTACTTGTGCCCGGAGCGCATGCTCAAAAAAGGCTTGCAATCGTGGTGGCACATGATTTGTAGAACTAAACTTTAAGAATTTTGGACCCGGACCCTCTTTCGCATTTTTTGCCCATCCTCTGTGACACCTCAGTTGCCACTCAACCCCTTTTCACTTTCCTGCCCCTCACCTTCGGCGTGGTGATAGCGCTGATAGCGGCATTAATCGCGCTGATGTTTTCGGCATTCAATTCCGGCTCGGAAATTGCTTTTTTTTCGCTCACTTCCGACGAAATCAACGACATTGAAAACGACGACACGCGCAAGCGTATCAACGCCTTGCTCGCCAAACCTGAAAAATTGCTTGCCACCATTCTGATTGGCAACAATATCGTGAATGTGTTTATCGTGATTGTGCTCAATTACGCAATGACAAACATTTGCAAAATCAATAGCGGCGTGCTCAATTTCATTATCCAAACCGTGATACTCACCTTCCTCATTCTGCTCTTTGGGGAAGTGATTCCAAAACTCTATGCCAGCAACAATAATGTGAAGTTTGCGTCGCTCACTTGCGGTATGGTGCAAGCCATGATGAAGCTGTTCAGCCCCATTTCTAAGCTGATGGTAAAGAGCACCTTTATTGTGCGCAAAGCCGTGCCGGTGCACGCCGACGACCTCTCGATGGAAGACCTCTCGCGCGCCCTTGAAGCCAGCGACGTGAAGAATGTGGATGAAAAAGAGATGCTGAAGGGTATCCTTACGTTCGGCCACAAAACGGTGTCGGAAATTATGCGTCCGCGCATCGACATTGTGGACATCGACATCGCTTCAAAATTCGATGAAGTGGTGAAAACCGTGGTGGAAAACGGCTATTCGCGCATGCCGGTGTACGAAGAAAACCCCGACAATGTGAAAGGCATGCTCTATGCCAAAGACTTGCTGCCCTACATCGGGAAGCGCGACAACGATTTTAAATGGCAAGCGTTGATGCGAAAGGTGTATTTCGTGCCCGAAACGCGCATGATCGACGACCTGCTGGAAGATTTCCGTAAGAAAAAGGTGCACATGGCTATCGTGGTGGATGAATTTGGCTGTGTGCAGGGTATCGCCACCTTGGAAGATGTGCTGGAGGAAATTGTGGGCGACATCGACGATGAATACGACACCGAGGAGAAATTCTTTACCAAAGAGTCGGAAAACACCTACATCTTTGATGCCAAAACGCCGCTCGACGATTTCTACGAAATCACACAAACGGAAGAAAGCGATTTTGCCGAACACACCTCTGAAGTGGAAACCATAGCCGGATTGCTGCTCAATATGAAGGGCGACTTCTTGCAAGAAAAAGAAGAAATCACCTGCGGACGGTGCACTTTCACCGTGCTGAAAGTGAAGAAATATCGCATTGCCAAGGTGAGAGTGTATGTGGAACCTCTTGTGGAAGCGGAAGACAAAGAATAATGGCTTACGCAGGCACCATATCATTTGCCGACGGCACCATCGCACACCGATGGATGATGAGCGAATCGTCGGGCGAACTGGCAGAAATGTGCCGCGATAGGGGTATCGATGCTTCGTGCGAAGCCAAAGCGGAAAGCCGAAAGCAGGAATTGCTGGGCGAACGCCTTCTGATGCACACCATTTTCGGCATCCACACTCCCATTCTCCATAATGCCGACCGAGAGCCTTACATCGAAAACAGCCCCATCCATCTTTCCATTGCTCACACCAAAGGATGCTTGGTGATCGCACTCAACGAGCACCACCGCATAGGGGTGGATGTGGAACGCTACAGCCAGCAAGTGATGAAGGTGCGCACGGCATTTCTCAATGAAGCCGAGCAGCAATGGTTGCCTACCGACGATCATCTTGCACACATCGTGGCATGGACGGCGAAAGAAGCCATATTTAAAGCCATCGGCGAGCGGCGCTTGGTGGAAAGCACGCGCAACGATATTATGCTCTACCCCTTCCCTACCCCGGCAATGGGCGAATCATTCAGCCACAGTGCATGCTTTAAAAGCGCCGACTATGCCCTTCACACCATCCTCTCCCCCACCCATGTGCTCACTTTCTGCCACAAAAAGTGAGAGGGCGCGGCGGGCATCATTTCACCGGCTCCACTGTATATCCGGCGCCCTTGAGCAAATAGGGCAGTCCGGCTACCGGCTCGGCAAGATGGGCAGCACCCACACTCACGAGCACAGGATGCTTCCTCGCTAATTTCAAAATTTTCGGCACCCACGCCTTATTGCGCTCAGCACATTCAAGGGCATCCAAATCCGACGGCGATTCGGCGGCAAGCGAAGCCACTTGATGTATATCTTGCATAAAATAGGCGATGGCTAAACGGGCCGACTGAAAAACACAATCGCTGTAGTTCAATAGCGTTTCTTTCAATTCATCAGCCTGCTCACGCAGTGTGGGCTTATTCAATAACTGACATTGATACTCAAAAGTTTCCAATCCATACGACGGCTTACCCAACGCTTTCACACGGCGCTCTAATGCCGAATCGAAAGGCGTGGCCAACTCCACATCAGAGCCCATCAAAGAAGAAAAAATACCATTTGCGAGGATTTGCGTAATCACGCCGGGCTTAAAATTATTGTAGGAGCAAAGGGATATGGTATCGCACATCGTAACTTGGCGCAACAGCGAATCCACCTCGCGGTATTCCTGTGGGGAAAACAGCACATCGAGCGTGCTATCGGCGGGTGCGTACATTTCTTGGATGGAGATACCCATGTTGATAGGATTGGTCATTTCTGCTTCCGTAACCTCCACCACAATGGCGTCGACACTGTCGAGCACTTGGCGCAACCCGGGCACCTTATCAATAAAATTTTCGGGTGCCACATGAAAGGTGCCTAACACGTAGCTCGGCTTCGGCAAATCGCCTCCGCTCACCTTCCAGAGCAGCTGACCAGAGCAGTGGAAAGCCACACAAAGCGCAAAAAGGAGTACAAATTTCTTCATAGCAAATCAATATTTTTTACAAAAATAATATTTTTAGGCTGAAAAAAGCCGTGTGGTGGGAGAAAATCCACGCCACACGGCTCTTTTACTTCCGAAGCTTAAGTCATTTATTAACCTTTGGACAAATTCGTTACTGAATTTCAATCATCTTTACTTCCTTTTTCTGCTCTTCGGCTTTCTTTTTAGGCAGCACCACGGTGAGCACGCCATTTGCCACAGAGGCAGAGATTTTTTCGTGGTCCACATCTTCAGGGAGGATCAATTTCTGTTGGAAATTGGAGAAGGAAAATTCGCGACGCAGATACACGCCTTGGTTTTCATCAGCCTTTTGCTCGGCTTTTTCCATTTCCACCACCAGGTTTTGCTCCTCGTCCAGACTCACCTTAAAGTCGTCCTTCGTCATGCCCGGAGCGGCATATTGCACATCGTATTCGTCATCTTTTTCCACCACATTGATAGCCGGGGATGTGGTATTTTTTTTGGCGGTAAACTCGCTGTTAAAGAAGTCGTTGAACACTTCCGGCAGCCAATACTGATTTCTTCGTGTAGTAATCATAATCGTATATTTTTTAAAGTTAATTGAATGTTTTTAATTTCGTTTGCCTTTAGATATAGCACACTTCGTGCCCATTGCCAAAAAGAAACGCGCAAGTGCCAAAACGACTGATTTTCTGCCATATTTTCAGCATATCCTCTTTATAATCAGGTATTTAACTGACATATTTTCATTTTGCCTCGCATTTATCGGTGCTAAATCCTTGCGGTTTGTGGAAAGAATACCGAAAAAAATAATTAACTTTGTGGATATGAATATGAGAATTTGCCACATATATATATTAGTGATGCTGCTTTGCATGATGAGCGCGGGTGTAAAAGCGCAAACCACCCCGGGGAAATTGTTGTTGCCTTTGGTGTTTGAAAAGCAAAAGGTGCTCACCGACACCATTGCCACGCCCTCTATGGATATACAGCAGCCGCAGCCGGATTTGGAATACAATCGATGGTGGATTGATAGCGTGATGAGCAACAACAAGCGAGTGAACCTTCTTCGCTATCGCACTATGCTTGAGCATCCGCAAGATGTGCCCTACAATGCCAAATATATGCGCAAAGCACCACAGCAGCATGTGGTGAAGGCGAATCCGTCGACCAATTTACTCACCATCGACACCGAAAGCGATGTGAATGAAATCGTTGAAAAGCCCGAATTTGCCGACCGACTACCCATCAAGCGCCACAATTGGCTACACACCGTGCTCACGAGCCTGCATTTCACCCAAGCCTATTTCAGCGACAACTGGTATCAAGGCGGTGAAAACAATGTGAATGTGTTGGGCGATTTTCAATGGAATTTCAACCTCAACCAAAAATTGCATCCCAAATTTCTGTTCGACAATACCTTGCGCTACAAAGTGGGCATTATGTCGTCGCCCAGCGATTCGCTCCGCAACTACACCTTCAACGAAGACGTGCTGCAATTCAATAGCACCTTCGGCTACAAAGCCATCAAAAATTGGTACTACTCCACTTCGCTCCAATTCAAGACGCAGGTGTTTAACACCTACAAAGCCAATAGCGAAACCCTGAAAGCGAGCTTGCTGTCGCCGGCGGAATTAAACATTGGTTTGGGTATGACTTTCAACCACAAAGACAAAGACGGCATCTTCACGCTATCGCTCTCGGTGGCACCGCTATCCTACAATATGAAATATTGCCGCGACATCGAGAAACTCAACCCGGTGTCGTTCGGTATTGACGCAGGGCATCACTTTGCGCACAGTTTCGGTAGCAAATTGGAGGCAAAAACCAATTGGAAAATCAGTGCGAACATCTCTTGGGCTTCTCGCTTCTATGCGTATTCCAATTACGAATATGTGCAAGGCGATTGGGAAAACACCTTCGACTTTTTCATCACTCGCCACCTCACCACCCGCATTTTCGTGCATCTGCGCTACGATAAGTCGCAACCCTACAACGATTCGTGGAAATATTGGCAACTGAAAGAAACGCTGAGTTTCGGTCTCACCTATCGCTTCTCCACCTCAAATTAGCATCCGGATGAAGAGATTTTTGCAAATATGGCTGATGTGTGCGCTGGTAGCACTTTCGCTACGGGCTGAAGTGCCGCCCACCACTGTGGTGCTCCCCGGAGTGGACGAAGCCGCTATGAAGCAACAATTTGCAGAAAAGCCTTTGCAACTATTGGAAGGCATTTGGGAATATCCCAACGAGGAGATGAAACTTGCCATTGAGCGCTACGATGGTGAGCAAAATATTGCCTATCGCATCATTATGCTCGAAAGCTCCGATTTGGAACTGCTACCGGGCACGGTGGTGGGCTATATTGCCCCGAGTGCCGACGCCAAGAAATTCCAACTATGGATGTATACCCAAAGTAGCAAAGTGGGGCTGAAAGCGCCTTTGGAATGTGTGGCCACACTATCCTCCGATGCCACATCGCTCACCTTTGTGCCCCCACACTACAAGATGAAAGTGAGAATCAATATGATACGCTTTTTTACCAAAATATTCCGTGGAGTGAGCGTGATTCCGGAAAAGGTGGAAGAAAAGCTCCCGGTGGGATTCCGAAAAGTGTTTCCCGCCAACGGAAATGGTGAGAAATTCAACGAAATACGCTACCTATGACACGTGCCGCACTCTTTCTGATACTCCTCGCTGTGGCAGGCATCGCCCACTGCCGCACCAAAACGTCGACTCATCGCCTCACCACGGTGGAGAAGGAGGTGGAAATGATTGCCGATATGCAACAGACCGACGGCGATACCATCCCTAATTACTTGAACCCCAACGCCGTCAGCATTAAAGGATATTCCAAAAAAGCAAGCGACAGCCGAGAAACATTTTTTGTGACCAACAAAACCGACCACCGCATTTCGCAAATCAAACTCTTGCTGCGCTACTTCGCTATCGACGGACAATTGCTACACGAACGCGTGGCTACAGTCAATGTTTCGCTCAACCCCGGCGACACCAAACTGGCGTGGATTAAGTCGTGGGACATTCACCGCCAATTCTACTACTACGGTGGCACCAAACCCCGAAAAGCAGCCACCCCCTTCAAAATAGCCTACCGACTAATAGGCTACAGCATCCCGGTAGGAGAATAACGGACTCATCAGCACCTGAAACACTTGGAACACGTGAAACGCGTGAAACACCTGAAACACCTGGTAACTATTCAGCTATGCTATAATATCATAGAAAT
>JBJECV010000132.1:0-32235 GCA_051871435.1 Sodaliphilus sp. | reverse complement strand
GTATCTATAGTATCTATAGTATCTATAGTATCTATAGTATCTATAGTATCTATAGGGACTATCCCACTTATGGCTGCTTCCACAAAAAAGGTGAGGGGTTGGGGGAACAGAAAAAAATGCTTATTTTTGCACTTGTGAATGGAAATGGTTCACTCTTTTTATTTTTTTACATTATTAATATGGCACTGATTATTCCTAAGCATTATCAACAGCGATTGCTGCCCGAAACCACCGAGGTGGCAATTAAAACGATAAAAGATTCTTTTCAGCGAAAACTTTCCCAAGCGTTGCATTTGCGCCGCGTAACGGCTCCGCTTTTTGTGCTTTCGGGCACGGGTATTAACGACGACCTCAATGGCACCGAGCATCCGGTGGCGTTTAATATCGATGCCATGGGCGGACGCCGCGCCGAGGTGGTGCACTCGTTAGCGAAGTGGAAACGCACCAAATTGGGCGCCTACGGCATTGCCCCGGGCTATGGCATCTACACCGATATGAATGCCATCCGCACCTTTGAGGACCTCGATAATATGCACTCGCTCTATGTGGACCAATGGGACTGGGAAAAGGTGATTCGCGAAAGCGACCGCAATTTGGAAACGCTGAAAAGCACCGTGCGCAGCATTTACCACGCCATCAAAGAAACGGAACGAGAAGTGTATGAACAATTTCCGCACATCACGCCACGCTTGCCCGAAGAAATCACCTTCCTGCACACCGAAGATATGCAAGCCGAATACCCCGAACTCACGCCGCAAGAGCGCGAACGCGTGTATGCGAAGAAGTATGGCGCCATTTTCGTGATTGGTATTGGTGCCACCCTTGCCGACGGAAAGCCGCACGACGGCCGCGCACCCGACTACGACGACTGGGTAACCCCCACCGATGAGCACCACCAAGGCCTCAACGGCGACATCATTGTGTGGGATGATGTGCTCGAAATTCCGTTCGAACTCTCTTCGATGGGCATACGCGTGAGCCCCGAATCGCTGTATCGCCAGTTGGAACTGCGCGGGTGCACCGAGCGCCAATCGCTCCCCTTCCACAAAGCACTGCTCGCCGGCGAACTCCCCTACTCCATTGGCGGCGGCATCGGCCAAAGCCGCCTGTGCATGTACTTGCTCCAAAAAGCCCACATCGGCGAAGTGCAAGCCAGCATCTGGCCCGAATCCCAAATCCAAATCTGCAAAGAAAACCACATCCACCTGATGTAGAGAAGCCTACCCCCGGCCCCTCCCTGGAACAAAAAAAGCCTACCCCCGACCCCTCCCTGAAACAAAAAAAGCCTACCCCCGGCCCCTCCCTGAAACAAAAAAAGCCTACCCCCGGCCCCTCCCTGAAGGGAAGGGGGAGCTATAGGGTTGGCTAACAGCGCGGTAGGGGCATGCCGGAGGCGTGTCCCTACCTTGTTGAAAATCAACGTTGTTCGTTGATTTTTTTGATGGGGGGGGGGGAGAATTAGAACATGTTTGAGCCTTTTGCTCTACTTTTTAGCTGTGTGGGCGGTAGTGTGAATTTTTTCACGAATGTAGAGTCGTTGTTTTGGTAGAGATTGTAGGTGAGCGGCTGGTTGAGTTCCACTAATCGCTTAATCATCAGCGTATCGAGTTGGTGGATATTATTGAGCATAATCGTTGGGAGCCAATGTAGCATATCGGGGTTCACCAATTCGGGGTCATCGTCGAGCGCTCTCAACTTCAATGCCACGGTTTTCCCGTCGTAGTTACACTCTTCAATGGCAAAACGTCCTTGTTCGATAGGGAGTTTTGCTTTCACAACTTCCACTCTCGAGATGATTGTGGAATCGAGTTGTGGAGCTTCCGGTTCGCTTTTTTCACTGTTGCTGTTGCCGTTGTTGTTGCAGCTAATGAGCAAAACAGCCGCAAAGGCGAGATACAATAATTTTTTCATTTTCGTGATTTATTTGATTTGTGATTAAAAAAATATTCAATTCAATGCGGTGTGATAGCTGCTATTTTAGTGCTTTGAGGGATTTTATCACTTTGTCTATTTCTTCTTTTGCCCGGTCTGTGGATGCTCCATTGGGTTGAGTTTCCACAAGGATGTCTTGATGCTTTTGAATGCGAGTTGATATCTCCTCAATTCCTTTATGGCGGATTTTGGAATTTTCGAGGTGCTTTTTCAACTTGTTGAAATCTTTTATGATAATCCTTATGGTCTCCCTTTTTCCCTTCAAGTCGCCGCCTTTACCGGTTTTGAGCGATTCCACATTTTTCACGATTTTGTTGAGGAGCTTGATGTGCTCCGGAGCCATGGTGTGCGGCGTTTGTTGGGCCGATTTTTCCACGAGTTGCTTTTGTGCTTGTAGCACGCTATCGCGGAAATCTTGTGCTCTGCGCAGTGCAAATTCGCGCTGTAGGCGCTCGTCGTCGCCATCGTTGTTGGTGTCGGAGTTGCTTTCCGCATTGGCTGCGGGCTGATTTTCAGATGAGGCGGCGGATTTGGGGTTATGGTTTTTGAGGAAGAAATAGGCATTGATGCCAATGCTGAGGAGCAACACCAGTGCGATGGCGTATTTCCATACAGAGCGTTGCGGCTTCGGCTTGTCGGCGGCTTCGGGACGAAGGATTTGCACGAGAGCCAGCGTGAGGTTGTCGTAATTGCCATTAGGTTTGTTTTTGCCCATGGCATCGATGCTATTGAGGAGATTGGGCAGGATGGTGTCGACGCTTTGCTTTTGTGAAAGAAATTCAATAACTTCCGGCTCCGGCAACATGCCCCACACGCCATCGGTGCAGAGAGCGATGCGGTCGCCGGGCTTGATTTTCACGGTGTGTGTGTCCACTTCAATGATATCCGTGATGCCGATGGCGCGTGTAATCACGTTAGAGTTTTTGGCACGGCGGGCATCTTCTTCGGAGAGTTCTCCATTTCTCACCATTTCACCCACCACCGAGTGGTCGGCAGTTCTGAACTCCGATTTACCATTGCGGAGCAGGTAGCATCTGCTATCGCCCACATGTGCCACGGATGCTTTGCCGGCAGAGATAAGCGCCGCCACACAGGTGGTGCCCATGCCCATGAGTTTTGGCTGCTCTTTCACCGTGCGTCGCACGAGTAGATTGGTGGCAGTTACGGCATTTCTGAGCACCTGTTCAGGATTTTGATTCGGTGCTGCCTCATCCACCTCTTGGATAATGGATTGCACAGCAATGGAAGAAGCGTAGGCGCCGGCGGGTCCGCCGCCCATGCCATCGCACACCACCACAAGGAAGCCGTAGGTGGTTTCCTTATAGCCATAGCAGTCTTGATTTTCTTCTCGTCCCCCTTGTCGGGAATCCACCGAAAGGGCGCATTGCCATTTTTGGCTTTGAGTGAAGTTACTCATAATGGTGATGGTTTAGATTTCGCAAGGGTCGTGTTCGAAATCTGTGGTGGTGTCGTGGATTTGTTGGTCGTCGATGTTGGTGTCGATGGTGTCGGAGTCGTCGTCGTCGTCATCGTCGTCCACCTCGTAGGGTTCCACATCGCTTTCCACGTCGTAGGGTTCCACCTCATCGTCGGGGTTGTAGATTTCGGGGAGTTGGAAATCGGTGTTGAATTCGTCGGGCATTACGTATCCCTCGTGAATCATTTGTTCGTAGGAATCTTCCACTTGGTCGTTAGCGTCGAGAAGTTCTTGAATTTCGGCATTGTGTGCAGCTTCATTCATAAACTCCCTTTCCTCTTCGGGCGAAAGCGAGCCATCGAGCCATGCAGCAAAAGTTTCTTCCGAAACTGTGGGATAGAAATAATTATTCATGATGTTGTTCCTCCTTTCTAAGCGTTGTTAAATATTGTTCTTTAGCCAGTTTGTGTTTGTTGTAGAATGTGTTCATATTCATTCCCATCAATTGCGCAGTTTCCTCGTTGGTGTGGTTGTTGAGGTATCGCAGACGAATAAGCTGGCTGTATCTTTTATTGGGCATCAATCGCAGAATGGTTTCCACGTCGGCTCGGGATAAAGACTGTTCGTCGATAGGTATAGACTCGGGAAGGTTGTAGATTCTTACACCATCTTCGTCATATTTATCCACAATTTGCTTGAATTGCACTTTTTCTTTGCGTTCGTAGCGCTTGTAGCAGTAGAAAAGGCACACGGTTTTGAGCCAAGTGAAGAGCGTGCTTTGGAATTTGAATTGCTCGAGTTTGCACTGCCCCGATTCTTTTGAAGGGGTGAGGATGTGGATGTAGATTTCGCTAATAAATTCCATACACGATTCACAATCAGTGTGATAATTATCGTAGATTGATTTGAATAGCGGATAGCATTTTCTGTAGAAAAACTCACGCGTGATGTCGTTGTCGTGCCGGAGCAAAGCCGCCACTATTTGTTGATCATTTGTTTTCACCGGGATATTTGTTATTTTTTTGAAGTTTCGGAATCCATTAACATACTTGCGAAACTTGAGTTAATTTTCACTAAAACAGTCCAAGTTTTTTCTTGCGTGCTTGGTACACCAACAGTTCGGCTATGGTGCCCTCGCAATCCACCACCACTTTTCCGGAGCGCTCCTTGCCGGTTTTGTTGGGCGAAGCGGTGAGGGTGAGGATATTGCCGTTTTTGGTAATGCTCACCCAGTCGGGGCAGGTGTAGGTCCACGTGGTGTAGTTGCATTTCACCTCTATTTCGTGGTTATCGTCTTTGCTGCCATTGGCTTTAAATTCCAATGTGGATTTCGACAACGAGAGCTCCACGGGTTCCTTTTTGGGGGTCGGCTCAGGGGTTTTCTCCTCCAATGCGTCTTTTTTGGTTACATTTGCCGAATGGACGTCGGTATCGGATTTGCGGCGATGGTCATAGTTATAGGGTTTGACGCGGTCTTGGATGGTTTTGATATTTTTGTAGCAGATTTGGATTTGATTGTCGCACATCGCTTTTTTATCCTTGGAATCGTAGGCTTTTTTGGCTTTAATAAATATTGCGATAGCTTGCTTTTGCGCTCTTTCCGTTTGCTTCATCTGCAATTGTTGGCCTTGTTGAAACAATTTGTCGGCGGCTTTTTGTGCTTGGGCAGTGAGCGGGATAAATGCTATTGCCAAACAGAGGATTAATAGAACGTACTTTTTCATCGTTATTTTTGATATGTTTTGAATGAATATGTTATTGAACGCTGTGCGCATCGGAGCTATTCCTGTAGAGGGTGTGGTGCGCGGGGACGGGGGAATGGGCGTTGGCACACAACCGACCCTCTCCGAGGCTCATTTTCTCCGCCTTGGCGGGCTCCAAGCTGCGCTTCGGCTTCGCCTTCAGCTTGCATGGAGTTAACCACGATACGCCATCTCCGATGGCAGCAACACGATGCGAGACGCAATCTCCGATGGCTGTGACACAGTGCGATACGCCATCTCCGATGGCAGTGACACGATGCGAGACGCAATCTCCGATGGCTGTGACACAGTGCGAGACGCTATCTCCGATGGCTGTGACACAGTGCGATACCCACGGTGGGGATGCGTGCGCCCGAGCCATCCATAGGGCCTGCCCCGGAGGGAGGGGAGAGTGGTGGGGCTTTATGCACGATAGTGGCATTCTGCACTTTGGGTGCGGAATACCACATATTGTGAGGGATATACCGTGCTGAATTTCAGCCCGATAACGCATAGCGGCTGCTTGCCGATAGATTTATTCTTCGACGACGGCGCAAGAATCGAAATCTCCGACGACGGCGCAGGAATCGGCGTAGTAGAAATCGTACGATGCTTCAGCTGCGGAGTCGGCGTAGCAATAGTAGGCTTGCTTTTTGCCGCGCTTTTTGGCATAGCCTTTTTTCTTGCATTTTTTCACTCGGGTGGTTTTTGCTTTCTTTTTGGCGGCTGCAGGGGCGGATTGCGACGCAAAAGCCACGCACGCAGCAATCACTAACACAGCCAATAACAGTAATTTTTTCATCGATTATATATTTTTTTGTTTGTTAAAATTTAAATTTGCATATCTGAAAGAATTGTGACGGGCAGGGAGCTTAGAACACAAACCAAGAAACGGAGCAAGACGGATCTCTGCCCAAAGGTGAAACTATAAACTTAGAGGGCGAGGCGGAGGCCGAGGTTGTAGATGCGGTTCGTCGGGGAGCTAAAGTCACGGCCCGACACACGACAGTTCCTCGCGTCGCTGAGCCAGCTACCGCCACGGGGCACGCGGAGCGACCCTCTACTAGGGCCTATAGGATTATATTGAGATGAGCTACTGTAATCGCCATACCAATCGCTACACCATTCCCATACGTTGCCGCTCATATCGTAGATGCCTAACTCGTTGGGCAACTTGCTGGCTACGGGGTGGGTAGTGCTACCGCTGTTATCAGTATACCACGCCACGTTGCTAAGCGTGTTGCTACCGCTGTATTTATAGCCTCGGCTGTTGTTGCCACCACGAGCGGCGAACTCCCATTCAGCCTCGGTGGGCATGCGGAAGTTCTTGCCGGTGAGGGCATTCAGCTTGCGGATAAAGGTTTGGCAATCGTCCCACGAAACCTTTTCCACCGGCAAGTTTGAACCTGTGAAATGGCTGGGATTGTTGCCCATCACCGCTTGCCAGAGGGCTTGGGTAACCTCCGTTTTGCCAATATAGTAGGAGGACAAAGTCACTTGATGGGTGGGCTTTTCACTACTGTAGGCATCGCTACCTTGCTCGCTGGTAGCGCCCATAGTGAATGTGCCGCCCCTCACTTCCACCATCTCGAAGTTGGTGTTGCCTATTTTGAACAAGATGCCATCGGTTGTATTGATAGCTTCCACTTTAGGGCTATCGTTATGGTCACATTCTTCTGAGAGGGCGAGGCGCAAACCGAGGTTGCCGTAGCGGCTCGCCGAGCTGTAGTTAGCACGGTACGACACGCGACAGTACCTCTCGCTGCTGTACCAGCTACCGCCACGGTAAACGCGGTACGACCCTCTATTGGGCCCTATGGGATTGTATTGGGATGAACTACTATAATCGTCATACCAGTCGTTACACCATTCCCAAACATTGCCGCTCATATCGTAAATGCCCAACTCATTGGGTGCCTTGGATGCTACGGGACAGGTAGTGCTACTGCTGTTGTCCTTATACCCTGCCACGTTGCTTAGAGTGTTGCTACCGCTGTATTTATAACCTCTACTATTGTTGCCACCACGGGCAGCAAATTCCCATTCAGCTTCTGTGGGGAGGCGGAAGTTTTTGCCGGTAAGGGCATTCAGCTTGCTGATAAACACTTCGCAATCTCCGTAGGAAATGTAATACATCGGATAATTAGAGCCAACACCATACGTACTCCATTCATTTTCGGATGCAATTTGGCTCACGGATTTGCCCATCACCGCTTCCCAAAGGGCTTGGGTCACCTCCGTTTTGCCAATCATATAGGATGATAGCGTTACTTGGTGAGTGGGCTTTTCCCAATCGAAAGCATCGCTGCCTTGTTCGGAGGTGGCGCCCATGGTGAAGGTGCCGCCTTGCACACGCACCATCTCGAAGTTGGTGTTGCCTATTTTGAACAAAATGCCATCGGTTGTATTGATAGCTTCCACTTTAGGGCTATCGTCACGGTTGTTTTCTTCTGAGAGAGCGAGGCGAAGGCCGAGGCCATTGCCACTGGCCTTCGGGTTGTTGTAGTAACGGAACGACACGCGGCAATATTCCTCAAAGCTCTGCCAACAACCGCTACGAATTACATGGTTCGTCCCACTATTAGGACCTATAGGATTGTATTGCGAGGAACTGCCGTAAGTTTCATACCAATCACTACACCATTCCCACACATTGCCGGACATATCGTAGAGCCCCAATTCGTTGGGTGCCTTGGTGGCCACAGGATGCGTGGAAATGTCAATACTATCTAAATACCAAGCCACATTTTCAAGATTATTGCTACCGCTGTATTTATAGCCTCGGCTCTTATTGCCACCACGAGCGGCGAATTCCCATTCAGCCTCGGTGGGCAAGCGGAAGTTCTTGCCGGTGAGGGTATTTAGTTTACGGATAAAGGTTTGGCAATCTTCCCAAGAAATATAATACATCGGATAATTAGAGCCTACTCCAAAGGTCTCCCATTCTTTTTCTGATGCAATTTGGCTCACGGATTTGCCCATTACCGCTTCCCAGAGGGCTTGGGTAACTTCTGTTTTGCCAATCATATAGGAGGAGAGCGTCACTTGGTGGGTAGGCTTCTCCCAATCGAATGCATCGCTACCTTGCTCACTGGTAGCGCCCATAGTGAAGGTACCGCCTTCCACGCGGACCATTTCGAAGGACACATTGCCGATTTTAAACAGCATGCCCTTGTTAGTGGAGATGGCTTCCACTTTTGGTGGGTAGGTTTCCTGTTTGGGAGTTGGCTTGGGCTTTGGGGTTGGGTCGGGTTTGGGTTTTGGGGTTGGGTCGGGTTTGCTAATTGCTTTGATATTTTGGTGGCAGATTTGGATTTGGTGGTCGCACATCGCTTTTTTTGCCTTGGAATCGTAGGCTTTTTTTGCTGCGGAGAATTTAGCGATGGCTTGCTTTTGTGCCGATACGGTTCGGGTGAGTTGGAGCTGTTGTCCTTGCATGTATAATCTGTCGGCGGCGGATTGTGCTTGTGCGCTCAATGCTATGATGAGCATTGAGATGATGAGGAATGATTTGAGCGCAGTGTTCATAATGATGAAGTTTTATTTCAGCACTTGTGTAATTTTATCGGAGCGGTTTTGAAATTCCACAGCCACGTCGTCCATATCGCTTTCGGCGAAGTAGGTAGCCTTCTCGTCGAGTTCGGCTTTAGCAGCGAGCAGGGCATTTTCCAATGAATCGCGCTGAGTGTTCAGCTCTTGCAAATTCACGGTTAGCTTCGTTAGTTTTTTAGTGGCTTGAATTGCCTTTTTCAGGCTGGCGTAGGCATCGATGAACTCTTTTTCGTAGCCTTCGCCGTGCCGCTTACCGATTTCGTATTTCATATTGGCTTCGGTGCGCCATTTTTCGATTTCTTTGGCGATGGAATCGTTTTTGGCGATTTCTTTTTTGATCAACTCATCTTCAGCCACCTGCTTTTTGTGGTGAGAATACCCAACGGCGCCCAGCACCGCCAGCACGATAGCGGCAGCGGCAGCAATGATAGCGATTTTTTTCGACGCCTTCATTTGCATTTTTTGTCCGTCGAGTGTTTCCATTGCCACACGCATTTGTGACGCTGATTGATAGCGCACCTTTTGATTTTTGTCGGTGGCGCATCGAATGATTTGCTTCACCCCCTTATCCTTGATGATAGAGAGTTTGATTTTTTTCTTGATTTGTGCTTCCAGCACCTCGTGTGCGGGTCCTTCGAAAGGCACATGCCCCACGATACACTGATAGAGCAGAATGCCAATGGCGTAGATGTCGGTGGTTTGGTTTTGGTGTTTCAAATCACCGAGTGCCAATTCCGGTGCTGCATATTCCGCTTTACCCATAAACATGCCCGCCGTGGTGAGCGAGCGGTCGTGGGTAGTGAGTTTGCTCACCTGCTTAGCGATACCGAAGTCGATGAGCTTGATATGTCCATCATCGGTGAGCATAATGTTGGAAGGGTCGATATCGCGGTGCACGTAGCCGGCATCATGAAGTGCCACCAAACCCGAGAGCACACTTTTCACAATCACTTTAGCAAAATGCACCGAGTCGGTTTGGTAGTCCTTCAGCATTTTGGCAGCGAAAGGAATTTCTTGTCCGGTTTTGTCGGCGCATCTCCCCTCAAGGATATCGCTCAGCGACACCCCGTGAAGCAATTCGCTCACCACGTGGTAGTGCCTTCTTGCGTTTTCGCCCGAGCCGGTTTCGGTTTCGATAAAGCCCAGCATCTCGATAAGGTTGTCGTTACGGAGTTGGATAGCCGCTTCGCGTCGTGCTCTTTCTATAGCATGAGCAGGTAGGTCGTCGAAAAGGAATTTAATCGCCACGGGGCGCGACACCCCTGTAGCGATATCCACACATTTTCCTTTCATCACCTTGCCCATACCGCCTTCTCCGATAGGCGGGAAAGCAGTATCGACTTCGAAATAAATATTTTTTCTTTTTTCTTCTTCTCCTTGAAGTTTGATTTTAGCCATGATGAATTTAAAATAGACTGTGCTTGTGGTTAGAAAGTGAGGGTATTAATACTCGGGAAGCCCGTACTTATTCTCGTCGTCGCTACCTTGCAGCAAGAATACAAGAACGATTAATGCTCCAATCAGTCCTACAAAAGGGACAAAAATCGAGAAAAACCAAGCGCCGCTATGCCCGCCGTCGTGGAGGCGACGAACAAGCACACAAAAATACGGGCAAATAAGCGCGAGGATGACCAATCCATTGCCTATGCTGCCGGCAATTATTCCTCCTCCTCCACCCCCAACGAGCATTCCAATCAGATAGAACACTCCTACGGTGACTAATTGAGCAATCCAATAAAACACTACAAACCACCAAAATTCGGAGCGAGAGGCTCTGCCTCGGATAGTGGCATATTTATTGAGGCAAGTGTTGATAGAATCTCCTAAAGTCATAATCAGATAACGTTTTTAAAAAAATCCGGCTCGAGGAAATGGCATTGAGCGATGTCCCCGAGCCGGGGGGAATAGAGTTTACTTATTTTGTTTTTGTGACGAATCTTTAGTTTTTTCGGCTAATTCTTCGGGTGTGAACACCACTTCGATTTTATTATCGGGAGTGGAGAACTCATATTTCAACCCCACATGATTTTCAGCCAACACATTAGCCATAACATAAAAATTCACATTGGTAGCAATCGACATTTTCAGGCTATCCGGAGCCACATTATTGAAACGATTGTCGTCGACTTGAATGTGGTAGATAAAGAGGCTGTCGCCGGCTTTATATTCGCATTGGGTGAGTTTGGTACCATTTTGGAATGTGGTATCTTTTCCGGAATTGATTTTTTCAGCCAATTGCTGGATCATCGCCGTTTGTGCATCGCTATGCTTGCCTTGCTTTTTGCATGCTCCAGCCAAGAGCAATGCAGCGCAAAGAGCGATAATTGTTAATATTTTATTCATAGTGGTGAGCATTAAAGGATATTGAATGTGGTGGTATAGATCACGTCGCCGCTTTCGATGAGTTCCACTTTATATTCGCCTGCCTTCCAGAAACCTTCTTTTTCGGAGCCGAATTCAGAAATTTCAAAGAGTTGGTTTTTCTTCGATTTTTGAAGTGTGATTTCACCTTCTGCGGTGCATTTCTTACCCTTGATGTAGATAGGGTTGCCATTGGGGCGGGTCACTTTGATTTGCAAATTAAATTTAGCTTCCTTTTCTTTCCAGGGCAAGAATTCGATGCGTGCTTGAATGTAGCGTGCTTTGAAGCTGCGGAGAGGCTGATCGTAGGGGGTGGTTACGTTTCCGCTTGCGTCGAGCAGACGGAACGACATACTTTTCACGAAATCACGGAGCACCGAAGGCGGGAGATTTTTGAGTGCTTCGCGCTCAATTCTTTCAGCTTCTTCGCGTTCGGCTTTCACAGCTGCGCTATATGCTTGTTTGAAATCTTGATCCACTTCATCGAAGCACTTCAGGTATTCATTAAACACAGCGGTGAAATCTTCAGCTTTTTCGATATAGACTTGCATAGCGATTTCCACTCTTTTTTCCGTTACTTTCAATTTCACAGCATTGTGCTTACAGTTCACCTCATTGGCAGCCAAGATAGCCGGGCGGCGTTTGAACGACGAGTCGTCGGTACCCACCTTAAATCCTTTTCTTTGGAAAGTGAACAGGATGGGCGATTCTTCGTCGATATTAATCCAGTAGAGCACACCGTCTTTTCGGAAGCACACGCTATTGTCGGTGTCGACTTCGGGGTTAAACTTATTTTTGTCGAGATAGGCATAGAGTGCACGTTGTGCTTTTTCTTGAGAAGGAGTTAAATCCGCTGCGAAAGCGTGAGATGCGAATGCTATAAGCAAGCAAACAAGAAGATTAATTTTTTTCATAATCGATGACTATTTTATAATGTTATTAATTTTTCGTTGTATTTATTAGAGATAGTGAAATAGATTTCCACATAGGAAGGAATGCCTATCGATTGTCGGAAATAAGCCTTCATTTGAGAGACGTATGCTATGAGTTCTTCTCCAGCCTCAGTGGTTTCCACATTTTCCAGCTTGATGTGTACATACACTGTATTACCGGAAGTTCTCATGCTTTCTACCACCACCCCATCGACTATTTCAACGGGACATTCAGCTGCGCCGAGTTCTATTTGGCTTCTCCAATCGGGCTGAGCGTGTTGGGTTGCTTGTGCGGTGGTTTGCACAGCTCCAACACCTTGCACTTCCCATTTATTATTGACCTTAATAGCGGTACCAATCTTACGGCCACTCACATCAAAAAATTCACATTTATATTCTGTGCCTGCTTTGAAATAGTAGTGCTCTCGATGATACCCGTTGCTATTGTTCACCTTTTGTCCATTGACACCGAAATACGTTCTTTCTTCGCATTGGTTTTGCTTATTATATTTGAATTTTATGGTGCTGAAACCGCCTTCACAATTGATTGGCTTATTGTTGGTGCCATAATAGGTTTGGGATTCTACTAATCGCATAGCATTGTAGGTGAAGCCCAGTTTGTGGTATTTTGTTTCGGGGTCGATGTGGGGTTTGTCGTCGATGGTGAAATATGCCATTGAGGTAACGAGTCCGGATTCATTGTAGGTGTATCTCATTTCGCACCATCCGTGCTCCCCATTGCATTTCTTGCCATATCCGTCGTAGCAAATAACTTTCACCATATTGCCACGAGGATCATATTTTATACGTCCTTCTTTGGCTACGCCATCAGCTACAATGGGTTTGCCATCAGTACCGAACGAGATTTGATGGCAGATTTTATTGACCACATCATCGTACTGATTATAGTATTTGTGCACTTTATTTTGGTCGGAGCCCCTGTCGCCGGTTTGTGTGAAATAGATAATCGAGGTAACGTTAGCTCTTTGGTCGTATTCATATTTCACCTCGGCATAGTTTTGTCCCTTCACATTGGTACGGAATCCGTCGGTGTTGTAGTATTCTTCTTGAATGTTTTGGTTGGCGGCATTATACTTTCTGGTCACCTTGTGGTATCCATCTTTGCCGGTCACCTTATTTCCTGAAGCGCCGAAGTAAGCTTCTTCGAGGATATTGTCGCGGTCGTCGTAGGTGTATCTCACTTCTTGCATACCCGGTGCTAAAGAGCCATCCAAGCCAATGGGTCGACACATTGTTACATTGCCACGTGCATCGTATGAGTAGTTGACACCTGCTTTTCCGCCCACCATCATCAGATTGCCATCGGCATTTTTGTATCTTTCAGTGGCGATGTTGCCTTGGTCGTCGTAGGTGTATTCGCATCTTGCATAGCTATTATTGAGCACGCACGGCTTGCCTTCGGTGTTGAGGAAATATCTTGCGGTTTCGTTGCCATTGTCGTCGTATTCGAAGCACACCGAAGCGATGCCCTCGTGGGAAAGGACTCTTTTGTGGTTGGTGTCGTAGAAGTCTTTCCGAGTGGTATTTCCCCGAGCATCGTATTCGTTTTTAATATAGCAGAAGTGACTGTCAGCCAGATTGGTAGGTTTTTTATTAGCGTCCATATAAGTGACGATATCCACCCTACCTTGTGGATTATACGAAATGGTGAATCCTGCATACGTTAATGAAGCGGGCGCTGCCACTTTTCCATTTTTATCGTAGTAATACTCCGAGAGTTGATTTCCTACGGAATCGTAGGTACAGGTTTTATGCACCCACGAAGCGTTGTCCATCAGTTCATCGTTGGCATTGAGTATTTTAATGTCGAGTGGATTTCCCTTTTCATCGTTAATTAATTGATATTTAGAGTAGAACTCCCCGGTTTCACTATTGCTTAAGAAAGCCGCCTTCCCTGCTGCATCGATCATCGACACTTTGGCGAGGTAGCCATTCTCGTCGTATTGGTATACACTTCCGCTCACACCGTTCACATAGGTGATATTGCCATCGAGGCCGAGATACATTCGCTTGATGGGAAATCCATCGTCGTCGTATTCCGTCATAATTCCGGCAAATGGTCCATCCTTACGCAGCATAGGTTTGCCATTGGTGTCGAAGTATTTTTCGGAGATTCTGTTGCCCCACTTATCAAAAGTGTTCTGCAGGATAGGGCAATTGTTGCCATCGCTGCTGGGCTTGCCGGAAGGCGTTTGGTATTCAATTTTCACCACATTATCATCATCGTCGTAGGTAAAGATTTTTATCCCCAACCCACACTGTGTGGCCTTCGGCTTCCCGTCTTTTCCGAGGAAGTGCTCTTCCACCAAGCGTCCTTCATCGTCGTACACATATTTGCGTCCGAAAATGCCTTGTCCGTCGGGCACACGGATATTGCCATAACCGGCATATTCCACCTTGGTGAGCCTGCCTTGGTCGTCGTGCTCGAGGATGTATTTGGAAATTTTGCTTTTTCCTTCCACATTGCTGTCGAACATACTTTGAAACATTTCCACTTGTGAATTGAGCGTCATTTCGGTGCCCAATTCATCGTCGAGCTTAAAGGTGCAGGTTTTGAAATTAGAGTCATAGTCCTTCACATAGAGCACCTTTCCGCTGCGGTCCATATATTTAGCGGCATCCACCTTTTCGCTGCCTTCGGTGTAGGTAAGGGTCATGTCCACAATTTTGTCGGTGCTTTCCGAATCGTGGTGGTCCACCAGCTTGCCCTTGCTATTAACGTGGGACACACGGCGCAACTTATAGCGGCTGTATTCAAACCTATAGGACGCCTCGCGGTGCGACATTTCTCTGCCACTGAGGCTGCCAACGCCTTTCGGCACGCCATAAACCTCCACATAGTCTTTATAATATTCCACTTTGGTGCGGAAATAATCCCAGGTGATAAAGCCGCCAATGAGCAAGATAGCCACTGCGGCAATGCCGGAATAGAGCAGCGGGCGCGGGATGGGATCGGGCGCGATGGCCTTCTTCACGGCATGCTTCATTTCCTTGCAGGTTTGGTATCTGGCTTCCGGCACCTTTTGCGTGGCCTTATCCACCACCTGCTGAATTTTGTCGGACACGTAGGGATAATAGTCAGCCATACGCACCAGCTCATCGTTCACGATGCATCGCTTAATTTCTTGTGCAGTCATGGTGGTAGCATCGTAGGGTGCGCGTCCGGTGAGCATATTGTGAATGAGCACGCCGAGAGAATAGATATCGGATCGCACATCCACATTTTTTCCGTAGACTTGCTCCGGACTCATGTAGGTGGGCGTTCCCATCACCAAGGATTGCTGACTTTCGTTGGCTTCCGACACGATTTGTGCGATACCGAAGTCCATCACCTTGATGTGTCCATCTTCTTGGATGATAATGTTCGACGGCTTGATGTCGCGGTGCACGATACCCTTAGAGTGTGCATAGGAGAAGGCGTCGAGAATTTCGCATATCAGCGGATATGCTTTTTCTTCCACAATGAGGCCGTTTTTCTTTTTGATAAAATCCTCCAGCGTAACGCCCTTCACATATTCCATGATCAGGAAGATGCCTTGTGGCATTTCAACATAGTTTAAGAATTTCACGATGCCCGGGTGATCGAGCGAGCATAGGAGCTCAGCTTCTTGCTTAAAGCGAGCGCGGAGCATAGGATTACGCGCCACTTCGGGTCGCAGGGCCTTGATAGCCACGAGTTGGTCGATATTGGTGTTGGCGGCAAGATACACACTACCCATGCCTCCGGAGCCCAATAATCTTAACACTTTATAGTTGAGAATATCTGTAGGAATCATAGTCTAATAAATGTAGTTTAGCACCACGACAATGTTTACACATAGGAGCACCACGCTGAGGATAGCCGCGATTAATCCCATTTGTCGATGGCTTTCCTTGTAGGTGTACACCTTTTTATCGTTGGTTAATTTGGTTTTTGATACGGCAACATTCAATCCCAGAATCAGTCCGACGGGCACAAATAGTAGCGCGAAGAGATAGGCGAGCACTAATTTCACCGGTGCTTCTTTGGGCGTGTATTCCTCCAGTGCGAAGGGGGTATCGGCCTCTTTTGGCGAAGAGTCCGATACATCAGTCACATTTTGGATGGCACGCAATCGATTGTTGATTTCGATCACCACTTGGCTCCAATCCAGTTTTCCATCCGCCACATTGGCGAGATAAATTTTTGGATTATCGTCGGTATTGATATAGATGGATGCATTGTGAAGCAATTTTCCATTCACCACTGTGCCATTGGTGCTGCAATCGGTGAACACATAGCATCGCCTTCCGGTAAGTTCCTTGATTTCCACATCGGCGTGATGTCGGCTGATTTTGCGTTCGGCATCTTCCACGATGATGTCGCATTTTTCACGTCCGATAGAGATTTTCACGTCGGTGTAGAAATTGGATTGGCTCACGTGAGTGCCACTTTTCAACGCTCCCATAAATTGATAGCAATTTTGGTAGCGGAGATTCATATGTTTTTCGGTGGCTCTGTCGAGCACCCGCTGAATGGCATCGGAGGTGTTGTCCACGTATTTGGACAGGCGTGGGAATTCCGTGTTGAGAATAGCGTCATTCGTTTCATATGCGCTGGAGAGAACAGAGAAAGCGTGATGTCCGGTGAGCATAAAGTAGAGCACGCAGCCCAAAGAATAGATATCGGTGTTGTAGTTCACCGAGAATCCATTGGCTTGCTCCGGGCTCATATAGCCATCGGTTCCAATCACCGAGCCAACGACAGTGCCATTGCCATAATCCATATCCTTCGCCACGCCGAAGTCGAGCAGGCAGATGTCGCCATTGGGGCGAATCATAATGTTCGACGGCTTGATGTCGCGGTGAATGATGTGTGAATTGTGTACACACTGGAGAGCATCCAAAATTTTGATTGTCAATTGTATGGCTTCTGCTTCGGGGATGGGACCGTTTTTCGCCACATATTGCTCGATATTCATCCCATCCACCATTTCCATCACGATGTAGTAGTTTTGGGTGGCTTCGTTGTAGAAAGCGAGGTGTAGCCTCACGATAGAGGGGTGGTCGCATTTCAACAAGAATTCCACTTCCTTTTCGATGCGTGTGCGAATGCTCCAGTCGGTGGCAAATTCGGGCAAGATTTCTTTGATGGCGACCACGTTGCCACGATCGTCTTCCCCTCGAAAGATTTGCCCCATGCCGCCTTTGGCAATCGGTTCGTCGTCTACTACATAATTTGCTATTCTTCTCATGATTCAGCTAATTCGGATTATTTTTTTAAATTTTTTTCATCCTGATTGTTAACCCGATTCATCGTTATTTCTTCTTCTGTTTTATCATCTTTTGTGCTCTCAGGCTTCTTAGTAACGGTCTTTTCTAACTTTTTCTTCTTATCTTTTTCATTTGCTATGGAGAAAGGATTGTTCTTAGGTGAGTTTGCTTTTTTCTTTGTGGAAGGAGTTGCTGATGAGGTTGCTTCTTGCTTTACGATGATGGTTTCTTTCACTTCTTTGATTTGCTGCTTTTGTGCCACGGGTTGCTGTTGTGCAGGTGCGGGGAGTACTACGGCAGGTTTGGGTTCGGGCTTTTTGCCGGAGAAGAACCAGTAGGCTCCACCACCCACCACAGCCAGCAAAAGCATGGCAATAGCGAGAATAGCGGTGCTATTTTTGCCGCTTTTCGCTTTTTTATTCACATAGGCAGGAGGTGCGGGATATACGCCGGCTGCGGGTGCTCCGGAAAATTCCACGAGTTGCACGGTGATATTGTCGAGTCCGCCGGCTGCATTTGCCATGTTCACCAATTGCTGTGCTCTGTCGAAGAGCGACATATTTTGATTGGCCGCGGTGGAGAGGATGGCGTTGTTGTTGATCATTCCGCTCAATCCGTCGGAGCAAAGGAGCAACACGCTGCCGGGTTCGGGCACGATAGGCATTTGGCAGATAACGGGCGGTTGCATATTTTCGATGCCTAATGCGTTGGTGATTTGGTTTTTGTCTTGATGGTGCTCGGCAGCTTCTTTGGAGATGCGTCCTTCGTCCACGAGAGTTTGCACATAGGATTGGTCTTTGGTGACTTGTCGGATAGCGCCATTGGCGATGTAGTAGATCCGGCTGTCGCCCACAGAGCCATAGTACACTTTACCTTGGTGGATAATTGCCATCACGCAAGTGGCGCCCATTCCGCTGAGTGCATCGTCTTGAGCTGATCTGCGAAGGATGGCTTGGTTGGCAGCCATAATGGAGCGCGTGATGGCTTCTTCGGGAGAGGGGAAAGTGTTGTCGGAGAGGATGTCTTGAATCACTGCCACCGCCAGCTGAGAAGCCACATCGCCGGCATTTTGTCCGCCCATACCATCGCATACCACCACCACTCTGCCGTTGGGGCTGTCGAAAGTGGCCATAGCGTCTTCGTTGACCGAGCGCACTTTACCGGTGTCGGTGCAATTTGCTAAAATATAGTTTTCCATACTTATCCGAGTTTAGGGATTGCAATAAAAATGAACACCGTGCCACCGAGTCGGATGATATCGTAGTTTTGGAGTTCTCCTTCATCGATGAGTTCTTTGTTTATGAAAGTGCCGTTGCTGGATTGCTCGTCGCGGAACTTAAACTTATTGTCGACGTTTCGGTAAAGAATCGACATGTGTCGGCCCGACATTTGGTTGTCTTCGGGCACCGAGATATCGCAAGAGCGGTCGCGTCCGATGTAGTTTTTGCCTTCGTAGATGTTGTAGGCTTTACCGAGCGGATTTCTATTGAAAGTAACGAGGAAACCCACGAGTTTTCTTCCGTTGGTTGCCACACCGCCTTTTGGGGGTCGGACTATAGTGCGGGATGATGGCATGCTCTGTTGTTGTTGCTGTTGTTGTGCTTTGACGACGGTGTCGCCTACGGCGTCGGCACCGCCGAACACGGGTGCAACAGGAGCTGCGGGTGCAGCCGATTGGGCAGCGGGCGCAGATACTTTTG
Organism: Sodaliphilus sp.; assembly: GCA_051871435.1. Classification (GTDB taxonomy): domain Bacteria; phylum Bacteroidota; class Bacteroidia; order Bacteroidales; family Muribaculaceae; genus Sodaliphilus. Next base: position 13,346 of record JBJECV010000132.1, on the reverse strand, counting down.
TACCGGGTGCTGAAGCAACCGGATCTTGGTTGTAGGGAGGCATGCCACCGATGTTGGCAGCTTGTGCGTTGTATTGGGTTTCGTTTGCATCTTTTGGGCAAAGAGGACATTCATCGCCGTAGATGCTCGAATCGTAGATGTGTCCGTTGGGGCATACTTTTTTAGGCATAGTAATTAATGTTTAAGAAGTTCTACCCTCTATTTCAAGGGTAGAACTTAGAGTTGATAATTTGTTAGTTGATACGTTTCATTTATCCGATTAAGTCGTCGTCGGTCATATCTGCATAGGAGTCGTCGGTGTTTTCGGCGTAAGCGTCAGAGACTTCGATGTCGGTGTCGTCGTCTTCTTCGTAAGCCAAATCAGCGTCGTTGTTGATGTCGGTGTCAGCTTCGGTGTAGAATTCATCGCTCACTCCGGCATACACTTGGTCGTCGTTTTCTTCGAAGTGGTTGTCGGCGAGGTATTCGTTGGAATTTTTACCATAATCCACGTCGGCGTTAGGATTGTAGTCGCGGTTGTTATCTGCGAAGTCGCCGCGGTAGGATTCACCGGTTTTTTCGTCTTCGAAATTGTTGTGAATCGGTTGTTTTTCGTCGTCGAAATTGTTGTGAATCGGTTCCTTTTCGTCGTCGTTTTGTGCGATTTGGTTGTGATCTTCCGTGTTGAGATTATCGTAATGAAGTTCTTTGGTGTGTGTGGTTTCGTGTCCCATGAGCACATTGTCGGACGGGTCGTATTTCACTATTTCGTCGGCTTCGTACACGCCATTGTCGTTCACGTCGATAGCGAGGTAGTCGGCTTTATCATCGCCGTCGCTATCAATGAGCGAGAATTTGTGTCCTTGCACCGTGCCGCTTTCCTCAGAGCCCAGCACATTGCCGTTGACGTCGTAGACTACGGTTTTTTCGTCCCAGGTGACTTGCGGATTAGCATCATCGTGTGATTCGCTCTGATGCTCGGTGGCATGTGATTGCTCGGCGGGTGCTTCGCGTTCCACATACACCATGCGTTCGGAGGATTCGGTTTCCACATGAGGTTGGTAGTTATCAGCCACGTTGCCGGCATCCACGATGTTGTCGGCGGTGAGTGCATCGTTGGCATCTTCTTCTGCGGCTGCTGCTTCATTATCGGTAGCCACATAGGCTGCTGCTCCGGCGGCTGCTGCACCGCCCACAAAAAGTGCTCCACCGGCAGCTAAACGCTTAGCGTTGTTGCTTTTTTGCACTGCCATGTTTTCGTAATCGTCAGCATTCATAGCTGGATTGAAATCTTTGTTGTTCATAACCTAATGTTGTTAATAGGGTTAGTAATTGGTTTTAATTTCAGTTTTTGATTGTCTTTGTGGATATAGACCGCTGAAAGAATCGTTTCTTACGCTCGGGTAAAAAATTATTTTACGATTTTGATGATAAACGAATCTTTGTTGTCGGGCGAAACTAATGCGTAGTAGCCTGGTGAGAGATAGGTGTAGGAGATAGTGTTGACACCCTCCACCATGTCGGTCGTCGATGGTTGGATGGCATTATTTTCTTTAATTTCGGGTGTATATCCATAGGTGGTGCGTCCGTTTTCCATTGTGAGAGGCTCTAACGCCACCACATACCATCCGGCTTGTAGATTGGGGCGTATGGCTTTGAACGTGATCACGATGCCTTCGGGGAAAGGGAACACTTTTTTGTCGACGTAAAGCGTTTTATCGCCTTCGGATTTGGTTTTGGCTTTGGATAAGAGGAATTCATTCACATATACCCTACCATTTTTATACACCTCATTGTCAGTTTTTTGATATTCGGTGCGATATTCTTTGATATTGGTGCTTTGAATTTTTTCGGTTTTGCCGTTGGGGAGCAGGAGGGTTACGTATTTGTCGTTGGCTTTTTTGCCGTAGTGCTGTGTAATGATGATGCCCTCTTTGGTGTGTTCGTCGGCGAGCAGAAGCGTGTTGGTGTAGTCGGCCACTTCGTTCACTTTAAATGATTCTTGGTGCGACACGCGTTGTGTTTCCGCCACTTCTTCCAAGGGGATAACGTGTGTGCCGGAAGATGTTTTCACCGAGAGTTGCTTTCCAATCACTTGTGAGGTGATGGTGCCTTGATAGGATTTTCCTTTGGTGGTGATTACCACGTCGTCGAGATACCTGTTGGCGTAGGAGGATGGCATGGTGCGCACTATTTCCTTCACGTCGGTCCACTGGATTTTATAGGTGGACGGTTGCTCGGCATGGTAGATGTTGGTGCCTTCTTGTGTGGATTTGAGTTTCACCACATTGGGGTAAGTGTAGCGCTTGGTTTTGATTTCATAGAGCACGAGGTAGCGTCCGTTGGCATCGCCTTTGAGTGCATTTTTTTTGAGCGCCCAGCGCTTATAGGGTCGCGACAGATCTTCGTATTTCACTTTTTTTGAAGATGAAGAATAGAGATGGCTGTCGCTGACGACGAAATTGGCAGAGTCGGCTGCCATAGTGATATCGACACCGGGTCGCTGCACAATAATGTTGCCGTAGATGGCGGAGCCATCTTTGAGTTTGAGGATGGTGGTTTGCTCGGCATTTGCTGTGGCTGCCACGGCAAAAGTGGCTACTGAAAATAGGAAGATACGTAATGATTTCATTGTGATATGCTTTGTAGTAAAAAAATTTGCTATGAATATAGACTCGGTGCACTACGCTATTCTTACTCCTGCGAGAATATTAATTTGCTTTTGTGATGAAGGTTGTGGCATTTGAAAGGGAAAAGGTTGTTCTTCCGAGGTCAATTGGTGGTCGGAAGAACAACTATTTTGCCATTTAATGTTTGCTAATGGGAGTCATCATTATTTGCTTGGTGCCAGATCGGTGATAGCCATAGATTTGGGGCTAATCTGACGGAATGCATCAGCCGTGGCAGAGATTTGGCTGTTGGTTTTTGCTGTGGCTGTGCTTGCCGGGCTGTAGAGATTAGGAGCGGGTGCCAATGCTTTTGCATTGCTTTTGCCATTCACTTTCACGCCATAGCTATACACATTTTTGTTTAAATCCACCAAGAATTTATATTCTCCACCTCTTTCAAGTGACACATAACCGGGATCTGAGAGTATGTAATATTCGTCGTCGGAAGTTTCACATGTGAATCTGAATTGCACATTTTTCATAGGGAATACAAAATAATAGTTGTAGATAATATCGGCAGTGTATTCTTGAGGTTCAATATATCCCAAATACCAACCAAATTCGCCGTTATCGCTTTCTTCTGCGGTGTTGTAACCTTCAGATTTGTCGTTGGTGAATTGCAGATAATTGCAGCTCTTTGTCATCTCTAATGCGTATTTTGTTACGTTAGAATATGTGTGAACAGAGTTGAAAAACACAATGCACAAAGCGCCTGCTGCTTCCGGTTGGAGAGAGTATTCATTTGTGTTGTCGGCCGTAACGGTGATTTTAGAAGTGGCGATGCCGAGGATTTTATTCCGACCTCCGATATATCCTTGGTCCACAACCTTGGTAGTAGCAAGGGTTTCTGTCCCTTCCATTGTCCAGAATTCAATTTCGTCGTTCATCACATCGGTAACGGCATACACGGTGTAAGTGCCTTCGGGGAGGTCGAGCTGGGTTGTAGCGATTTCGTTGTAGTTGGAGCAATAGATCACATTTTTGTCTTCCAGCAGTCCATCGTTGTTGTAGGCCAGCACGGTAACACGGAGTTTGAAGTCCTTGTCAAACATGGTTAGTTCATCAAGTTTATATTCATAGGTGAAGGTAGAGAGCACGGAAGAAGGGTCCACCCTTACCACGGTGGTATTTCCGATTTTAATATCATCGTTGCTGCACGACGAGAGGATTCCTAAGAGGGCGAGGAATGCGAAAGATATATTTAAAAATTTTTTCATTGTTTCAATTATTTATTGGTGATTATTTCTTTTTAGTGCCGATACATTTAAAGAGATAGCCGATGGAAAATTCCGCTGTGCTGAGTTTGGCGGGGAAGTTGCCGGCGAGTTCGCTGGTGCCGAGATAATATCGTGCGTTGATGTAGAGCCCGTCGTTGGCCGATGTTTTGTTGAAACGATATCCCACACCCACAGTGGCTTTCACGTCAAATCCTTTAATGTCGCCGGTGTGATAACTGGTGTTTCCGATTTTGATAGCTTCGGGGCTCGACGACAAAGTTCCGGCAATGGTGGGTCCCACTTCAATGTAGAGGTTTTTGAGTTGCTTAGTGTTGTAGCAGGGATAGATTTGGAATAAGATAGGCACTTCAAAGTAGCTCATTTTCAAATCTTTTTCGCCGAGAGTTTTCACAGAGGCGTACTTGTAGTTGAGTTCGAGGGCGGCTCCGAGCAATCCTTGCCCGTCGAGAGCGCGTCCACGAGAGTCTTTACCGCCGAAGCGTATATTGGCAGCCAAGCCACCGCCGAAGCTCAGATTCCCCCCGTCGGTAAATTTCAGGTCGTCGCCTTCCGCCATGCGGGTCAAGCCTCCGCCCACATGTGCTCCCACAGAGAGTTCGTAGTTGTAGTTTTTAGTTTTCACGTTGATTTGCTTACCTGCGGGTTTGCTTGTTTCTGATTTCGGAGTAGCCGCCTTTTGTCCGAAACCGTCGTCTTCTATTTGTGCATTTGCCGATGCAAATCCCACACATAGAGATAAGAGAATTAAACTTAATTTGTTCATAATAAAATTGATATGTTTATAGAGTTATAAAATGTTTAAAATGGTCGTAATTGTAGTCCGGTTCGCTTAGCTGCTGCGCCATTAGAGGTGTTCACGGCGCACCATCCGTTGAGTTCCACTTTTTGCACCACGAAGTAGCTGGTGATGGAGCGTGTGCTGTAGGCCGGGATTGTCATTTTCACGCTTTTGTTGGCGAAATGCGCTTTAGCGCCCCCACCGGAGAGAGTAACGGTGGTTGTCACATCCACTGAGGATGGATTTTTGATGGTAGCCGTTACGATGCATCGGTCGTTGGCGTTAGCTCCATTGTTGAGCACACGGATAAAGCTTTTCAATTTGGCGCGCTTTTCAAAGGAGTAGCTTTCCTTGCCTTGCCAAAGCACTTTTCCATCGTTTTTCACCTCAATTTTGAAATCTTTGTTTTCTTTCTTATTAGATGTGGAAGGCTGATACGAGAAAGCGTATCGGTCGTTTCCTTTGCTGTTGATGGTGATTGGCTTTCCTGTTTCTACGTCAATCACTTGTATGGTGATGTCTTGATTGCGATATTGTTCCGGCACCGACAGTTGAAATTCGCAATTGGAGGCGCCTCCTTCGGAGTATTGGTGGTTGCTCTTCACATTGCGTGAGGAGAAAGAGGCATTATCCGGCACAATATGTAGCAACCCGTAATTGCCATTGATGGCGGCCACCGCCGCTCCGTCGGAGAATTTTCTCACTTCATCGTATTGATAAGGGCTCAAGGTGTGTCCATTGCTTGCTGTGAAAGTCCACTTGCCATTTTTGCAATCGGGGCGCCATTCTTGGCTGAAAGTTTGCTCATAGGTGGTGTAGTTCACATTTTCTCCAAATTCGGAGCCCACGCGGTAGAGGAAATCAACCACAAAGCTGTCGCTGTTTGGCATCTTTCTGTCGCTACCATCATCTTCCAACACAAAAATTTCGCCGTCTTCATCCCACAAATAGGCTTTGCCATTGTAGAAATTGGTGCCGCCATACGGGGTGCCGCCATTGCTTAATCGAGGCAAAATTTGTTCGCCGGAGGTATTGATCCAGTGAAATGTGTCTTCGTTTCCCACTGCGGCAAAGCCTTCGCTAAATGGTCGGACCTCATCGGAAGAGAATTCGAATGCGGGCTCGCAATTTTCGTCCAAGTAGCCATACTTGCCGTGCGTGTTAGTAACGGTGATAAATCCTTCGGAGAAAAACTTATAATCGTTGAGCAGATAGTAGGTGCCTGTAGCGTATTTCACCACACCATTGTCGGTAATCACACCTTTTATTTGCCATCCGTCTTGTGTTTTGTTGGCCAAAATGGCTCTTCCTTCGTAGAAAAGTCCGATGGCATCGTATTGAGGCTGCACGATGGTAGTTCCGTCGGTGCTGATTAAGCCCACTTTGCCATTTTTGGTGACTTTGTACATTTGTGGTCCGAAATACCGGATATCGGAATATTGAGGAGCCACGAGCCAGTCCACCGATTGTGCACAGAGAGATGCTGTGGAGAAAATAAGAGAGAATATGATGAGAAATCGTTTCATAATGCGGCTTGATGTTTAGTTTACTACGGGCATGTCGGATTTTTCTTTGTATTTGTCGGTGAGTTGTTTTTCAGCCTGTTGATGCGGAGTTTTTCGGATTTCGGGCTCCGTATTTCTTTTTCTCGTTTTTTTTGAGCGAGTTTTGGCTTTAGGCGCTTTGGCTTGCTTCTTGGGATTTGTGGCCGATTTCACTCCTTCTTGTGTGGGAGCCACTTTATTGGTGGAGTCTTTATTCCATGAGTCGGGGCCAGGGTGTACACTTTGCTTTGGGACGACTATGGCGGGGGATTCTGTGGGATTGCAAGAGCTGTAGACCATCCACGTGATGCCTGCTATAGCCAGCACAAGCGCCACTGCTGCAGCAATGATAGCGTTTCTTCTTGCCGCTTTGTAGGGGTCTTCCACCAAATTCCAATCTAAGAGCCAAGCGTCGCCGAGTTGTATTTTATCGTTTTTGGTTACGGGAATAGAGGCACCTTTGAGCATTTTGAGTCCGTTAATCAAAGTGCCATTGCTACTGGTGTCGCTCAATTTCATTCTTCCGAAGAAATCGAAAGATATTACAGCATGGTGTCGGCTCACATTGTCGGTTTCGTCGGGGATTACGATGTCGCAGTCAAGTGATCTGCCAATCATTATTTTTTTCATATTGCGAATCTATTTTAGTTATCAATTAGTGTGTTGATTATTTTCTATTTTTGCCTTTCAATCGCTTGCAAAAAGCAGATAAGCGCTGAGCGGTGTGGTGAAGCATGCTTTGTTGGAGCTCTGAATTTTGTTTCATTTCCGCCATAATGATGGTGAGATTGTCGTGCTCGCAGCCTCGCTCAATGCCTTTATCGTTGACTGTGGCAGTGACGTGCTTCACCACATTTTGAGTAGAGTCTTTGATCGCGAACAATTTGATGATATCGGGTTCGGGCTCGGTGTTCCAAATTCCATCACAGCAAAGGATGAATCTATCACCTTTTTTATAAGGTATTTCGGCGGCATCCGGCTCCACTGTGGGGCGTATGCCTAAGGCGCGGGTGATGATATTGGAGAAGCTCGATTGCCTGGCTTGCTCTTCTGTGATGATGCCTTGCTGCACCATTTCAAACACTTTAGAGTGGTCGAATGTGCGGAAAGCCTTTTTCCCTTTTCGAATGCGGTAGATTCTGCTATCGCCCACATGTGCCACGAATGCAGCTTTTTGGGTGATGACGAGCACGGTGGCAGTGGTGCCCATTTCTCGAAGTTGTGGCACTTCGGCGGCGTGCTGATAGATGGCCTCGTTGGCTTGCTGAATAGCTTCTTTCACACTTTCAACGGTGATTTCCTGCGCAGGGATCATGCACAGGTGTGCAATGATTTCGCGCACGGCAATGCCGGATGCTGTTTGTCCGCCGGCAGCGCCTCCCATACCATCGCACACGGTGAGAATCACCTTGTCGGGATTACCCACTCCTCCGTAGGTGTCTTGATTTTCCTTTCTGCCCCCTATGCCCGACTGGCCGCAGGCGCAGCACAGATTGTTGTCGGCAATGATTTTGAGGTCGTCGACTACGGGCTTAGGCATTTGTGGGATTGAAATTGCATTCATAACTTACAATTAATTATACAGTCGGAGTAAAGCGTTGATTTTGTTCACGTAAACGGGGTCTTCCGCCTTAGTGGCAGCCTCGTAAGCTCTATTGAGCAATGTTTTTGCAGTATCCAATTCATTATCTCTGAGGTCGAAATAGAAGGCAGCCAAATCGTAGAGTGCTTGATAGTGTTCGTGGTCCTTGTTGATAATTTCTTCCAATAATCGACGCGCTTCTTCTTGATTAGGCTTCACCACACCTTGAAGATTTGCTTGCATCGTAACGATATCATTATCTAATGTGTAGTGGCTTGTAGATTCTGCATACAATCGGCTCATGATATACATGGCAGTGATATCGCCGGCATCCACCCACTCTTTCAGCTTCTGAAATGCTTGCTTGGCAGAGGCGGGATTTTTCAATTGCTTACGCACCTCATTGATATTGTCCGGCTGCGTGTTGTCGACCACCACCGAGTTGGCTACAGGCTCCTGCTGCTCTGTAGCCGGCTTGCTTGAGGGCCATAGCAATACGATTGCCACAATTAAGCCTACCACGCCGATGCCGCCTGCCACCAAGAGAGGGAGACGGCTAACGTGCGATGCTATGGGGTTCCAACTATCGAGAGCGGCTCTAAATTCGGCGGCAGACTGATACCTATTCATGCAGTCTTTTTCTGTGGCCTTTTGTATGATTTTGCGTAGTGCTCTGTCTTTGATTAAGAACAGCGGCATCTTTCGGTGGATATGTGCACTTTGGATAGCCATAGCCGATCCTTCAAAAGGCAGATGGCCCACGATTAATTGGAATAGCATAATGCCGATAGAGTAGATGTCGGTGGGCTTGTTGTGATTTTTCACATCGCCGATACAGAGTTCCGGTGCTGCATATTGAGGTTTGCCCATAAACTGTCCGGCGGTGGTGAGGTTGCGGTCGAGGGTTTTGAGTGCGCTGATTTTCTTGGCGATACCAAAGTCGATGAGTTTCACTTTGCCGTCGGTGGTAATCATAATGTTTGACGGGTCGATATCGCGGTGTATGTAGCCGGCATCGTGTAGCGACAAAATACCGGCCAGAATTTTTTTCACGATAGTCACGGCAAAAAAGCAAGGGTCTTCGTTATGCATTTTGTAGAGCGTTTGCGCATACGGGATCACGTTACCCATTTGGTCGGTAACCACCCCTTGAAGCAAATCGGAGAGCGACACCCCGATGAGCAATTCGCTCACCACATGGTATCTAACAGATTTGCTGCCATCGGGCATTATATTTTCCACTGCAAGGAACCCCATCATTTCCACGAGGTTTTCGTGCTGGATTCTGATGCCGGCCTCATTACGAGCTCTGGTGATGGAGGTGGCAGGCAGTCCTGAAAACATAAATTTGATAGCCACATCGCGAGTTTCGCTTGTGCGCATATTAATTCTGCGTCCACGATACACCTTACCCATGCCGCCTTCGCCGATGGGTGCTGATTTGGTATCGAATTCGTAGTAAATGCCTTGCTTCCTTTCTTGGTCGCCTTGAAGTCGGATGATTGCCATTGTTTTTGCTTTTGAAGTTAATACAACACAGTTCGAGAGGAGTCATTGTCCTTTGGAGAGGGGCTATAGAAATCTTGTTCCACGGTTTCTTGCGCGGGATTTTCGGCCCGGCCGGGAGCTGCGGGAGCTTGAGTGGGCTCGTGTTGGAAGTCGGGGTCTTCTGCCAGGTTATACTTTTCGGTTTCAAAAAATTTGATAATGAATTTGTAGTGGTGCCCGATAGTGATTACATCGTTTTCGTGCAGTGTCAGGGTTTCGAATCTGGCATCTTCTTGATTCACGATGGTGCCATACATAGAGTTGAAATCCGTGATGGTGGTTTTAAGGCCGGCGTCGGTTTTGCGGGTGTGCAAAATGGCGTGTTCGGGCGAAACGGTGTTTTCGGCAAGCACAATGTCGGAATTTTCGTTTTTGCCAATAATGTTTTTTCCCAAATAAATGGGAAAAATTTCTCCGAGCAGTCCTTTAGAGATAGAGAAAAGCACGCCCACCACCACACGTTCTTTCATTTTGAAGAAGCGTGCGTGTTCTGCGAAGGCGGGTCGCTGTGCATCGCTCACGAATGAAGAAAGTGGTGCATTGGTGGGCTCATTGATGAGTTCTCCACCCCCGATGCACGTGCGATTATTGTCGGGTGTAGCCGACCGGCTATAGAGTTCGTCGTAGAAAGTGTCGGCAGCGGCATCTTTGTTGATGCTGTTGAGATTCATGCCGGGCACTATGGTTTTATTTTGTGACATAACTTAATCTTTGAAAGTTAAGAAGTAAAAGAAGTTATCACTCGCTACGCTCGTTAGAAGTCAAGACTAATGTAATGGCTTGGCGATGAATAAATGGTGATCTCAATCTTCAATCCCATTATTTACTTGCAAAACTTTAATGAGCAAATAATAAGTTGAGAAATCCTGTTGGTTTACATTATGCGGAAAATCATAATGGTATCGCCCATTCTCACTTGGTCGCCGTTTTTCAAATTGTAGGCTTTTCCTTTGGCAATCGGGGTGTTGTTGACATACACCGGGTTTTCGTTTTTTACGGAAGTGATTTGATACACGATTTGTCCATTAATTTTAGTGGTTCTCATTCCGGCGTGCACTCTACTCATTGCCATATCTGGAGTGAGTCGGACTTTCGCTTTGCTGTCGCTACTATTTCTGCCTAATTCAAAATTGCCGAACGGCAGTGGTATAGTGGCGTAGGGGTGTCCTTGGAAAGTGACGGCGAAAGCAGCCTTTTTTTGCTGTGGTTGCAATGCGGGCACCACTGAGGTGTGTCCGTCGTTGGCGAGTCCGCTCACCACCCGAGTGTGATCGGTGTTGGCGAGTTCGCTCACCACCTTGGTTTTGCTAACGCCACCATTGGTGTGGAGTGAGATTTGTCCGTCTTGCGTGCTAAAGCTTGCTTCAGAGGAGTTATTCTCGTTTAGAATGGAGCTAAAAGGCGCCGTAAAAGCGCATTTTGGGCAACGAAAAGTGGCTGGTGGGCGTCTTTCCAAATTAAATCGACGACCGCATCCCGGGCATGTGATAATCATTATTCTTAATTTTTATTTAACATAAACTACAACCATACTATCATCGAAGCGTCCCCACATTTGTGGATGCTGCTTATTATATGTGTCGCTGATGACACGTGGGTTCACATAGTTGAACAATTCTCTTGCCGTTACTTTTTTATCTTTATTGGCATCGGCTGCTCCTTGAAATCCTTCCAAAATGCGTTTCACGAAGAAAGAATTATCCATATCGCTTCTTTCCCACGACACTTCTTGGGGCCGGCTTGAGGTGTAGAGCATCACGCTTGAAGAGCTTGTCCTACGGTTGGTCGATCCATTGTTAGGCGTTTTTAGATTCAATCCTCCGGAGTAGCAAGCATTTGCGAGAATTATTTTACGCCTTGCTTTGGCGGCTTTCATAATCTCTTGTATTTCATTATAGAAGATATATGATTTGGGCTCGGTGGCGCTGAAATCGTAGCAAGTGAGTCCGCCTTGAAATCCATGTCCGCTATACATGAAAATGATTTCATCGTTGACGGTGGATTTGGCGAATTCTTGCTTTAATACTTTGAGGATATGCGAGCGTGTAGCATTTTCGTTGAGCAACATAAACACCGAGCTGCCATTGTAGTTGTGGAAGAAATGCGATATGGCTCGTGCATCGGCTTCCGAGCACGGGAGATTTTGTGCCTGTTTGGGATATTTATAATGGCCGAGACCCACCGCCACCACATAGGTGTGTTGGGCTTGGATGCTGCCGGTGCCAAAGCTGATAGTAAGCACCAGTAGTAAGAGTTGAGATAAATGTTGCAAGTGTTTCATAACATCCGTTTGATTGGTTGGTTCTATAAATAAAGACCCTTATTTGCCGGTAAACTTACACTTGCAGCTTTTATTGGGGCAATGTCCTTGCGCAAGAATGTTGCTATAGATTTGGTTTCCAAAGTGGTAGCCACACTTAGGGCAACAGTAATTGGACTTAAAATATCGCTCGTTTTGGTCTTTTCTTCTGATTAGGCTCTTGTTTTTTATGCCCACAATCACCCATGCCAATCCTAAAGCCACCACAATGGAAAGCACTTGAATGATGATTTTGGTGGTGGGGTTCATGCTGTCTTCGGGGATGACAGCCGATGCAATGAGGGCAATCACACCAGAGAGCGACATGGCTCCTAAGCGCAGCATCATAATGTTTGACGTTTGCGCTTCAATACTCATTTTGTTGGCATTATAAATGTCGTAAACGCTACGCAGCTTGGTGATATCCACCTCGGGTGCAGATGGTGGTGCGGGTTGATTGAGAAGGTCCTTAATTTTGAATGTGTGTACAGCGCCTACGCGAACCACATTGTCGAATCCCACTTTCACTTCTGTGAGGATGCGCTTGAAAGAGCCGTTGGCGGCTTTGATGTAGGTGCCGTTGGCAGAATTATTGTCGCGCAGTGTCATAGCGCCTGTGCGCTCATCCATGTGAAAGATAGCATGCTTGCGACTTATGCTTGATTCGCTCAGTGGGAATGGTTGGTTACCTTCTCTACCTATTAGAATGTCCATTTTAAATACGCTCTTTTATTCGTTAATATTCAAATACGGACATAAAAAAGCGTGGAATCGTACTGTTGCCTATTCCACGTGTCGAGGCTCTTGCATTGCCCATTAAAGTTGAACAGACAACGTCAGAAGCCACGCCGTATGAAGATTCACCTTACACTTGAATCCCACACCTTTCACGGGAAAGATTGCACCCGTGAGGGTACAATTATCCCGTGGGTAGGGAAATGTGGTTATGAAAATCACACCCGCGGCATCTACCGTTGCATTGTTCAAGACTTTAATTTCGAAAATTTGCAAGATTACGACACGTCTTGAAACAGTGCGCTTGTAAACGCCTTATTATGTCTTGAAGTCTCGTTACCCGCCCGACCATCACATCTTTCAGGGAAAACCTAATTAAATGCAATACGGCGTGTCTTTATCAAAGTTGCTGTTCATACTTAGGCATAACATTTAGCCTAACTACTTATTTCAAACGATGATTACGAGAAATCAAATGCAAATTTAGCAAAAAAACTAAATTTTCGGCAGAAATTTAAAAAAAAGTTAAGTGGAATATTAATATTGTGTGGTGGGGGGGGCGATAGATGGTGAATAAATTGCTTGGTGAGGCTCAGAAATTCGGATTGAGGTGTGAGAAGGATTTTGTGTTAGGCTTAAATGCAAGATTTGTGGGATTGTGATTTTTTTGGGGGAAAAATTTGGTGGGGTGAAAAATTTGTTGTAACTTTGCACACGCAATTGAGGGAAATCAGTTGCGTAACATACTTAAATGGTGCGTTAGTTCAGTTGGTTAGAATGCCTGCCTGTCACGCAGGAGGTCGCTGGTTCGAGTCCTGTACGCACCGCAAAAAAGCAACTTACCAAGAATGGTGAGTTGCTTTTTTATTGAGAGAACCGAAGCTACAAATTGGCTCAGTAGAAAAAGTGTGGGGGTAATATGGGTCAGTAGAAAAATAGTGGGGGCAAGCATAAATTCTGGAGAGCCCGAAATT
>JBJECV010000131.1:0-8349 GCA_051871435.1 Sodaliphilus sp. | reverse complement strand
TGTGGGGGCGTGCGCTAAGTATTGCGCCCCTGCGATGGTTGTGTAAGTGGTTGTGGTTAAGTGGTTTGCACCCATTACATGCCGAAGGCATGTCCCTACCGGTGGGTGGGATTTTTCGTCGGCTTTGGTTTGGTGCCCCCACTATTTTTCTACTGATCCGTGCAATCTCTTTTTAAAAAAAGAATCTCCTTTGGTAGCCTTTTGTGAGCAGACCATATTGGTGTGGCTGCAATTTTGTTGAGAAAAGTGTCAATTCGCAAACGATAGGGAAGCGGACTTCATGAGCCGCAAATTAATAAAAAAGCGATATTGACTTTCTCTATAAGAACTACCGAAGAGGAGATTCTTGTATGTTGAGGGATATTTCCCTAAAAATTCTGTCGTTATCTGATGTCATATATCTACTGACCACTATCAAACTGCTATCCTCTTTCCCTATTAGTAGGTGAAGGTGCGGATGATGGTGGCGATGATGGATTTGGCTTGGCTGATAGTGGCTTTGGTCCAATTGCCTTGGTTATCGTAGGTGTAGGCGATGGTGTAGGTTTTGGGCGTGCCTTTGCGGATGGGCAGCCATCGGCTGTTGCAAATGTGGCGCGCTTTGGTCACTTTCACCGCGTCGCCATGGGTATTGCGCGTGAAGGTGGTTTCGATGGCTATCGGCACATCGTCGTCGGGTCCTTCGTCGTGCGTTTTCGAAAGCGCGTAGGTCAAGCCATCGGCGTTATCGTATTCAAATTCGTAGGCGATGTAGCCGTCTTTTTTGATTTTCGATAGGTAGCCGCGCTCATTGTACTGCGCTTCCCCGTTGAGGGCATCCACCTTAGCCGAAAGCAAGCGTCCTTCTGCATCGTAGGCGTACACAAAGTCTTCTTTATCGGCAAATGAGGGCTCTTTGTGCCATTTATTGTCAGGCCCCGGGGTGTACATATTGTAGACTTCCTTCACCAGCAAGCCAGCCCTGTTGTAGCCATATTGCGTTTGGTCAGCACGATTTTCCACGCCATTGATGGTGTTTACCTTGTTGAATTTCAGCAGTGTGGCAAATTTCCCATCCTGGAAATACTCAATTTCCACCTTCTCCTCATAATTTTGCATGCCATTCACCATTTGCGCCGGCACGGTGATGGTGGAAATGGAGCCATTGGGCGTGAAGGTGACTTGATGCACAAATGTGCCGGCAGATATTGAGCCCCAATCGCGCTTCACCACCAATTTTTGCTCCATCGATTTGGGGTTGTTTTTCAGCCCCAACAGTTCGTTGGGCATCTTATTGGGCGCAATGTGGTGGTCGTACACCGATAGGAAATACCCATCGTCGATCATCAAATTATCCACCGGATGGAGCACATCGCGAATCACATTCATGGCTTGGGCATACCCTGTGAAACAAGTGCTCATCCACATCAAAAAGGCAATCAATAGCGCAAGTTTGTTCATGTTCAATATCCGTTATTTTGTTTGTAATCAATAAAATAGCATATATCATTAAATGTGCATCAAGTCGCGGTAAATGTCGAGCGCAATGCGCATCTCTTCGGCGCTAATCACTTGTCCCGGCTTCACCTCGCCGCAGGCAGAGAGCAGCGTGCAATTGATTTCGCCCGCTTCGCTCTTTTTGTCGTGCTGCATAAGGTGGAGCAATTCATCGTAGTGGTCGCAGGTGATATGAAAAGCGCCATAATGGCGGTAAACAAATTCCGCCAACCGATGCAAATGCGCCGACGAGAATCCCAACAGATTGTGCGAGAGCACCATCTCTGCCACGAGCCCCCACGCCACGGCATAGCCATGGGCAATGGGTTTGCCATCGTGTAGGGCTTTGCTTTCGAAGGCGTGACCCACGGTATGGCCCAAATTGAGGGCGCGGCGTATGCCTTTCTCGTGAGGGTCTTCCTCCACGATGCGCTGCTTCACTAGCACGGAAGCGCGGAGCAACCGGAGCAACTGTTCGGCATCGGCATGCTCAAAATCGAAGGCAAGCAATTGCTCAAACTCCTCTTCGCCGCTGAGCATACCGTGCTTGAGCATTTCGGCATAGCCCGATTTCAATTCTTCCACGGGCAAAGTGCTGAAAAAGCAAGTGGAAATCACCACATGCGAGGCTTCCTTAAAGCATCCTATCTCATTTTTTAAGCCGCCAAAATTGATGCCGGTTTTGCCACCCACAGCAGCATCCACCGCGCTGAGCAGTGTGGTGGGTACATTCACAAAATTGATGCCACGCTTAAAGGTGGCGGCAGCAAATCCGCCCAAATCGGTCACCACACCTCCGCCCAAATTCACCACGATGGATTTCCGTGTGGCGCCGCACGCTTGCAGTGCTTCCCACACCCCGCTGAGCGTGGCCAAATCCTTGCACGCATCGCCGGCGCCAATGGTGATGATGGCGGCATCGCGCAGGTGCGGACTATCGATTTTGGGGAGCACGCAGCGCTGCGTGTTTTCGTCCATAATCACCGCCACACGATTGTGTGGGGTGGTGTTGAGAATGGTGTTGAGCGCCGCGCTTACATCGTTGGTGAATACAAGATTTTGAGCCATAACGAAAGCAGATGTGAGTGATGAAATGTGGATTACAATTGCGTGGTGCGCAAGGCTTCAAGCAAAGCCGGTAGCGCTTCGGCAAGTGCCGTCATACTCGGATACACAATGTCGGCACCCGCTTTATAGAGGTCTTTTTCCGGAATAGGTCCGGTGGTTACGCCTATGGTAAACGACCCCGACGCATGCCCTGCCTGCACGCCTAAAGGCGCATTCTCAATCACGATACATTCGCTCGGCTTGGCGCCGGCTTTTTGCTGTCCGCGCAAATACGGCTCCGGGTTGGGCTTGCCGTTTTTGGTATCCACACCGGTCACGCGTTCGGCTTCAAATAGCCCGGCATAGTCGCTGTCGATGCGTTCCAAAATGGAAGGCTGATTCGAGCCGGTAACCAAAATATTGCGCAATCCGGCATCTTTGGTGATTTGGAGCACCTCTTTCGCGCCCGGCATCATTTCCGGTTCGCCCAATTCATTAAAGTATCGTCCCTTCACCTTATAGTATTCCCACGCTTCTTCGTCGGTAAGATTTTTGCCGGCGCCACGGCGAAACATCATTTTAATGATATTTGCCCCGGTCATTCCTTCATATTGGTAGAATTCGTCGCGTGAGCATTTCACATTGTTTTTCTTCATGAGTTTCACCCATGCGCGCGTGTGATTTTTCATTGAATCGTAGAGCACGCCGTCGCAATCCACGAGTGCCACACGAATATTCACATTTTTATTGCCACTATATTTCAGGTAGAGGGCAATTGCATTTTGTTCAGTCATTTTTTTTGTCAATATTTTTTAGTAAAGTGGTAACTGATAAAAGTTGGACCTCATCGCACGGTGATATGGAAGCACCCCTGCTTGGCTTCGTAAATGGCATAGCACCGCTTTTTTTCTCTGAGGTCGTAGATGATTTCCGCCAGAATGTTTTTCAAACTTTCCAACGACACTTTGTAGCTCTCATCCAAGCAGTCGAATTTAGTCCAACTCACATCGAAAGTGGTGCCATACAGGTGGCACGAATTTTCGGTGGCAGAGCGGTTGCGCTTGCGGAGCATTCTCACGGTGTAGTCGGTGCGCAGTGCACTGTTCACCCTAATCCGATAGCCTTTTCCGCCGCGTGCAATGATGGTGTCGTGAAACGCCTTACCAATGTCGTGGAGCAAAGCGGCGGCTTTGGGCACCAAGTAGGGCAGGGCATATTTCATCGAATCTACATAATATTCGTTGCAAGTGTGGATGTGCTGAATGTGGCGATTGAGGTGAAAAGCCGACTGAATGTCGGTAATGGGGTTGATGCCATTGGCTTTCGCCGCTTGCAACTGCAGGGCGTTGGTGTCGTTGAAGAGCACCGACAGGCGCCCGGGCTTCAAGTGAGTTTGAAGCACATGTTCATCGCCATTGTCGGTGGCATGCACGGTGGCATTGCTGTGGGTGGCGGCAGTCACCACATCGTCGTAGAGCACATATTGCGGGTCTTCTTGATGATAATCACAAGTGTAGATGGCAGAAGAAATGCCCAACACGGCTCCCACTATCAGCAATGTCCATAATAAGTTACGCATATCGAATACAAATTATTTAGCAGTGAGTAGGCTCATCAGCGTCCCACGGTTTGCACATAGAGTATGGTTTTGCTATCATCTAATTGCATGGTTTGCTTCATCGCTTCGCGGTCGCAACCATAGCGCAACACGGTTTTTAATCCCGCTTGTGCGCAATACAAATACACATTCTGCGAGGCGGCTCCGGCTGCATAGCACTGATGAATCACATCTTTTTGCTTCTGATTGTCGCCCACAAACACAATGTTCACCGGGGCTTGCTTGGCAAAATCTTGCATCGCCACTTGGTTGCGGAAGTCGCCGGTGGCGATGGTGGTGAGCGTGTTGGTGCCGGCATCATAGCGACTAATTTCCTTGGCGGTTACCACATAGATTTCCAGTTCTTGGCGATTCATAGCGGTGGCCACGGTGCGCTTGTCATCGTGGGTGATGCCCCAAGCCGCCCACAGCATATTGCTCAATTCTTGCTTAGTCACTTCCGATGCCGGGTCGATGTCGCGCTGTGAGCATCGCTTGCTCATGGCTTCCATCAAGGGCATACCGCCGGTGGTGGCGGGTTGCGGGAGTTGCTCTGCCCACACGGAGCATCCCATGCTTGCCACTGCGGCAAAAGCGATACACGTTTTAGTAAAAATCGTATGTTTCATTGTTTCTATCATTTAATGGATAATTGATGCTACAAAAATACGAAAAACGAACGAAACCACACCATCACATTCACATTTTTTAAATATGGAAAATGCAGATGGGCTATCGTTTCGCCTTTTTGTTCTTGAAAAATGATAGGAAATAGGAGGGAAAGGGGGTTTCGAAATGCAAGGCTTCGCCGCTGATGGGATGATAAAATGCTAAGCGGAATGCGTGCAGACACATCCGCTTGGCGCCGTCGGTTTGGCTACCATACTTGTAGTCGCCCACGATGGGATGGTGAATCACCTGCATGTGCACGCGTATCTGATTTTTTCTGCCGGTGTGCAGATGCAATTCCAGCAAGGCAAATCGTTCGTTTTGCTCAATGAGCCGCCAGTCGGTGCTTGCCCATTTGCCGCCATTATTGGTGCGGCTGCTCACGATTTTCATAGCCGGAGTGTCTTTCAGCCAACTCTCCACATGCCCCTCGTTCTTTTCCATCGCTCCTTCCACCACAGCCACATAGCGTCGGTCGATGATGGTTTTGTGCCAATCGGCGGTGAGCAATTGCTGCACTTGTGTGCTTTTGGCATACATCATTAGCCCGGAGGTGCGGGTGTCGAGCCGATGCACCACATGGGCATGGCATCGCTGGCGGGTTTCTGCAAAATACCTGTCGAGCAAATCTTTCATGTTGAGGCTGTTGTGCCCCACGCCCATCGACAGCACCTCGTCGGCTTTATCCACCACTATCAAGTGCTCGTCTTCATACACCACCGTGAAAAATTCGCTAAAATCGAACCTCGCGCCGCCATTATTGCGGCTTTTGCTCACTTCCACCAAATCATCGGGATGCACCGGATAGTCGTGGCGCGTTTGTGTTTGCTTATTCACGAGCACTCCGCCACCGGCAAGAATGGCTTTCGCCTTACTCTTGCTGATGCCATCCAATTTCTTCATCACGAAATCGAGCAAAGGCATCTGCTCACGCGCCAGAAACTGGGTGTAGTGGGCTTGCATGCGTGGCACATGTGCCGAAGTGGAATGATGATGGCTAGCCATAAGCGAAGTGGAATAAGGAGCGGTCCTTAGTCGAAGAAATGGCGGAAGCGCTCAAAGATTCTGTTCTTCACTGATTCGGAGGGCTTCATATTTTTGGAATCGCGCAGTGCTTCAAAGGCTTTGCGTTCCGATTCGGTGAGCTCTTCCGGAACATATACAGTGATATTTACTAATAAATCGCCGGTGCCGTAGTGGTCGGGCGAGGGCAAACCTTTGCCACGCAAGCGCAGGATTTTGCCGGGTTGCGTGCCGGGATCGATGCTCACACGCACCTTGCCATCCACAGTGGGCACTTCCACTTTGCCGCCAAACACGGCTGTGGGGATGTCTAAGATGAGGTTGTACACCAAGTCGCTGCCATCGCGGTGCAATTGATCGTGGCGTTCTTCCTCAATCACGATGAGCAAATCGCCGGGGATGCCTCCACCGGGAGCTTCATTGCCTTTGCCGCTCATTTTCAGCGTCATTCCTTCGCCCACACCAGCAGGAATGTTCACCGAAATCACTTCTTCGCGCTTCACCAAGCCGTTTCCACCGCAAGTGCTACATTTCTGTTTGATAATCTTGCCCTTACCGCCGCAGCGATGACACTCGCTTTGGGTTTGCATCGTGCCCAAGATGGTGCGCTGCATGCGTATTTCCACACCCGAGCCCTTGCACACGGGGCAAGTTTCGAGTTCGGTGCCATTTTTTGCGCCGGTGCCATTGCAATCGGAGCACGACACCATGCGTGGAATTTTCAGTTTCTTTTCCACGCCATGTGCCACATCCTTCAGGCTGAGGCGCACGCGCACACGCAAATCGCTACCGCGCTGCACTCTGCGACCCTGACGTCCGCCGCCGCCAAATCCGCCAAAACCACCGAAAATGTCGCCGAACTGCGAGAAAATGTCGTCCATCGACATGCCACCGCCAAATCCGCCGAAGCCACCAAATCCGCCATTCGGAGCATTAAATCCGAAGCGGTCGTAGTTTTCGCGTTTTTCTTTATTGGAAAGCACGTCGTAGGCTTCAGCTGCTTCTTTAAATTTTTCCTCGGCTTCTTTCTTTTCAGCATCGGTTTTGCCTTGCTGACGGTCGGGGTGATATTTTATTGCCAACTTACGATAGGCTTTTTTCAATTCGTCGTCGGTAGCATTCTTACCCACGCCAAGCACTTCGTAGTAGTCTCTCTTATTATCCATATTCAAAAAAATTGAGAAATTAGAGATTAGATTAGATAGCCGTTAGCTGTTAGCCTTTAGCCATTTAGTGGTTGGAAGCAAATAGACATTCGTCTTAACTTCTTTAACTTCTTTAACTTCTTTAACTTCTAAAAAAATCTTCTTAACTTCTAAATAACTCTTCTAAAAAAATCTTCTAAAAACTCACTGCCCCACCACCACTTTTGCGTGGCGAAGCACTTTATCGTTGATGGTGTAACCCTTTTGCACGGTGTCGATCACCTTTCCTTTCATCTCTTCTTCAGGAGCGGGGAAAGTGGTCACAGCTTCGTGGATATCGGCATCAAACACAGCGCCGGTCGATTCCATTGCCTTCACTTGTTGCGATTCCAAATATTTCACGAATTTATTGTAAATCAGTAGGATTCCTTCTTTCACAGCCTGCACGTCGTCGGAATTTTCCACGGCTTGAATGGCGCGCTCAAAATCGTCGACCACGGGCAGCAAATCCAGCATGGCACGCTCGCCTCCGTTTTTAATCAAGTCGGCTTTTTCTTTGAGGGTGCGCTTGCGATAGTTGTCGAATTCCGCCATCAAGAAAAGGTATTCCTTTTGCGATTTTTCCAATTGCGCCTTCACTTGCTCCAATTCGTCGAGTTCTTCTTCCGCCGGAGTTTCGTCCACAGTGGCTTGCACTTCGTCAGGCTCTGTCGCTTCGGGCTCTTCCTGCGGAGTGTCGGTGATAGGGGTTTCCTGCTTGGAATCTTCTTGCGGATTCACGTTTTGATTCTTTTCTTGTTCTTGTTTGCTCATATCTGAATTGTGTTTAGTTCATTATTAATCGGGGCATGCATCGATGGTGCATACCCGCATTTTGTCATCTTATATATAATGTGTGCAATTTTAGTGCCAACTTGCCTTTTCCACTTGCGGAACGCCTACGGCATTACAGCGATATGACATAATGGCTATATTCGCCAAACTGCTCTGCGGCGGCGTCTGCCAATTCGGCACTGTCGTAAATCCCGAAAATCGACGACCCCGACCCCGACATGGCGGCATACCTTGCGCCACTGTCAGCAATGCGCTGCTTCACTTCTGCCAAACCGGGGTATTGTGCAAACACGCTCTTTTCAAAATCGTTGTGTAAATCTTCCGCCCAGGTGTCGATGCCGGCGCACAGAATTTCGGGTAGCGCCTTTTCCGGCTCTGCGGGTGTCACTAATGCGTATGCCGCTTTGGTGGGTACCGACACGTCGGGCTTCACCAACAGCATCGTTTTTCCTTTCAAATCCACCGCTATAGGCTCAAGCACATCGCCAATGCCGGTGGCTATCATGGGCTGATTGTAGATAAAAAACGGGCAGTCGGCGCCGATTTTAGCTGCCATCG
>JBJECV010000130.1:0-8467 GCA_051871435.1 Sodaliphilus sp. | reverse complement strand
GAGAAACACCATTTCACATTCCAATTCATATTGCAGGATGCCGGTATACTTTTGGCTTTGATGCAGCTCTTCCATCAGCTCGAGTGCTTCCCGGAATTGAAATAAATCGCACATAGCAGCCAATTTATACAAAGCCACATTGCGGCTGAGCAAGCCTTCTGCCGAAGCCACATCCACATCAGCAAGCCATTGCTCGGGGAGCTCCTTCAGTTGCTTACCGCTTTGTATGGCAGCATTCATGCGAAGCAACAGCACAAATGCCCGTTTCTCCTTCGCATTTTTGTGCATTGAAAGCGCATCTTTGCCATCATTGGCGATGCCTCCCACACACATAGGAATGCCATTGGTGAGTAACATAAATGTATTCACAATGATGAACAGCAACAGTAGGGGCACGAGCAACCATTTGCCCACAGCCGATTCTGCCGGTAGCCACCACCACAGGAGTGCCGCCACCGTGGTGAGCAGTAAATTCATTGCCACACCACCAAAGAAATAGGCTGTGGAGGGAATGTCGGAAATCTGTTTTTCGGGTGGCACCATTAGGCATTGCCCCAATGTGCCGGGAATGGAAAAGCGCTTCACGCGCCATCGTCCGCCTTCGCGAAGTAGCACCCAATTGAGTACCCTGAACGACACAAACTCATAGCCGGAGAGCCGTCCAAAGAGGAAATGCCCGAATTCGTGGGCGGTGACAGAAAGCACCACCACCGGGAAAAAACAGCACCAAAAACACCAGCATGATGCCCGCAAAATCCACAATTTTCGCACCCTTTTCCACAAACATTTCTTGCAAGGAGATGCCGCGCAATAGTCCGCCCACACACAGCCCCACCACAAAACACACCATCATCGTGGCAACGAATATGCTGCCATACTTAAGTATTTTCGAAAATTTCATTACACTGGTAGATTTTTTAAAAAAAAGTGTTGCAAATTTACGAAAAAAGCAGCACTCGCCGCGAATATCAATTCGGGATTTTTGCACCATCTATCTCTATTAAATGATGCAGCACGGCAAAAATTACCAGTCCGGCAGTGGAATGAATATTGAGTTTGGCACTGATATTTTTCCGATAGGTGGTGATGGTGTGGAACGACAAATTCAATTTGTCGGCAATCTCCTTGTTCGACAGCCCGTGAGCCACCTCCACAATCACCTCTTTTTCGCGCTCGGTGAGCATTTCGCGCATAGGATTAGCGTCACTTTCCGAAGGCAAATCGCCATGGTCGGCGCATTGCATTTTCAGGCTTTCTTCCAAGCGCTGAATGGCGGGAAAGAGCAATTGGTTTTCAATTTCGCAATGCGACATCAAATCGTAGCCGGTGGTAATAATTTGCATCAAAGCAATGGAAATCAAATCGTTACCTTTCTGATTGTATTGATAAATGAAAAGTTCCTTCAGTTCGTCGAGTGTGCCTGCCATATGTTCGTGGCGCGAAGAAAAGTCGGCGATATTAAATTTGTTTCGCAGCTGCCCCTCTATCAAAGAATCGGCATAGGCAAACACCACCTGCTCTTCATATTCCATGTGCTTCCTCACCTCTTGCATATAGCTTTCAAAGAATTTGAGAATAATCATCGCAATCTCCGAAGTGTTGGTTTGCTGAATGCCTTCAATCAGCGATTTTTTGATGGCAGGCAGTGCATAATTCAAAATGTGCTGATGCGATTTGCGCAGATAGCCGATAAGGAGTTTGATATCGATGCCATACATCGACCACTCTTTCTTGCTCACAAAATTGATTACGGCAAGAAAGGTGTTCACATCTACACCATTTTCGGCACACACTTCCGCCACGGTTTTATCGCCAAAGCCCATGGCAATATTGAATCGGTTGATTACCACCAGCAGGAAACTGTTGTGGTTGATAATATCTCTCATTCTATTGGTGCGAGAGTAGGATAAAGGATTATTGTTCATCGCTCTGTTGTTCCGTAGTATTTGATGGTCCAAAATTAGAACTTTTCATCGACATTCACAATACCCACTTTTGGGTAAAATCATAGTTGCCACAGCACCATATATGCTGCTACAGAGGAAGAAAAAAGTGGCTTAGAGATGCTTAAAAACCCCATTTTTGGGTATTGCAGGGCATATTGGAAAGGCAGTAATTTTGCACCAAAATTAAGTTATATGAAAAAGTATATTATCATTGCAGCACTTGCATTGACCCTCTGTTCTTCAGTGCCGGCCACCGCTCTCGGCACTGAAGATTTGTCGATGCCGGCGGTGCTCACCAAGGCGGATAGCATAGCTATCTTCAGCGCGAAAAAGAGTGGTTCGGTGTGGAACAGATTCAGCATGGGCGGATATGGCGAAGTGGCATTTTCCCGCAATTTCTACAGCGATAATTACCTACGATATTCCGAACCCGATAAATATAAAGGAAGCCACGGCCGCTTCGATTTGCCCCACGTGGTGCTCTATGTGGGCTACGACTTTGGGAAAGGGTGGTCGTTCGCATCTGAAATTGAGTTTGAGCACGGCGGAACGGAATCTGCCGTGGAAATAGAAACGGAGGAAGCCGGCGAATATGAAAGCGAGATTGAGCGTGGCGGCGAAGTGGCGCTCGAGCAATTCTATCTCCAAAAAGTATTCTTGCCACAATTAAAACTCCGTGTGGGTATGCAAATTGTGCCCGTGGGTGCCACCAACACGCACCACGAGCCTGACCAGTTTTTCGGCGTGTATCGTCCGGAGGGCGAAAACACCATCTTCCCGTGCACCTGGCATGAGGTGGCTGTGTCGCTATCCGGACGCGCCGGGAAATGGTCCTACATGGCGATGCTCCTTCCGGGATTGGATTCCGAGCGATTCGGCAATCAAGGTTGGATTCACGACGGCTCCGCCTCGCCCTACGAATTTAAAATTGCCAACAATTATGCCTTTGCCGGCAGGGTGGATAATTACAGTGTGAAGGGGTTGAGATGGGGATTGAGCGGCTATGTGGGCAATTCGTTCCGCAATACGCTTTATCCCACCTCGTCGGAGAAAAATGATGGCATTCATGGCACCGTGACCATTGCCTCGGTTGATTTTAAATACTACGACCATGGTGTCTTGGCGCGCGGTAGCTTTGATTGGGGACACCTCACAGATGCCGCCCACATCAGTAAATTCAATATCGCTATGTCGAAAAATTCCACCTCTAAACGACAAGAAGTGGCTTCCGATGCCATTGCCGCCGGCATAGAAGTGGGCTACAATGTGGCACGATTGATTCCGATAATGCACAATGCCGGACAAAAATTCTTCGTGTTTGGCAGATACGACTACTACGATTCGATGGCGAAAATGGAAAGCGGCACCGCCTTGCAATGGTGCCATCGCAATAAAATTACTGCCGGCGTGAACTGGATGCCGGTGCCACAAGTAATTGTGAAAGGCGACTATTCCTACGGCATTTTGGATAAGAAATACAACAACGAACCCTCCATTAATCTCGGCATCGCCTATGTGGGATGGTTTAAATGAGATTAGAAATTAGAAATTGGAGATTAGATTGAAAATTAAATAATTAATACGATATAGAAGATGAAAAAATTGAAATTTATTTTGCCCGTGATGGGCGTGCTGTGCTTGAGCGCTTGCTCCGATAGCAACGGCGACACTCCCGATGAAACTACTCAAAAAGAACAAACATTCAAAGCCATCACCATCGATTATGTGGAAAATAATGTGCGCAAAACGTACGCAGCTATGGCTGATGCATCGATTGAATTACTTTCGCTGTGCGAAACGATGCAAGAAAAGCACACCGCTGGCACACTCTCCACTGCCGACATTCAGGCTGCCGGTGAGGCTTGGAAGCAAGCTCGCAAAAGTTGGGAACTCTCGGAAGCCTTCCTCTACGGCCCGGCTGCCAACCACAACATTGACCCGCACATTGATTCATGGCCTTTGGATAAAGCCGCGATGGACAATTTGCTCACCCAAATTCGCAATGGCAATAAGTGGTCGCTCGAAAACAATGGCGGCTACGGACTGATTGGCTTCCATTCCATTGAATATATGCTGTTTGAACTCAGTGCCGACGGCAATACTTCGCTGGTGCACTCCACCAACTACACGCCCGAAGAAATGGAATACTTGGTGGCAGTGGCCACCGACTTGTGTCAGCAATGTGTGTGCCTTGAGGCATGCTGGGCAGGCACCGAAAATCTGTCGCTTGAAAAACAGCAAATTCTCGAAGACGCCGACCTCGACTATGGTGAAAACTATGGATGGGAAATGATGAATGCCTCACAAGCCGGTTCACGCTTCAAAACCTACCAAGAAGCCGTGGAAGAAATTATTCAAGGTTGCATCGACATTGCCGATGAAGTGGGCAACACCAAAATCGGTCGTCCCCATATCGGCTCATCCGACGAAGACAAAAACTATATCGAATCGCCTTATTCGCTGAATTCGATTGAAGACTTTGTCGACAACATTTACTCTATCCGCAATTCCTATTTGGGAACCGGCACAAGCACCGTGAGCATCAGCTCCTATGTGAAATCTGTCAACCCGGATATCGACACCGAGGTGCGCAATGCCATCAACAATGCCATCGCTGCTATCCAAGTGATTCCGGAGCCTTTCGCTAAAAATGCGTCGGGTGCACTTGCCGAAGCTGCAATGAAAGCGGCCGGCACCACTTTGGTAAATGCCCTTGAAAAAGCCAACAGAGTCATTAGCAACTATTAATCCGGAACCCCTATGAAGAAATCAAACATACTATTCACTTTGGCGCATCTTTGCTGCGTGGCAGCCTTGAGCGCTTGCTCCGATGAAGAAATTACCAACGATCCTCAACCCTCGGAAACTTCCTTGCCGGAATGGTTCTACTCCGGTGGTGAATTGGGTACCACTTTGCTCTCCACCAGCAATGTATTTGAGCAGCCCGCTCCGGCGGTGGAACAACAAGGACTTTACCAAGCATTTAAAAATGGTGAAGCGCTGTTTGAAAAAACTTTTATGGCCAATCAAACCGGCGTTCGCTCCGGTCTGGGACCGGTGTATGTGCGCACTTCGTGTCAGCACTGCCACCCCAACTATGGTCACGGAACCAGAATCCCGGAAGGCAGTTTCAACACCAACGACATTGGCAACGGATGCCTCTTGGTGGTTTACAACCCCGAAACCGAAGGCTATGTAACATGGCTGGCAGGCATGCCGCAAACGCATGCCGTGGCACCTTTCAAAGCACCGCTCGACGAATCTAAAATTCAAGTGAAATGGCTCAATGCCACCGACGAGTGGAACAATCGCTTCGACGATGGCGAGCAATATTCGCTCCAATATCCGGAAGTAACAATCCCGCGCGATGCCATCTATGTGGTGAATCAAGGCTATGAACTGCCGGGCGATTATGCCGTGAGATTGGAATCCACTATCGGCATTTATGGCACAGGATTAATCGATGCCATTCAGGAATCGGATATCCTCGCTCAATACCAAAAGGAGGAAGCCGACGGGCTGTTGCCTAATGGCTTGAACCCGGCATTTTTTCAAAATGGACAATGGAATTCAATGTATGCCAATAGCCTGCAAGGCGATGGCACCAAATATGTGCGCCGCTACACCTACGCGCTTTCCCGCGGTCCGCTGCAAGATGGCGCAGGCGCCAATGCCATTTGGAATATCACCAATGTGACGCGCTCCGACCGCCGCTACCACTATTTGGATGCCGCCGGCACCTATGTGAAATATAGTTCCGAAGACCCGGAGGTGCAAGCCGGATTCGAAACCTACATCTCGCGCATCGACCCCAATAAGCAACATCCCGCCTATTGGGAAGGTACTTTGAAAGAACGCATCACCGCTTATCTCACCGATAAGAGCTTGGATGTGGAAATGAGCGACGACGATTACACCGATTTTATGGTTTGGCACCGTGGCCTCGCCGTGCCGGCTGTGCGCGACATCGACAATCCCGAAGTGACAAGGGGCAAGGAATTATTCAGCGAAATCGGTTGCGACTATTGCCACCGCCCCAGCTGGACCACCGGTCCGGATAATGTAGCTGACCCTAACAAATTTTTCAAAGGCAACGAACTGCCACGATTCCCCTATCAAAAGATTTGGCCCTACACCGATATGGTGCAGCACAAACTTTTTATGACCAACGATATTCGTGGCGGATGGTGCCGCACCACTCCGCTGTGGGGACGCGGTTTGCACAAAAAGGTGACCGGTAGCGCTACTGCCGACCGTCTGCACGACTGCCGCGCTCGTACCACGCTGGAAGCCATTATGTGGCACGGCTTTTCGCCGAAGAGCGATGCCCGATATTGCATCGAGCAATTCCGCAAACTTCCGAAAGCCGACCGTGATGCCATCATTTGCTTTGTAGATGCTATATAAAATGATGCGACAACCCTTCACCCTCATCCTACACATTGCCCTGGTGGTGATTTTCGCCGGGGCAATCGTTACACATTTTTGCGGCATTCAAGGCTCGTTGGTGCTCACGCAAGGCAATGCGCCGGTGAATAAGTTTGAGAAATCCGACGGACCGGGCACCGGTCGGTTCCCATTTAAGGTGATGCTGCAATCCGCACAAGTCACCTACTATCCGGGCACCACCACGCCGATGGACTTCAGTAGCCGATTGCTCGTCGACGGCAAGCCGGTGAGCATTTCTATGAATCGTGTGGCGGAAATTGACGGGTGGAGATTTTGTCAATCGGGCATCAGCCCTAATTCGTCGCGGCTTTCCATCAGCTACGACCCGTGGGGCACCGGTATCACCTACATAGGTTATGCCTTGTTGGGCATTGGAATGATTGGCTATTTCTTCCAGCGGCGCACCCTGTGGCACGCACTGCTGAAAGAGAAGAAGAAAGTGCTTTCGGTGCTGCTTTTGTGCGCTGCCGCACATGCCGGCGCCGCCGAGCCGGCCACATTGCCTGCCATGCAGCGCCCTTTGGCAAATAATTTGGGCAAAGTGTATGTGTATTGGAACGACCGTGTGTGTCCGCTCCAAACCATGGCAAGGGATGTGACGCTCAAACTCTACGGCTCCACCTCCCACGAAGGGCTCACGGCAGAGCAAGTGCTCTCGGGGTGGCTGTTCTATTTCGATGCTTGGAAGCGCGATTTCAATGATTTACAACCCAATGATAGCACTGCGCTATCAGATAAAGCTAAAAAGAAACTTCATGAGCAATTGGCGCTTATCCATTGGCTCGGCACCGGTGAGGCATTCAAAATTTATCCTTATCACAGTGCTTCCGGAACGATGCAGTGGCTTTCGCTCACCGGTCGACGCCCATCGAAAATGAGCCTCGAGCAATGGGAAATGATGCAAACCACCATGCCGAGAATGAAGCAACTTTTGCTCTGCGGACAAAATATCGAAGCCAATGATGTGATTTCGGAATTGATTGAAAATCAAATAAAATATGCCGGAAAGGAGCATCTGCCTTCGGCTCGGAAAATGCAAGCCGAGCGTTTCTACAATCGCTTTGCCAATCTGCTGATTCCGGCTTTGCTGTCGCTGTTCATCGGGGCTATCTATCTACTGCTTACAATCAGAGGCAAAGAAGTGAGAAAGGCGCTGTGGCGCTGTGCCAACACGGCAGTGGCTTTGGTGTTGCTATATTTGCTGTGCATTTTGGCTTTATTTTGGTGGATTGGCAATCATGTGCCGCTTTCCAACGGGCCTGAAATGATGCTCTTCATGGGCACATTCTCTCTGATATGCGCCTTGATAAGCAGCAATAGATGGGTGAAAGGTGCGCTGCTAATCGTGGCTGCCATGACACTATTTGTGGGTGTGATGGCAGGACGCACACCGCGCATAGGTATGCTGATGCCGGTGTTGCTGAGCCCGCTATTGTCGGTGCACGTGATGCTGGTGATGACCTCGTATGTGTTTTTTCTGCTCATGGCAATTTTGGCAGCCATTGGTTTATCAATTCATCATCCGGAAAAAGAAGAGGCGCTCTGCCGCATCAACCGGAGCATATTGCTCCCTGCGGTGTTTTTATTGGCGGGTGGCATATTTTTAGGTGCCGTGTGGGCAAATCAATCGTGGGGCAGATATTGGGGATGGGACCCCAAAGAAACCTGTGCGTTGGTGATGCTCCTCATCTATGCTTTGCCCTTGCACTGGGGTAGCCGATGGCTGAAATGCTTCCGCAAGCCCAAAGTGCTGCATTGGTATTTACTTGGTGCCATTCTATCCGTACTATTCACCTACTTCGGTGCCAACTATTTCCTCTCCGGTCTACATTCCTACGCATAACTATCACATAAAAATTCATTATAAGCCATACAATATTTTACGTTAGCCAAAACGTAAACACTGAGAAGGAGTTATTGTTGCGACAACACTAACTCCTTTCGCCTTTTCTACTACCCCCCTCCGTTCAAAAAATCCACACTTGCCCCACATTATGGCTCAGTAGAAAAACGGTGAGGCAATATGCCAAAGCCATAACTCTTGAAGCGCGCTTCAGGTGGATGCAATATTC
>JBJECV010000129.1:0-8497 GCA_051871435.1 Sodaliphilus sp. | reverse complement strand
CTTGGAGAAAGCAAACCGGATGATATGAGCCTCGGTAGAGGGTCGGTTGTGGCAAGTCGACACTAAGGTGTTTCACAAACCTTACTCCCTTCCCTTCAGGGAGGGGCCGGGGGTAGGCTTTCCTCTAACCAAGTGCGAAGCACGGCTAACCTTCAAATTAGTGTTCCAACTGTTTCACGCAATCCAGATGCTCACCTGTTCCAAATGTCCCAGCTGCAAGGGCAATAGTGATGCAAGATCCAAATGTTAACAACTGTTAGAAAATCGGACAGTGGGGACTGTCCCTCTGTCCGATTTTTTAACAAACGGTAACGATTTTGGCGTTATTTTTTTGTGGCTTTTACGTAGCGGGGATTCCCGAACGGGTCGTTGATTACTTGGGTGGATTCGAATTCGCTGGCTGCGAGCAGGTGGCAAATTTCGGAGCCAAAGCGGCGGTTGATTTCAAAATAGATGCGTCCGCCGGGATGTAGCGCCGTTTGGGCGTAGGCGGCGATGGCGCGGTAAAACAGCAGCGGGTTGCTGTCGGGCACAAATAGGGCAGAGGCGGGTTCGTGGTCAAGCACATGGCGTTCCATTTCGGCGCTTTCGCTTTGGCACACGTAAGGCGGATTGCTCACGATGATGTGGTAGCGCTCGTCATTAGGGGCAAGGCTGAGGATGTCGGCATGGCAAAAATCCACCCGAGCGCCCAATTGCTCTGCATTTTTCCGTGCCACCTCAAGTGCGGCTTCGCTGATGTCGATACCCGTCACTTCCGGCCATTTCAGCGCCAATGCTATCGAGATGGCAATACAACCGCTACCTGTGCCGATGTCGAGCACCTGCAGGTCGGGTTCATCGCCGGCTTCATCCACAATCATATCCACCAAGCACTCCGTTTCGGGGCGCGGAATAAGGGTGGCGGGCGTAAGGCGAAAAATGTGGCCGTGGAAGGTGGTATGCCCCAAAATGTATTGAATCGGTTCGCCTTCACATAGGCGCTGTGCAATGCCGAAAATCCGGTCGGCAAACACCTCATCTTGCTCCACATCGCCACGTAGCAACACGTCCACGCGGCTATAGTGCAGCACTTCCTCCATCACTATCAGCGCAATGGCATCTGCCTCGCCCCTTTCGTAGCAAGCCGCTATTTGGCGCTTAAATTCGCGTAAAATTTGGTCGGTAGTCATCCTATTGTTTGTTTTAATCTCACAAATGTAAACATTTTTCCCAAGCCGTGCAAGTGGGCGGGTCAACGGGTCAACAAGTGGGCGGGTCAACGGGTCAACAAGTCAACAAGTCAACGAGTGGGCGGCAGAAATTGTTAACATTTATTGTGCCAGGGCGGAATATCGCGTTAAAAAGGTGTAAAAATCACACATCTATGCCCTTATTATACTTATTGTGTAAGGCATAAATATTAATTTTACACACTCAAAAATCCGGATTGCCCTTAGCAAATGATAAAATATCGCAAAATATATCCCGATTTTTCTGAATTTGTTGTAAATTTGTACTTTCAAAGCAAACTCTATTTGATGAACAAGAAATATTCCATAATCTTGCTGACAGCATTGTGCTTAATGCTGACCGCAGCTTCGTGTAGTTCCGACGACGACAATAGCACAAGCTCTTCCTTTGTGACTTCGGATAGCTACACCTCCACTTTGGTGTCGAATTTCACGTTGGGCAACAACGATAAAGTGCTCTACAATCTCGATTCCGTGTTTTTCTCTATCGACCAAGATAAAAACCTGATTTACAACGCCGATTCCCTGCCTAAGGGCACCGATGTGTCGCACCTCACCGTGTCGGTCACTTTCCCCAATGCAGTGGGCAAGGCGGTGTTTAAGGTGAGCGAAAGCGAATGGATGGACGATAAGAAGGAGGTGGAATACAGCAGTGAAACCACCGACAGTATCGACTTTACACATCCTGTGGAGCTCCAAGTTACATCGCAAGATGGCAAGGTGGTGCGCACCTACGAAGTGCGCGTGAATGTGCATCAAATGCAAGCCGATTCGCTCTACTGGGATCAAAAGGCTCGTCGCGATTTGCCGAACACAAGCGGCGATGCCAAAGATTCCAAATGCGTGGAGCAAAATGGCAATTATTTCTGCTTGGTGGCTGATGCCTACGGCTATGTGCTCTCGAAGGCGACGAATCCCGGTCAGGGCAGTTGGGAACGACTCTCTGTGACATTCGATTTCGTGCCCAATGTGGCTTCGCTGGTGGCTTCCACCGATGCTTTCTATATTCTCTCCGCTGAAGGCGAACTCTACAAAAGCGCCGACCAAGGTCTCTCCTGGACCGATTGTGGTGTGCAGTGGCACAGCATTAAAGGTGCCTACGCCGATAAGGTGCTGGGTGTGATGAGTGAAGGCGGCGAATGGAAGCACGATGAATATCCTCGCGGCAGTTTCATTCCCGTGGCAGTTGACCCTCTTTTCCCAATCGATAATTCCACAGAATTGGTGATGGCAAGCAACTCCTGGACCGTGTCGCAGCAAGCCATGCTGATGGGCGGCAGAAATCAAGCCGGCGAAGTGCTCCGCACCGTGTGGGGCTACGACGGACAAAAGTGGGGACGTATCGACAATGAGTATGCTCCCGCCGTGTTGCCAGAATTGGAAGGCGCCGTGCTCGTGTCGTATTCTTCCATCCTCAACGACTCCATTACCCATCGCCTTTCGCAACGCTCCACCTGGATGGTGATGGGCGGCAGAAAAGCCGATGGCACAATGAACACTACCACCTATGTGTCGTATAACCAAGGCATCACCTGGAGCTCGGGTGGCATTAGATTGCAATTGCCCGAATATATGCCTCCATTTGTGGGCGCTCAAGCCTTTGTGGTGAATGAAACCCAACACAAAGTGCGCGCCAATGCACCCACCCAACCCATCACCCAGTGGGATTGCCCCTTCATCTATCTTGTGGGTGGCAAAACCGGCGATGGCCGTCAACTCAACAACATTTGGAAAGGTGTAATCAACCAACTCACGTTTAAACCCATTCACTAACCGCACTTGATGACAAGCCCTGCATCCGATATGAAAAAGGTGATTGCCCTTTTGGCTTTTGCAATGATGACCCTCTCAGCGATAGCACAAGATTATCGCTACGAAGTGGGGCCTGCTTTGGGTGTGAGCGGCTATGTGGGCGACATCAGCGGTGGCAATATGTATAAGCATCCCGGCGTGGTGGGCGGCGGCGTGTTTCGCTACAATATGAATAGTCGCATCGCATTCAAAGGCAATTTGCTCTATGCCTCGTTGAGCGGCAATAGCAACGACTGCCCAAGCAAATTCCCCGATGACGAGCACTACGAATTTTCCTCCCACCTGGTGGACCTCGGTGCACAAGCCGAGTTCAATTTCCTCAACTTCGGCGTGGGGGCGCGCTACAAAAATTACAGCCGCATCTCGCCCTATATGGTGGTGGGCATTGGCGCCACGGCATCGTTTGTGGATGGCACCCACTTCTCAGTGAATTTGCCTATGGGGGTGGGAGTGAAGTATAAACTCAAGCCGCGCATTAATGTGGGCTTCGAGTTCACGATGCGCAAATGCTTCGGCGACCGCATCGACGGCCTCTCCGACCTCAACCGCATCGCTCACGGCTTTGCCAAAAACACCGACTGGTATTCCGTGGCAATGTTTACGCTCACCTACGAATTTTCAAAACGATGTACCAAATGCCACTACGTGGAATAGGGTGCATACCAAAATAATTAATTTGATTGTTACACATTATATAATATATAAACAGAGAAATAAGCAGTGTCGCTGATTGAACAAATAGATAGAACCCGAATTCCACGCCATGTGGCTATCATTATGGATGGCAATGGGCGATGGGCAAAAAAGCGAGGAATGATTCGCTCTTTTGGCCACGAGAATGGTGTGCCCACCGTGCACAACATCACCGAGGTGGCAAATGATTTGGGCATCGAATTTCTCACGCTCTACACATTCTCTACCGAAAATTGGAATCGACCTCAGCCCGAGGTGGATGCCCTCATGCACTTGGTGGTGACTTCTATCGAAAAAGAAACCCCCGAATTGATTCAGAAAAATGTGAAGCTATCTGCCATCGGCGATATGAACCGTATGCCCGAATTTGCACGCACTCGCCTGCAAAAGTGCATTGCCGACACGGCTCACTGCACCGGGCTGGAAGTGTGCCTCGCTCTAAGCTACTCCTCACACTGGGAAATTGTGGAGGCGGTGAAGCGCATCGCCACCGAAGTGAAAGAAGGCAAGCTCGAGGTAGCCGACATCACCGATAGCGTGGTTCAGGCGCATCTCGCCACATCCCACATGCCCAACCCCGATTTGCTTATCCGCACCGCCGGAGATATCCGCATCAGCAACTATTTGCTTTGGCAAATCGCCTATAGTGAACTATATTTTACGCCTGTTCTTTGGCCCGACTTCTCACAAGACGATTTCTTGGAAGCCATTATCGAATATCAGCGCCGTGAGCGCCGATATGGCAAAACCAGCGAACAGGTTACTAATGATAAAGAATAATTATAATAATATGCGATATAAGGCTATTCTACTACTCGTATCTCTCCTTTCGCTCGCCGCAGGGGCGCAAGCGCAAGACACCTACACCCGTAACGACACCATCTACTATCCTAAAGTGGTGTTCTCGGGAGTGCATCCCAAATATGAAATCGCCGGAATTAAAGTGACCGGTGCCGACAATTATGAAGACTATATCATTATCGGCTACTCCGGGCTCTCTATCGGTCAGCGCATTGAAGTGCCGGGCGACGACTTGAAGAACGCTGCCAAGCGATTCTGGCGCCAAGGACTTTTCTCGAAGGTGCAAATCAAGGTGGAAAAGGTGTATGGCGACAAAGTGTGGCTCGAATTTTGCCTCCAACAGCAACCCCGCATCTCCCAAGTGAACTATTTGGGTATGAAGGGCGGTGAAAAAAAGGATGTGGCAGAACGCCTCAACCTTTCCATCGGTAGCCAAATGACGCCTAATATCGCCGACCGCATCAAACTCATCGTGCAAAAATATTTTGCCGATAAGGGCTTCGACAAAGCCACCGTGGATGTGATTCAAAAGGAAGACCTCAGCAAGCAAAATGAGGTGATTGTGGATATTATTGTGGATAAGCACTCCAAAATCGGCGTCCACAAAATCTATATCGAAGGCAATAGCGTGCTCAGCGATGGCAAAATCAAAAGCACCATGAAGAAAACCAACGAAACCGGTTTCTTCAATTTTAAAAAGTGGTTTAGTCAAAAGAAATTCGTGAACACCGACTATCAAGAAGATAAAAACCGCATCATTGAGCGCTACAACGAACTCGGCTACCGCGATGCACGCATCGTGAGCGACAGTGTGGCAACCTACGATGAAAAAAAAGTGGACGTGTACTTGAAAGTGGAAGAAGGCAAGCGCTACTACATTTCGGGTATCAACTGGGTGGGCAACACAGTGTATCCCACCGAATTCCTCGAAAATGTGCTCGGTATGGAAAAGGGGCAAGTCTACAACCAAAAGAAACTCAATAAGCGCATCAGCACCGACGACGATGCCGTGTCGAACCTCTACCTCGACAAGGGTTACCTCTTTGCCCAAATCTTGCCGGTGGAAACCCACGTGGAAGGCGACTCTATCGCGCTGGAAATGCGCTTATTTGAGGGTAAACGCGCCACCATCAATCGCGTGGTGATTAACGGTAACGACCGCCTCTACGAAAAGGTAATACGCCGCGAATTGCGCGTGCGTCCGGGCGACCTCTTCTCTAAGAGCGACTTGATGCGCTCCGCACGTGAAATTGCCCAAACCGGTCACTTCGACCCTGAAAAAATGGATATCCGACCCGAGCCTAACGAAGAAAACGGTACGGTGGACATTATTTTCGGACTGGAATCGAAAGCCAACGACCAAATTGAATTCTCTGCCGGTTGGGGACAAACAGGTGTTATCGGTAAGGTGAGTTTGAAGTTTACCAACTTCTCTATCCAAAACCTCTTTCACCCATCGTCGTTTAAGGGTATCATTCCGCAAGGCGAGGGTCAAACCTTTACCATCAGTGCCCAAACCAACGCCAAATACTACCAATCCTACAGCGTGTCGTTCCTCGACCCCTGGTTCGGTGGCAAGCGACCCAACTCGCTCAGCGTGTCGGCATTCTACAGCCGCCAAACCGGTATCAACTCCAGCTACTACAACACGCTCTATCAAAACGGACTCTACAACTACTACAATAGCTACTACCCCGGTAGCAACTATGGTTACAACTACGGCTATAACTATGGCAACAACTACTACGAAGACGCCTACGACCCCAACAAATACCTCCAAATGGGCGGTATATCGGTGGGCTTCGGTAAGCGCTTGAAATGGCCCGACGACTATTTTACCCTCTCTGCCGAAGTGGGCTATCAATGGTATAGCCTCAAAAACTGGGAGTATCTCTATTATATGAACAACGGTACGTCGAACTCGCTCGTGTTTGGGCTCACGCTCCAGCGCAACAGTATCGATAACCCGCTCTACACCCGCCGCGGTAGCACCTTCTCGCTCAGCTTCCGCTTCACGCCTCCGGCAAGCCTCTTTGGCAAGAAAAACTGGAAAGCCCTCGCAGAAGCCACCGACGAAGCATCGAAAAAAGAACTCTATAAGTGGATTGAATATTGGAAACTCAAATTCCAAGCTCGCACCTACACCCCGCTCACCGATCCCGATGGCAGATGGACCCTCGTGCTGATGACACGCGCCGACATCGGTTTGCTCGGTAGCTGGAATAAGCACATCAAATCGCCGTTTGAAACCTTCTACGTGGGTGGTGACGGTATGTCGGGCAGCTACACCTACGCCACCGAAACCATCGCCCTACGTGGTTACGACAATGGTCAGTTCACCCCCTACGGAAGCGACGGCTACGCCTACTCGCGCTTCTTGATGGAGCTCCACTTCCCGCTTATGCTTTCGCCCAGCGCCACCATCTATCCGCTTGCCTTTGTGGAAGCCGGTAATGCGTGGACCAGTGTGAGCCGCTTCTCGCCATTCGATTTGAAGCGCTCGGCAGGTGTGGGTGTTCGTATCTTCCTCCCGATGCTCGGTATGATGGGTATCGACTGGGGCTACGGTTTCGACAAGGTGTTCGGCACCAAGGGTGGCAGCAACTTCCACTTCGTGCTCGGTCAGGAATTCTAAACCACAGCGCGCAAAACGGATAAATAAACTTTTTGTGACTTCGGGAGTCTAAATCCCAACAATTCACAATTTTGATGACCAACATATTTTAAAACTCGACAATTATGATGAAACGATTTGTAATGCTCTTTGTAGCAGTGGCGGCATGCGCCACATCTGCCTTGGCACAAAAGTTTGCCTTCATCGACCAGGAATATATTTTGAAAAAAATACCCAACTACGAAATGGCAAACGAACAGCTGGAACAAATTTCACAACGCTGGCAACGCGAAGTAGAGGCGCTCGAAAAGGAAGCCGACACCATGTATAAAAACTATCAAGCCGACATGGTGTTCCTCACCGACGACCAAAAAAAGAAAAAAGAAGCCGAAATAGTGGCGAAAGAAAAAGAAGCGTCGCAATTGAAATATAAATATTTCGGACCGCAAGGCGAACTCTACAAAAAACAGCAATCACTCATTAAGCCCATTCAAGACGACATCTACGCCGCTTGCAAAAAGGTGTGCGAAGAAAAAGGCTACCAAGTGATTTTCGACCGTGCCAGCATTCAAGGCGCCATGTATGTATCGCCTCGCATCGATGTGACCGACGAGGTAATCGCCAAATTGGGCTACTAATACCGGCCGCTTACCCAACATTACTCTTATATGAAAAATTAAATCATTAAAAAAAACTATAATTCATTACACAACTATGTTTAAGAAATTAATCCTCGCAGCGCTTGTGGCTGCTCCTATGATGCTCTCAGCACAAAATGCAGTGAAATTCGGTATGGTGAATCCCGCAGAAATCTTCCAAGTAATGCCCGAAACAGCCACCGCACAAAACACCCTCAAGGCTGCCAGCGACAAGTATCAACAACAAGCAAAAGCGCTCCAAGACGAACTCCAAAAAAAGAGCCAAGAACTTGAAGAACTTGAAAAAGCAAAAGCCGATCAAGCCACTATTGAAGCAAAAACTAAAGAGGCACAAGACATTTACACTCGCATGCAAAACTTCTCACAAACTGCACAACAAGACCTCCAAAAGCAACAAGAATCGCTCATGGCACCTATCCAACAAAAGCTCCAAAACGCTATCCAAGCCGTAGGCGCTAAGGGTGGCTACACCGCCATTCTTGATTCAGCATCGCTCCTCTACAAAGGCAATGCTATGGAAGACGTGTCAGCAAAAGTGAAAGCCGAGCTCGGCATCAAATAAGTAGCATATTGTATTCATAATAACTCAGCGAAGAATGTCCCGACGGCACCCCGCCGCCGGGCTTCTTCTTGGATCAGTAGAAAATTAGTGGGGGCAACCACACTAAAGCCGGCGAAAACGCCAA
>JBJECV010000128.1:0-1990 GCA_051871435.1 Sodaliphilus sp. | reverse complement strand
GGGAAGTGGGAACCTTGCGGTCGGTGAAGGGGCTTTTGCCGATGCGATAAGGAAAACGGCACGAATCAACCAAGCCGAAGCCGACAAACAAACACAAATTCTGCAAGCAGAAGGTGAAGCGCAAGCACGCATCAAAAAGGCTGAAGCAGAAGCGATTGCCATCAACAAAATCACGGAAGCAGTGGGCAAAAGCGCTAATCCTGCCAACTATCTGCTCGCTCAAAAATACATCACCATGATGGAGCAACTGGCTGAAGGCAACACCACCAAAACCGTGTACCTCCCCTACGAAGCCACCAACCTTATGGGCAGCATAGGCGGCATAAAAGACCTATTCAAAGAAAGCTAAAAGTGTGAGCTAAGTGTTTTATTCCAAAACACTTAAAATTCTCCCCCACTCTAAAACTCAAGGCGATGGCGGCAAGGGTCGAAATCGCCTTGCTTTCTTTCAAATCATAAGCCAAACGCAACACGAAAGAAACTTTTCGCTCAAAAAATAGGATATTCGGCAAAAAAAATGTAAATTCGCTTTTCAAAAATTCTTACAACCATTAACACCAGCATCGATGATCAACATTTTCCATATCGTGAGCAACAAAATTTGGAGCGGACCCGAACAGTACGCCTTCGATTTGATGCTCAAACTCAGAGAAGAGGACAAATATTATGTGGAAATGGTGTGCGGAAAAAGCGACGCCGTGCTGAGCCGCTTCCGCCCGTTAGAGATTCCCATTTCTATCCTTCCGCTCAAAAAAATTGCCGATTTCGACAGCCCGAAACGCTTCAAACGCCTGCTCAAACGCGGACAAAACATTATCCACGTGCACTCGTTTGCCGATGCTGTAACCGCCATTTTAGCAAAGCACATGAGCGCCAACGGCAAGAACGTGAGGATTGTGATGTCGCTGCACGGCGTGGAGCGCCCCAGGCTGAATATGGTGTCGAAAATGGTGTATCGCGAACTGGATTGCGTGGTGTTTGCCTCGCAAAAAGCCTACGATTCGTTTATGCCGCGCATCAAAAATTTCGATGAAAAGAAAGCAGTGATTATTCGCGACAGTGTGCTAAAAGCCGAGGAAGGCGACTATGAAAGCGTGCCTGATTTGCGGCAAAAATTCAACATTGAGCCGCATAAAGCACTCATCATGTATCAAGGCAGAATTTGCCACGAAAAAGGCGTGGACACACTCATCAAAGCCGTGTCGCAACTCAACCGAGACGCCTTCCACTTGGTGGTGGTGGGCGAAGGGCATCACAAATTTATGGCACAAATCAAGAGTTTTATTGTGGCAAACCAACTGCTTGGGAATGTGTCGTTTGTGGGCTACAGTCCCTGCGTGCAAGCCTTGGTGAAACAATGCGATTTCGGCGTGCTGCCCAGCGTGAAACCGGAGGCTTTGGGCTTGAGTAATTTGGAATATATGATGCACAGCAAAGCACACATCACCACCAACAATGGCGCACAATTGGAGTATCTCACCCACGAGAAAAATGCCCTGCTGGTAGACCCCGAAAATCAATTCGAGCTCGCGGCTGCCATTCAGCAACTCATCGACGACCGCGATTTGCGCAACCGCATCGGCGCACAAGCACTCACCGACTACGAGCAGCACTTAGGCTACGACGCCTTCTACAACCGCATGACCACCCTTTACGACAACCTGTTTCATCACCCCTAAGTGTTTGATAATAAATAGACTCTGCAAAAATTAGCAGGAGCAAGCACACAAATTCGGCAGAAATGCCAGCCGCCAGTCCGGTGGATGGCATTTTCGGTGGTTTAAAAGCATTGAAGGACACTGTTTTCAAAGTATTGAACCTCTACAGTTGGTGTGAAATCGACTGTGTTTAGTGGATTGCACCCATTACCTACCGGTGAATGGTGCTTTCGTATGCTATAATGGGAACAAAGGGACGGTTCTTCTATGTTAACACGACTTAAGCTATAAAATCCCTTGATTGGGCGTAATATCCAGGCCGGCGGCTTCGA
>JBJECV010000127.1:0-8547 GCA_051871435.1 Sodaliphilus sp. | reverse complement strand
CCACTATTTGGGAAAGCGGTGTTGCCCCCACTATTTGGGAAAGCGGTGTTGCCCCACTATTTGGGACGGCGGTGTTGCCCCCCACTATTTGGGACGGCGGTGTTGCCACCACTATTTGGGACGGCGGTGTTGCCCCCACTATTTGGGAAAGCGGTGTTGCCCCCACTATTTGGGAAAGCGGTGTTGCCCCCACTATTTGGGTGCTTTATATAGTGAGAGGGCTGACCCGGAGAATGGTCAGCCCTCTTAGCTTTATCGGGTGAATGGCAGTGATTTACTTTGCCATACAGGATTCTATTTTTTGTGTGAGTTTTTCGCCTTGCAAACCGCGTGAAATGATGCGGCCTTCGGGGTCGAAAATGATGATGTGTGGAATGCCCATGATGCCGTATTTTTCGGTGGGTTCGGTGAGTTTTTTGTTGCCGATAATCACGGGCCAGGGAATATCGAGTTGCTGAATGGCTTTGTGAGTGTCGGCGGGAGCATCCCAAACCGCTACGCCAAGGAATGTCATGCCCTTGCCATTGTATTTGTCGTACATTTTTTTGATGTTGGGGATTTCTCTGCGGCAGGGTCCGCACCAGCTTGCCCAAAAGTCGACCACAGTGTAGGAGCCTTTGCCCACATAGTCGCTCAGTTTCACGGTGGCGCCATCTTCTTGCACCACTTCAAAGTCGGTGTACATCAATCCTTCTGCAGTGAGTGCTTGCGCTTTGGCATTTGCCACGGCGCTTTTCACACGTTTCGTTTCCAAGTAGGAAGCCGGTACCGATTTTAGTTCTTCTTCCAATTTAGCCATGTCCATCGACGTGTACATCAAATAGTTGTAGAACGCCCACGGTCCCACGCCATTGTTTTTATTATCGGTGTAGGCTTTATAAAACAATTTCGCCACTTCGGCTTCGGTGATGCAAGCATTGAGCAGGGTGTCTAATTTGTTGATGTAATCGTTGAGCGGTGCGCCGTACGCCGTTTTTTTTGCCCAATCCACAGCTATTTCACCATCTTCCACCACCATGCCGCAGCGTGCGCCATCGATGATAAGGCGGGCAAAAAATGATTCTTCAATTTTTCCTTTTATCACACAGCGCTTGCCGTGCACGGTGCCGGTGGCAATGGTGTCGCCGGTGTCGTAGGAAGTGAGGTAGGCGGTGGCATTATTGAGCGATACATCTGCAAAACCTACCGTGATTTTAAAGCCACCTGCCCATGAGCAAAATGCTGCGAGGGTGGCACAAAACGTGAAAAATAAAATTTTCTTTTTCATAGCAAATGTTGTTATCAATTTTTATGACCACGAAGTTACAAATTTTATTTTATTTTCTCAAGCATTCCGGCAAACTGACGTAAAAAAAGGCTTGAAACATATTGGATGCTTCAAGCCTTTTTTGAAATAAGTATGCGCTGAGCAATTACTTTACAATCGATTGATAAAGAATGGATTGTATATTTGTGCGGGCACTCACTCTGCCAAAATTGGGATTGCTGCGAGTGGGCGACACTCGGTTGCTCAAAAAGATATAGATCATATCGGTTTTGGGGTCCACCCAGTAGCAAGTGCCGGTGAAGCCAGTGTGGCCCACCGTTTCGGGGCTTGCTTCGGGGCAAGTGCTCGACCATTGCGGCTTGTCGATGCGTGGCTTGTCGAAGCCCAAACCGCGGTGCGAGTTGGGGCTCTTGGCATTGAGGAAGGTTTCCACGGTGGAGAGTTTCAGATAGCGGTCGCCACCGTATTCACCGCCATTGAGCCACATTTGGAAAATCTTGCAAAGGTCGTTGGCATTGGAAAAGAGTCCCGCATTGCCTTGCACTCCACCGGAGAAAGCAGCCAGCTCGTCGTGCACATAGCCATGGATGTGCTGGCGGCGCAAATAGGTGTCGACTTCGGTGTAGGCTATTTGGTGTTGGGCAAATCGCTCAAGCGGACGATACATGGTGTGGAAGGCACCGAGCGGCGCAAAAATTTGGTTTTGCACAAAGGTGTTGAGTGGCTGTCCGGTCACATTTTCCACTGCATTGGCAAGCAAGCAGAAATTGAGGCAGCTGTAAAGATACTTTTTCTCGCCCAACTTCGAGGCATAGATGCGTGCCATGATGGAATCGTAGGTGGCTTTGCTACCCCACAATCCTTCGGCGATGGGCAAATTAAACACCTCGGTTTTTTTGCGCGAAAGAATGTCGGTACGGAGTTTTGCGCGCTTGTGTCCGTAGGCTTTATCCATGATATAGATGGTGTTGAACTCGTTGGGCGATGGGCTAATGAGCGCTCCTTTGTAGGTTTTTGGGTCGAACATCATGTTCCACATATTCAGCGATGCCGGCATACCGGTTTCGTGGTAGAGCAAATCGCGGAAAGTGATGTCTTTTTTATCTTCGGTTTTCAGCCCGGGAATCACGTTGGATGCCGGTTCATCGAGTTTGATTTTTCCTTCGTCGTACACTTTCATCACTGCGCTCAATGTGCCGGTGGCTTTCGACACCGATGCCAAGCCAAAGAGCGTGTTGTCGGTCACGGGGATACCCACGCCAGTGGCAATTTCGCCGTAGGAGCGTTTGCACACCACCTTGCCATGGCGAGCCACCACCACTTGGCAACCCGGGAACGCCTTTTGCTGCACGCCATAGAGGCATAC
Source organism: Sodaliphilus sp. (assembly GCA_051871435.1). Classification (GTDB taxonomy): domain Bacteria; phylum Bacteroidota; class Bacteroidia; order Bacteroidales; family Muribaculaceae; genus Sodaliphilus. The sequence continues at coordinate 5,914 of JBJECV010000127.1, read as the reverse complement.
CGAGTCGATTTTCGCCAATAAATTGCCACGGAATCCCACTTCTTCCGGAATGGTGTAGCCCAATCGAGTGGCTGTGTAGCACACGCCGGTGCCGGCTTTCAGCGTTTGGTTGCCCACCTTCATATCCACCGGGAGCACGCCAGTGGCGGCATTACCGCCGAAAATGGTTTGTGCCATATAGTCTTCGTCGGTGGTGGTGCCATTGTAGGCGAGTAGCGAAGCCTTTACCTTATCGGCGCCGAGCAAATCACCCACGAGGTCTAATTTTTCAGGATGGCACATTGATGCTACCACCACGTCGGCATTCACATCGGAAAGTTGGCGAGCTGCACTTAGGTAGACTTCCTCGGGTTTTGCCACACAAATAATCACCGTGTTGAATTTGCCATCGTCAATGGCTTTTTGAATGGTTTGAACCGAGCCTGAGCGAGGATAGTCGAACACTTTCGTTTCGGCATAGTCGCCGCATCGGCGAGCGAAGAGGCTCTTTTCGCCATTTTCATTGCCCATCACCACCACGGCAATTTTCCTTTGATCGAGTTTTTTTAGCGGCAGGAAGTCCTGGTCGGCTTTCACCACAGTGATGGATGCCGCCGTGAGTTTGCGCTGAAGCACTTTCGATTCGGGCGCATTCACATCTTGCACAATGTGGTTGAGGTCGATTTCCTGTTTTTGGTTCAGCCCGAGGGCATATTTGTAGCGAAGAATTTTCTTTACTTTGGCATCAATGTCTTTTTGCTTGATTTTCTTCTCAGCCACGGCTTGCTTGATGGCGGCAATTTCTTTCGCCACATCGGTTGGCATGAGCAGAATATCGTTTCCGGCAAGGAAAGCGTTCACACACACAGAGCCTTCCACCTCTTTCGCACCTTCCATACCGAGGGCATCGGTGAAGATGAGTCCGGTGAAGTGCATCTTTTTTTGCAGCAGATTGGTGACATACGCTTTCGACATGGTGCCCGGAATCCGACGCTTTTCAATAGCCGGTACATAGAGATGCCCGGTGAGGCATCCGCCCAGTCCGGCATCAATGTATTTTTGGAAAGGAGCAAGGTCGTAGTTCAGCAATTCATCCATCGATTTGTCAACAATTGGCAATTCGTGGTGCGAGTCGGCAGTGGTGCTGCCATGACCCGGGAAATGCTTCATCACCGAGAGCACACCACCATCTTCCATACCGCGCGAAAAAGCAATGCCGTGGTTGCTCACCAAAGTGGGATTCGACCCGAATGCACGTGTTCCGAGCACGGTGTTTGGTCGGTCGATTACGTCGAGCACCGGGGCAAAATTCACATGGATGCCCATGCGCCTACATTCGCGTGCCAACTCTTTGCCATATTCGTAGAACACCTGGTCGTCGTTGATAGCGCCCAAAAACAGATTGCGCGGAAACTTCGGTGCATCTTCCAAGCGCATCGACAGTCCCCATTCGGCATCGAGGGTAATCATCAGCGGCACTTTCGACAGCGATTGGGCGTAGTTGGTGATTTTGGCTTGCGTTTTGATATCATTTTCGTGATAAATCAATCCGCCCACCTTATATTCGCCCACCAATTTTTCCACAGCCTTCTCGGCTCCGGCGCTCCGTGGGCTCACAGCCACCACCATCAGTTGTGCAATTTTCTCATCATCGGAAAGGGATTTAAAGGTGGTGTTCACCCATTTCTCCATTTCCTTTTGGTCAACCTTATTGAGGATGTGTGGCTGACGCTTGGCTCCAAAAGCCTGTGGCATTACCACCAGCAATGCCACAAGCAAAACGATCAATTTCTGTTTCGTCATGATTCAACAATCAATTTTTTCACTCGTTTGATTTATTTTAAGGAATAAGTTAATAGTTTAGAAGAGATGTAGTTGGGGGGGCATCACTTTTTGATAAATCGGGGCTTTTCGTCGGCTGAGATTTTCTTGCCTTGATTTGTGAGATTTTTCACATATTTCAAGATGTGTTCGCCGTAGGGTTCGGTGTCGTAGAACAGCTCTTTGCCATTGCTCAGCACGCCCATACCGTCACCGCCATTTATCAAGAAGTTGATAGTGCCCAATTTATAGGTTTGCTCGGGCTTAATTTCTTTTCCATTGATTTTGGCGCTCACTATTTTGCCGTTGGCACCGTAGGTAACCTTCACCTCTTTGCTCACGGCATCGCCTCCTTTGCCTGCCATCACGCTAAAGGCTTCCAGCAAGTCCTTACCCTTGATGTCGAGCACCACGAAGCGGTTGTCGAAGGGGAATGTGGTGCTAATCAGTCCTTCCGACACCATGCCTTTAGGCATATCGTTGCGAATGCCGCCTTTGTTCATAATCACAAGGTCTATTTTATTGCCATAGAGCGAGGTGATGAGTTCTTCCACCACATCGGAGAGCCAGTTTTGATAAGCATAGCTATCGAGCTTCATTTCCTTGGTGCATTCGGCAATGGGGGTGTTCATAATTGAATCCACCACATGCTTGTAGGGAGCGAGCCATGCTTCAAAAGCGGGATATTGCTTGGCAGCTTCGTCGTAGTCGGCATTCACCTTAATGTGGCGATATTCCACTTCGCCGGTTTCGAGGTTGAGGTCGTACACGCCCACCAGTTTGCCGGATTTGCCACACTGGCCAATCACCACAGGTTTGCCATCTGCATTTTTCACGATTGATTGTGCAGAGCCGGGCTTTATTTCGGTGTGGGTGTGACCGCCAATCACCAAGTCGATGTAGTGACTTTTGGTCACCAAATCGGAGTCGCAGGGTTCGCCTTTAATTTCGGCGAAATAGCCGATGTGCGACACCATCACCACATAATCCACTTTTTGCACCTCTTTCAGGTATTTGGCAGTGGGGTCGGCAATGGTTTCACCGTTTTGATAGCGAAGCCCGTCGTAGTTGCCTTTCGCCACCATATTTTCCGGGTTTACGTTAATGCCCATAAATGCCACGCGTTTGTCGCCATAGGTTTTAATCATATAGGGGAGCACGCCTTTCACCGGTGTAGCGCTGAAGTCGTAGTTGGTCGACACCACCGGCGTGCTCATGCGATGATAATATCGTGCTAATTTTTCCAAGCCATTGTCAAATTCGTGGTTGCCGGGGGTCACCATATCGTAGCCCACACTGTCGATTGCGGCAAACTCCACCTCGCCCTTGAATTTCGAAAAATAGAGTGTGCCTTGCACGGCATCGCCTGCGTGAATAATCATTGAGTTTTTGTTCTCTTTGCGAATTTGGTCGTAGATAGCGCGTCGGCGTAGTAAACCGCCGTTCTTGTCGGCAGCCGGAGTGATTTGACTATGCGTATCGTTGACGGCAACAATCACCAAATGCTCTGCTTTTGGAGCCGGCACCGATAGTGCCACCAGCAAAGCAAGCAATAAAATCTTATTAAAAGCAGTCATAATAAATGATGTATGGTTTTTAGTAAAAAATCAGTTACTTCTATACACCCACGAATTTACAAAAAATTATCCAATTCCCCCACATTCCACCTCATAATTTACTTTTTTTTAATAAATACACACAGTGGTTCTTCGGGCTTATAGCTATAGCCCCTATAGCTAATGGCTGACGGCAAAAAGCTAAAGGCTAAAAGCTGACGGCTAAAGGCTAACAGCTAAAAAAGCTGCATAGCGTGGTTGCACGCCATACAGCTTTATGATAGTGATGCTTGGAGCAAAATTATTTCACGATGAGCGGATTGCCGGTCATTTCGGCAGGTTGTGGCAAGCCCATGATTTGGAGAATGGTGGGAGCCACGTCGGCAAGTCGTCCGTCAAGAATTTTTGCATCTTTGCTGGCGGTTACATACACGCAAGGCACATCGTTGAGCGAGTGAGCGGTGTTGGCAGTGCCGTCGGGGTTTTTGGCATTGTCGGCATTGCCGTGGTCGGCAATGATAATCACCTCGTAGTCGGCAGCTTTGGCGGCTTCCACAGTTTGCTTCACGCAATCGTCGATAGCTTCCACAGCTTGTTGAATAGCTTCGTAGATGCCGGTGTGTCCCACCATGTCGCCGTTGGCATAGTTCACCACAATCCAATCGTACTTTTGTTCGCCAATGGCAGCCACCAATTTATCTTTCACCTCGTAGGCACTCATTTCGGGCTTGAGGTCGTAGGTAGCCACCTTGGGAGAGGGTACGAGAATGCGGTCTTCGCCTTCAAATGGCTCTTCGCGTCCGCCATTAAAGAAGAAGGTTACGTGAGCATATTTTTCTGTTTCAGCAATGTGGAGTTGCTTCAGTCCCTTGCTTGAGATGTATTCAGCAAGAGTGTTTTGCACATTTTCCTTCGGATAGAGAATGCCCACGCCGGTGAACGACGCATCGTAGGGAGTCATGCAATAGAATTGCAAATCTTTGATGGTGTGCATTCCTTGCTCAGGCATATCTTGCTGAGTGAGCACTTGTGTGAGCTCTTTCGCGCGGTCGTTGCGATAGTTGAAGAAAATCACCACATCGCCTTCCTTGATGCGTCCGTCCACAGTGCTATTCACCACGGGTTTCACAAATTCGTCGGTCACGCCTTCATCATACGAATCTTGCATGGCTTGCACCATATTGTCGGATTTGCGTCCCTCGCCGTTCACGAGTTGGTCATAAGCCAATTTCACGCGGTCCCAGCGTTTGTCGCGGTCCATGGCATAATAGCGTCCGGTGATGGTGGCAATCACGCCTGCACTTTTAGCCAGGTGTTTTTCCACATCTTCAATGAATCCCTTGCCGCTTTCGGGGTCGGTGTCGCGGCCATCCATAAAGCAGTGGAGATACACATTTTGGAGTTCGTATTTTTTAGCGATGTCGCAAAGGGCAAACAAGTGGTCTAAAGAGCTGTGCACGCCGCCGGTGGAGGTTAAGCCCATAATGTGGAGGCCTTTGCCGGTTTGCTTGGCGTAGGTGTATGCCTTCACGATTTCGGGGTTGTTGAGGATGGAGCCATCGGCAATCGACTTATTGATTTTCACCAAGTCTTGATACACGATGCGTCCGCCACCGATATTGAGGTGACCCACTTCGCTGTTACCCATCTGCCCGTCGGGCAAGCCCACATCTTCGCCGCATGCTTTCAAGCGGCTGTTAGGATAGTTGGCAATCAGACTGTCCCAATAGGGGGTGGGGGTGCTCCAAATTGCGTTGCTCTCGGTGTGAGGACCAATTCCCCAACCATCAAGAATCATTAAAAGTGCTTTCTTTGCCATAAAAAATATGTTTTGAATTGATGAATGAATCTAAGAAAGTTGCGTTGAACGTTTCAACCTACAAAATTACAATTTTCTCTCCATATACCTGCAATTCTCCGCCGGAAAAAATACCAATTATTCCCTTCGTGCGCCGTTCGTGAGCTCCTGCCCTGTTCATTTAAAACCCGATAAGCTGTGGCTGTCATCCTTTTTTACTCCTCGGAAAATTTAACATATATTAAATTTGGCAAACTGCCTCACACTACCTTAAATCCTCATTTTCGTACAACGGGGACTGTCCCTCCTGTACGAAAATTTAACATTTTTAGTTCGTTTTTGCATCTGCAATTCCAAAAGAGAGCACCACATTGCCGGCGTGAAAGAAATGGCGCTGTTTGGTGTCTACTAAATTCAGTGTACCTCATCTGTGTCTGGAATTGAATTTGCCGGATGGGTGGTGAGGTGGGTGATGATGGCGATGTCGGATTTCACTTCGCCTGTCATCAAAAACTCGGATGCATGGGTTTTGATATGGGTGAAAATTTGCTGTGCTTTGGCTTCATCGCACTCTTCATATTTTGCCAATGCCCACATCAGTCGCCATTTTGCGGTGGAGCAAGATTTCAGATTTTCGGCATATTTCCGGAGCGGCTCATTCTCCCACAATGCCATAGCCTTTTCTTTCTGCCCCAACACAAGGTAGAGAAACACCATTTCACATTCCAATTCATATTGCAGGATGCCGGTATACTTTTGG
>JBJECV010000126.1:0-8554 GCA_051871435.1 Sodaliphilus sp. | reverse complement strand
CTTGCATGGAGTTAACCACAATAAGCCGTCTCCGACGGCGGTTGGCGTTTTCGCCTGCTTTAGTGTGGTTGCCCCCCACACTATTTCTACTGATCCCTGTTTTTCTACCGTGCCGTAATTCTTTTGATGAGATTTTTGTTTCTTTGCTTTTTTTGATTTGCAGCAAATGAAAAGCCTCCGGCCACGGGGATGTGGTCGGAGGCACAAATTATTCAAGTATTACCTGTTAGCAATAATTCATCACGAATTATTTTACTTTTTCGTAGATATATACTTCGTGGATTTCCTTGGTGTAGCCTTCGTTAGCAAACGGGCCTTGGCTCATACCGAGGATGATTTGAGTACCACGGTTGTTGAGAACGAGGAGGTCGTCGGTAACGGGGTCGATGCACAGACCTTCAATTTCACCTGCACGGCGGAAGTCGGTCATTTCGCGGAGCAATTCCACGCGGCCACCCATAGCGCCACCTGCGATTTCGCCTGTACGTTTCACCACCTTACCTGCCTTGTCGGTCTTCACTGACCAAGGAGTATCCTTCACGGGTTCTGTGCCTTGCACGAGGCCGGTGTAAGGAGCGCCGGTGATGTCCATCTTGTACACGTTGTCGGCGATGTGGTAAGTAGATTCACCATCGTCAGCAGCGAGGAGCATAGTACCATCCACGATGAAGATACCTTGGCACCAGTAGGGCTCGGGGCGGCATTGCACCTTGGTGTAGTATTGCTTGGTTTCGAGGCTGTAAGCATACACGTAGCGGCTGTCTACCCAGTCGGAGAGCCATACGAGGTTGCGTTCGCGGTCTACTGCCACGCCTGATACTTCCACTTGTCCGGATTCAGGACGCCAAGGAATGCTTTCCAAATATTGCAAAGTGTTAGCATCGTAGATGTCTACAGAGATATTCACACCACGGCCGAGGTTGAAGTATTCATTACCTGTGTAAATCTTGCCATCATACACGTCGATGTCGCCGAAGTGGTTAGCACCACCCTTTGCAGGATCGGGGTTATTGAACAATGGGTCGATAAACTTACCGTCTTTGTCCTTGGTTTGAACACGCTTTTTCACGAGATTCCAGTTGTGGTCGTATTTGTACAAGCCGCGAGTGTCAGACACATAGAAGTAGTCTTTGTCGGCAGCGATACCTTGACGACCGGGAACTTCAACCACTTTTTTCAAACGGTATTCAGTACCGAGGTGTTGAGCGTTTGCCAATCCAAAAGAGCAAACAGCCAAGAGAATCATTAATTTTTTCATAATAATTTCTTTAGTTTTTTGGTTAATGAAATTGTTTTTAAGTATTTTGTTTGGTTAAAAGCCAAAATCTCTTTGTTGATTAGAATTTGAAGAGACCCATGAGTTGGATTTGGTCGGTAGAGCGAGCCGGGTTAGCATCTTTCACGTCTTTCTCATACATGTAGTGACCATAGTTGAGTTGGATCTTCACATTCTTGAAGAGTTGGTAAGTTACACCTGCGAGGATGCGGTTGTAGTTGTTGGTAGTGAGATCGTTGATTTTGTCTTTGTACATATCCCAGCGCACGATGGGCAAGAATTTTCCTGCGTGGTAGCCGAGGAGCACGTATGCACCTTGTTCGTCAACGTATTTCACGTCGTTTTTCTTCGATTTCATGAAGCCGTATTCAGCGCGGAAGTCCAAACCGGTTGGGTCGTTGTACCACAAACCAGCCACGAAGCGGTTCATAGGCATGTACTTCGACACTACACCTTCTGCAGTGAAGCCGGGAGCTGTACCACCTGCGAGCGCTTGAGGATTGTATTCACCCCAGTTGTAAGTAGCTTTCACGTTGAAGTTCTTGAAAGGCTTGATAGTTACGCTTGCATAGATGTCTTTGGTTTTGTTGTTGTCGTCTTTGCAAGGAATAGAACCGTTGGTCACGGCGAAGTCGTAGTGGAAGTATTTGTCGATGTCACCAATAATCATCACACCGAGGTCACGACCGTAGTCTACAAAGTTGTAGGAATAGGGGTTGCGGCAAGCAATGCGGTAAACGATGTTGGAGAAGTCCACAGTTTCCAAAGTGGCGGGAGAAATGTCGTAGTTTTCATAGCCGAGCGGGGTGTAGAATTGACCGGCGCGAACTTTGAATTCAGGACAGATTTTCCAAGTTGCGAACGCGTCCATCACTTGGATGTTCTTTTGACCATTACCGTTGGTAGAACCGGCGATACCATTGAAGGCTTCGATTTGCAAACGGAAGTCAACGCTTTCACTCACTTTACCGTCAACGATCAAGCGCAAACGTTTTGCTTGGAAAGAAGAAGAATTCTTGGAGCTGTTTTCGTTAGCCACGAAGTTCCAACCTGTTTGCAAGTAACCGGAGAGTTTCACAGGCATTTTTTTCAAAAGGTCGCCAAGGTCGCATTGAGGTTCTGCAGCGGGTTCTGCCACTGCTTCAGCCACGGGTTGAGCAGCATTAGCTTCATTAGCAACTGCTTCTTCTGCCATCATAGTAGGTGCAGCGAGAAGTGCACAACTAAGAATAGTAAAAATAGATTTCTTCATAATTAAAAGAATTTAGTTAGTAGAATAGTATTAATTAAGTTAGTAAATTGTGTATATCGTCTACGTTTTGCTTTATGATAATTAGTTTTTGAGTAGTTGGTTTTGCTTTTGAATTGGGATGGTTTCAAAAGCGCAACCCAATTGTTTTCGCAAATATACAAACAAAATTTCAAAACGAAAGGAATTTTAGCAAAAATTTTTACTTTTTGCGTGATTTAATGAGCAATTCGCCCAAAACCTCGATATTTTCGGCCGTTAAATCGGGGTTGGGGTCGTTGGCAAGGGCTGTTTCGAGTGTGGTTTCGCCACTAAGGACGAGCACACCGAGTGAGCCGGCATTTTGTGCGGTAGCCACATCGGTGTAGATGCGGTCGCCCACCATGGCGAGTTCATCGCTTTGGTAGCCGTATTTGTCGCGAATGCAATAAAGCATATTGGGGTTGGGCTTGCCTATCACCACATCGGGCTTGCGCTTGCACGCTCCTTCTATGGCTTTGCAAATGGAGCCGCAGTCCACCAAAATCACCTCTTGGTCGGTGGGACACACCCAGTCGGGGTTGGTGGCAATGTAGGGAATCTCGGGTTTGGAAGCCCACCAAGTGGCACGGCACAGGCGCGAATACTGGAGCGTGGTGTCGAAAGCCACCACCAGCAAGTCGGGGCGGTCGGCAGGGTCGTCGGCACACAGCTCGAAGCCGGCTTTCACAAATTCTTCTTGCATGCTCGGGGTGCCGAGGGTGAAGAGGCGCTTGGCTTCGGGATGATGCTGGCGGATGTAGTCGATGGTTGCCAACGAGGAGGTGTACATTTGTTCGTCGGTGGCATGGATGCCCAATTTTTCGAGTTTCAGCAAATAATCCTTGTGGCTTTTGGTGGGATTATTGGTGAGAAACGAATAGCTGATGCCATGGGCAGTGAGGGTGTCGAGAAATTTGATGGTGTAGGGAAACAAGGTGGAGCCCATGTAAATGGTGCCATCCATATCCAATGCCACGTGCTTGATTTTGGCAAGCGCTTCCATCAATTTTTCTTCGCCTAATGGAGATACGTATTTATTAAATTCCATATTATTATAATTAATGTGTGAAGAGCGATAGAAGTAAGAAAGGTGACTGCGGCAAGCGCCGCATCACCTTTCTGAACGTATATTACAGTTTTGCTTCTTCGTCGTATTTAATGTTGGCGGCACGTTCGTAACCGTCGCGCGGAGCTGCCCACATGGTGATGAGCACAATCATACCGATGATGGCTACCACAATGATGGTTTCAAACACGCGAGTCCATCCGAAAGCGTCTGCCACATAGCCCACGAGCAAACCGCTCAAACCGGAACCGAGGTAGCCGAGGATGCCGGCAATACCGTTGGCACGTGCCGAAGCCTCTTTGGTGGCTTGGTTGCCGAGCTCAATGCCGATGAGGGCTTGCGGACCATAGATGCAGAAACCTGCACCCACGAGCACCAATGCTGTGAGGGTGATACCACAGTCGGCGGGCAAGAAGCGGAATATGGTCATAAACAAGGCGGCGCCTGCCATGCAGCACACACACATGCGATGGCCTTTGCCTTTGAAAATGTGGTCGGTGGCCCAGCCGGCAAACAGCGTGCCCACGATACCGGCAATTTCGAATGCCGCAGTGGTCCAGGTGGCACTCTTGATGTCGAGACCACGCGCTTCGGTCAAGAATTTGGGGCCCCAGTCGAGCACGCCCATACGCACCACATACACAAAGAGGTTGGCAATGCAGAAGGTCCAAACCCAACGGTTTTTCCACACCATTTCCAATTCAAATTTTTTACGAGCCTTGGCGCTCTTTTTGTTTTCGCTCAAGCCACCCAACCCGGTGTCGGGAAGGTCGGGCAAGCCCACTTCTTTAGGCTCATCGCGAAGGCCGAGGAACACAAACACAGCCGTCACCACTGCTAAGCAAGCGGGAGCATAGAAGCACCATTGCCATGCGCCGATGTGGGCAGCATAGGTGGCTGCTTGTTCCACTGCTTTTGCTTTGTCTACACCATTGTCGGTGAGGTTTTTAATGATGGTATTCACCACGCCGTCGGCTTGCGACATATCCGTACCCATCGTGCCCATAATGTAGCCACAAGCCACCACAGCGAGTGCAGCGCCAATAGAGTGGGAGCAGTTCCAAATACTCATTTTGGTTGCCAACTGGCTGGGATGAATCCAGTGGGGAAGAATGCGGGCGCATGGAGGATAACCCATACCTTGGAAATATTGGTTGAGGATGATGGTGGCACCCATCACCATGATGAACATATTCACGAAGTCGGGGCCTTGGTTCACACCGGTGAACAAAGCGCTCAAATTCACGCCATAGCCAAAGAGGAAGTTGGAAAGGGCACACAGGAGCAAACCGCCTGCCATCACCACACGACCTTTCAATCGGTCTACTACATAGCCATTGATGAAGCGCGAAAAGCCATACACCAGCGAACCGGCGAAGATAATCCAACCGAAACTCTTGTTGGTTACGCCATATTCAGCAGTGATGCCCGGCATCGCCACCGACATATTCTTTCTCACGAAATAGAACACTGCATAGCCAATCATCGTAACGAGGATGATGCGCCATTGCCAGTGCAAAAATTTTTTCCTCTGTCCGCCTAACGAGGCGTAAACATCTTCTTTTGTCATAGTCAATCAGTTTATAGAGTTATGTTTATGGTCAGGGAATCGCTATTTTTGAGCTGCAAGATATTTTTCTTCTTTATAGGTGAGTGCCATAAAGAGCACCGACAGGGCACAAGCACCGAGCAAGAGGATGAAGGTCCAATCCCAGCCTGCATGTTCTGCCACATAACCAATCACCACGTTGGCAAGCACTGCCGTACCAAGCACATAGCCCATGAAGCCGGTCAATCCGGCTGCTGTGCCGGCTGCATTCTTGGGTGCGAGGTCGAGGGCTTGCACACCAATGAGCATCACCGGTCCGTAAATCAAGAAGCCGATGGCGATTAAGCATCCAACTACCACGTAGAAATTGTTGAAGAATTGCCAGTAAACCACAATCGCCACTGCCACGAGCGCCATAAAGATGATGGTGGGCAATGCACGACGGCCTTGGAACACCTTATCGCTGAGCCAGCCGCAGAAAATGGTGCCGGGAATGGCTGCAATTTCGTAGGCGAAATAAGCCCAACCGGCATCTTTGAGGTCTACGCCTTGGTCTTTCAGAATGGTGGGCGCCCAGTCGAGGCATCCGTAGCGCACCATATACACGAACGCATTGGCAAAAGCAATGTACCAAAGGAGCTTGTTGCTGAGCACGGTGCGGAAAATTTGTGACACCGAAAGCGCCTTTTCATCATTTTTGCTATAATTTTTGGAGGCATGGCCGCTCCATTCTTCAATGGAGGGAAGTCCGCACGATTGCGGAGTGTCGCGAATCAGTAAGTAAGCCACAATTGCCACGAACACTGCCACGGCAGCGGGGAAGGCATAAGTGCCGATGAGGAAGTACATTTGCTCGTTGGCGCCATAGAACCAAGAGCCGAACCACAAGGCGCCATACACCGCCATCGGTCCCACCAAGGCACCACCCACATTGTGAGCGCAATTCCAGAAACTCATCCATGTGCCACGTTCTTTAATGGAGAACCAGTGGGTCATCACACGGCCGCACGGAGGCCAACCCATACCATTAAACCACCCCACAAGGAAGTTGAGCACTGCCATCAGCAATATGGCCATACTCTTTTGCTCGGCGCCGAGCCACTGCACGGGCACAATCATAAAGAGCATCGACACAGCAGCACAAATCAAGCCAAGAGGCAAGAAGCGCTGAGCATTGGAGCGGTCGGAGATACTTGCCATCACGAATTTCGAGAATCCGTAGGCAATAGCGTTCATCGACAATACAATACCCAATTCTCCCTTGCCAAAGCCGAGTGGCTCGAGCATGGGGATGGCCATAGAAAAGTTCTTTCTCACAATGTAGAAGCCGGCATAGCCAATAAAAATACCGATAAACACTTGCCAGCGCAATGCGCGATAGCGGGCATCAGCTTCAGGACCGGTTTTCAATACAGGTTTATGAGCAGGAGGAGCTAAAAAACTTGCCATAATTTTTCCGTTTTTTTTATAAAATAGTTGTTTAATGATTTTTGAATGGTTGAAGTTACAAAAAATTTTGCAGTCTGTAAAAATTTTTCTACAATCGGGATGCTTTTATCTACCAATTTGCAATGCGGTGGGATTTAAAAAAATGGTCGACACCACAGCATCCCGCGCGATGCCGACCCCGTATTACAAAATTAACTAATTTGCATTCAGACGTTTGGTAAGTTCCACATCGAGTGCGTCGGCAATGATGCTGATAGGATTCTCTACAGGCACCCCTGTCGACATCTCAATCTGCCATTTGCAGGTTTCGCAGTCGGTGGACACGCAATCGGGCGCCAGCGATTTGATTTGCTCGAAAAGCGGGGCGCCGATGGCTTGCGACACCTCGTAGTTTTCGCGCTTAAATCCGTAGGTGCCCGAAATGCCGCAGCATTGCGAATCGAGCATGGTGAGCTTCACGCCGGGAATGAGGCGAAGCAATTCGGTGCTGTAAATCACCCATCCCATGCGCTCCATATGGCAGGCACTGTGGTAAGCCACGTGCTTTTTATAGTCGGGACGGAAGGCGAGTTTTATTTTGCCTTCGTCGAGCAATTGATAGAGGAAACGGGTGGCGAGGGTCACGCTTTCGCGCACATCCTCTTGCGGCAATTCCAAAATATGCTCATATTCATCACGAATGGTGAAGCAGCAAGTGGAGCTGGTGGTGAGCGTTGGCCTACCCTCTTCTTTCGCCTTACGGATGGAATCAATATTGATTTGTCCGTGCTTTTTGGCTTGGTCGTAGAGTCCGTTGGCTATCTTTGCCACACCGCAGCATTTTTCTTTGTCGAGCAATTGCACGCCATAGCCCACGGCATTCATAATTTTCACCAAATCTTGTCCGAGTTTTGGGAAATTATAGTTCACGTAGCAGCCGTGGAAATAGCTCACCTGCTTTTGATATTGGCTTTGTTCGGCCTTGGCGTGGCGCTTAAACCACGTTTCAAAGCGCTGTGCACTATAGGCGGGGAATTGGCGATGCTTGTCCACGCCGATGGTGCCGTGCATCACGGTTTTGGTGAGTTTCATCGCCAACATGATGTTCACGATGGGGGCGAATCGGTTGGCCATGGTGCCCACAAAATCGGTGCTGGCGAGCATTCTGTCGCGCAAACCGGGCTTGTGGGAGCTATATTTCATACGCGCTTTTTGAATGATGTCGCCCACTTTCACATTTTGCGGACACGACACTTCGCAGCGCTTGCAATTCAAGCACTTTTTGAGATTTTCATCGAAAAATACCGGACTTTTCAGGCGATAACGCTCGCCATCCGGACCCGCCTGTTTTGGACCGGGATACTCCGGATTTACTGCCGAAACCGGGCAATACACCGTACAAACTGAGCATTTCAAACATTGCTCAAAATTGAAAACGCTTTCGCTATTGATTTGTAAGTCTGCCATATCGGTTTATTTTTTTAATATATGTTTCACTACTTGCAGGGCTGTGAGCATGGAGATGCCGGTGCCGGATGCTTGTTTCACTCGGTTGGCGCCGCTGAGCACTGAGCCCACTGCGTAACAGTTGGTAATCACTTGCCCGCCTTTTTTCACTTGGAGCTGCTCGGTGGTGCTCACGCCAAATTCCATATAGGGTTGGGCTTCAAAAATGTTGAATTTCACTCGTTCGGAGGGCGCTTGCAGGGCATCTACGTCGAGGCCGAACACGGTTTCACACACCGCTTCGTAGTTGCTGTCTAATCCGCCGCTCATGAAGGAGCCTGTGGCGAGGATGAAATGGTCGGCTTCCAAGCGGGTGTCGATAAGATTTTCTGTGGTGATGCTTTTCAACACACCATTTTCTATCTCTCCGCCTATGGCTTTGTCGCCGGTAAGGTGCACGCCGTCGGCTGCGATGAAGCGCTGGCGCAATAGGGTTTGCACATTCACACCTGCCACCGA
>JBJECV010000125.1:0-8555 GCA_051871435.1 Sodaliphilus sp. | reverse complement strand
AAATACTAAAAAAATTTGAATTACAAGGCATTTTTTAAATGAAAGAGCCGTGAATCTTCAATCCCATTTTTCACTTGCGAAACTTGAATATTCAATTATTTTTCGTAACTTTGAGGTGATAAGTGCTTTTGATTCTGATGCAGGAATCTTAAACTACTACAAAATGAGATGAAAAAAATAATTATTATTGCCATTAGTGTGCTTTGGATAGCCGCTTGTGCCGAGAAGAAATCGGCGAACCCTGTGTATGCAAAGTCAGCCTCCGTTACGTGGATTGCCGATAAACCCACCCCCACACTCCAACCTCATCAACTCTATGCCGATGTGCCCGACTCTTTATGGGATGCGCTCCATTTGCAAGAGGGCGTGCCTTCGAGCGTGAGCTGTGTGTTGCTACGCAGCGGTGGGGAAACCATTTTGATTGATGCGGGACTTGGGGCTCCTTTTAGTCAACTTTTACCCAAACTCCAAGAGGAAGGCATCACGCCAGAATCGCTCTCGCTCATTTATATCACTCACATGCATCCCGACCACATTGGTGGACTGCTCAAAGATGGCAAACCCACATTTCCCAATGCCGATATCTATATCAATCGCGTGGAAGCTGAGGCTTGGAAAGCGATGAATGGCGATGCCGGGAAATTGCCCAATGCCGTGCTATCAGCCTACAGTGCACATCTCCACCTTTTTGAAGCCGGCGACACTTTGCGCGGTGGTGTGGAGAGTATTGCCGCCTACGGACACACGCCGGGGCACACAGTGTTTAAAGTGGATAGCATTTTGGTGATTGGCGACCTCATTCACGGTGCCGCGCTCCAACTAAAGCATCCCGAATACGGACCTTCCTACGATATGGATTCTCAAGCGGCGCGCGAATCGCGCATCCGCATTTTGAATGATGCCCGCCGACAGCACCTCATTATGTGGGGCATGCACCTGCCGGCTCCGGGCTACGTGAAATAAACTTCTAAAGTTTAGAAAGTATTTATCTTTGGAAGTCAAGAAGTTAAAGAAGTTATCGCTCGCTGGAAGTTAAGACGATAGTCATTGCTCGCGATGAGCAAAGTGATGGTTACACCGCTGCAAAACCCTTCATTTACTTCCGAAACTTAAGTAAACTTCAATCAGCATAATCGTTTCGCAAACTACCGGTTTGCAAAGCTCATCAATAGAATATGATAGCGCCAAAAATTCATTTCTCGAATGCGCAGGAGCGTAAGGAATTTGTGGTGGAGCGTTTCCACTGCAAGGCGCCCGCTTGCGGAGGATGCGGCAGTTGCCATTTGCCTAACGGCAAATCCGCTGTAGAAACATTTGCCGATTACATAGATGGCAAAGTGGAATTTCACAAAATTGCATCTCAGTTATGGAAAAAGTGAATCGCTTATCCGCCCGCTTCGCAGCCGTTTTAATACCACGATACGCCGTTGCTTGAGCTGGAGCGTTTGTCGTATTTCACGTCGCTGAGGATGCTAGATTTCACTGCAATGTGGAAACTGTAGCTTTTGTACGGACCCACAGGCACAAAGCTGGCACTCATGGTGAAGCAGTGCATTTCGCGTGAAATGCTGCAATTCATATAGGCGATTTTGTGAAGGTCGAAATTGTAGCTTGCCGACATAGATAAACTCCAATTTTTGGTGGGGCGCACATTGCCGTTAAGGCTCAAATTCTGGGTCCATTTTCCCTTGTATTCCATGCGCTTGTAGTCGAATTCGCCATAGCCGTAATTGAGCGAATAGTTGAAGGTAAGGCTCCACGGGAAATCCCATTTCATATAGCCGTCGGCATCGTAGTTGTCGGGCATTTCTTTATTGTCGTCGGGATTATTGGGGTCTTTGGCGTTTTGGTCTTTATCCTTATCGAACACACTTTTATCTGTGCTACTACTGTTTTTCTTGCCCTTTCCGAAGAGTTTTTTGAAAGTTTCGTTGTTGAACGTATAGTTAAACGAGGTGCCGGTGCTTGCCAAGCGTCCCCATCCGCCGCCATGGAATAGGCGGAGCTTATTGATGCGCACCGGGGTACCGTATTGGTTGAGACCGTATTTATACACGTCCCAAGTGGCGCTGAGGTTAAGATTGAAACCCTTGGTGAGACGGAGCATGAGGGAGGTGTTGAGGTTGCTCCATCGCAAAGAGTCGGCAGCGAAATTATAACTTTGGCTTAGGGTAAGGTTTTCGATGATAGATACCTTTTTAAAGCCGGTGCTATCTTGATCGCTTTTCACCTTAGCCTCAATGTTGTTGGAAATATTGAACGACATCACGCCCGATTTACCGCTGGGTGCATTGCCATACAAGCCGTTGCTGAAGTAGGAATACTTCACTGGCTCTTTGGTGCCATCGGCATTCACGCGCTCATATTGTCCGTAGTAGCCCCAAAAGCGGGCGCTAAAATCGGGCGCTGCCGAGAAAGATACACTGGGGGTGATTACGTGGCGAATCATATTCACTTTATCGCCGAAAATTTTCAGGGGTTTGAAAAATCCGTAGAGCTTGGTGTTGAACGAAACCGAGAAGTTGAAGTCGAACACGTTATAGAAATTGTAGGTGGTATCGCGCACCACGCCGTTGAGGTTGGGATCCCATTGCTGACGGATTTTGTTGGTGTACATTCGGTCGTTGATGGTGATGGCGGGAGTCACATTCAGGTATTTAAACACATTGAATGTGGCGCTGATGGGCACGGTGTGCGACATCGCATTCCGCCAATCTTTCACCAGGCTCTTTTTGAAAAAGTCGTCTTGCTTTGCGGTGAGAGAGTTTTGGAATTTACCTGAATAGGAGATTTTGATTTTCTCGTACCAGCGCTCGTCGCCCACGGCTTTCTTCCGCTTGAAGGGCGCGGTTTGGCTCATCGTGACGGTGAGGTTGGGGAAAGATACCGAGAGAGTGGAGTCGGCGGTGCGTTGCGACACGCTTGCCGTGGTGGAGAAACTCCATTTAGAGCCAGGTCTGCGATAGGTGAGGTTCACAGTGCTGCTCTTGGTGTTTTCCGTAAAACTATTGCTATAATAATCGTCGAGATTATTGCGCGAATATCCACTGGTGGCGAAGTTTACACTGGCAGAAAAGCTCATACTGGGATTGGCTTTCTGGTCTTGCGAATGGGTCCACTGAAAGCGGAAGTTCTTCATTTTAGAATAGTCGATGTCGCCTTTCTCGCCGTTTACGGTCACCAAATAGCTGATATTGAAATTGCCATGATATTTGTAGCGCTTGGCATAGTTGCTTTGTGCCGTAAGTCCCCATCCTCCACGGGTATAGAGCTCGCCGGTGAGGGCAAGGTCGGCGTAATCGCTTAGGGCAAAATAGTAGCCGCCGTTGCGCAAAAAGAAGCCGCGATTGTAGTCTTCACCAAAGGTGGGCACCAACACACCGCTATGGAATTTTTCCGTGAAGGGGAAAAAGCCAAAGGGCACGGCAATGGGAAGAGGCAAATCTTCGAGCACGAGGTAAGCCGGGCCGGTCACCACATCTTTCTTGGGGCGGATTTTGCCTTTGGTGAGTTGGAAATAAAAGTGGGGATTCTCGTGATTGTCGCAAGTGGTGTACTTGGCATTTTTGATGTAGAAATCTTCCACGCCCACTTTTTTGGTGATGCCGCCGGTGAGGAAGCCTTCGCCTTGTTCGGTCACCACGTCGGTAATCAAGCCTTTTTCAGTTTTGAAATTGTAGGTCATGGTTTTTGCCTCGTAGGTGCCGCTTTTGTCTTTAAACACGGGGTTGCCTGCCACTTCGCCGGTGGTGTCGATGGCGCCGATGGCATACACTTCGCTCTTGGCCATATCCATATTCAGGCGCGAAGCGGTGAGCTGGATGCCGCCGTAGGTGATGTCGCCGTTGCCAAACATGCGCGCATTGTTTTTGCCATACATCACGATAGAGTCTTTGGCAGAAAAGTTCACCACATAGTCGAGGTCCACACGCTCCTTCTTGAAGCGAGAAGTGTCGGAGGGCACAGCTTGTTTATCTTCAGGCTTCACTCCGGCTAAAGAATCGATGGCTGGAGCCAGATTCTGTGCTGGATTTGCCTGAGCCATCAAACGATTAAGGGAGTAGCCCGGAATCAATGACACCAGAATAAGAATGGCCGATATGAGAATATAGTGATGTTTCAATTTAGCGTAGCTATGCAAATATCGTACAAAATTAAGCATTTCTGCGCATCCAACCCACAATTCGATAAGAGAAATTCGTTCCTTTCACATAATTTGTGAAAGTTTGGTGGCTCCAACTGCAAAAAAAGCAGCAATTACCGCAGTTCGTTTTCAAATTCACTAAAGTCGGGCTCGCCAAATAGCTGAATTAATTCGTTGAAGCGAACAAGGGTGTCTTCGCCGAATTTTGCCAACGAGGTTCGCGCCCTATCCGGTGTTTTATACTCGGAGATTCGGGATTTGCTAAAGAATTTGTCGGCATAGCACACCACCTTTTCTTCCAAGCTGATGGGTAGCATATCGCGATGTGGCAAATCTAAATGCTGCGCTTGGATATCTGCTAATGATATGCCTGCTCCGGTGTGACGCTCGCACACCAAGGCATGCCTGTAAAGTCCCTTTTGCTCAAGCATTTGTCGGCCCAATATGCCGTGCTTGATGTAGGGTTCTTTGCCAAAGCAATAAATGCCGGGGGCATTGGTGTGACAAATGCCAATGTCGTGTAGCATCGCTGCCTCGAAGGCAAAGTCGGCATCAATTTCGCCGCCATTGGCACGAAACCGGCTACACAACTGCTGAGTGAGCTTCGCCACTTGGGTGGAATGTGTAAGCAAGATGTGGTGGTCGGGCTCGCCCTCTTTATAGAATTCGGAGATAATGGAAAGATAGTTGATCATACAAAAAAAAAATGAAAGGCGGAAACGAGACTGAATCCGCCTTCTTGATGCTGATGTAAATTATAAATCCACTACGGTAAGCCAGCCGTGATGGTCGGGATATTCACCCTTTTGAATGGCTTGCAAGCGCTTATAGAGCTGGGTGGTAATTGGTCCCGGTTTGCCATCTTTGGCTATGATATATGTTTTATTGTTGTCGTAGTCGAAAATTTCGCTGATTGGCGTGCACACGGCAGCAGTGCCACACTCCGAAGCCTCGTCCATCTCTGCCAATTCTTCCACCGGAATGGGGCGACATTCCACCTTCAGACCCAAGTCTTTAGCAATTTGCTGCAAACTCATATTGGTGATAGATGGCAAAATGGAATTGGAAGCGGGGGTGATATAGGTGTCGCCCTTAATGGCAAAGAAGTTGGCGGGGCCACATTCGTCTAAGTAGAGTTTTTCTTTCGGGTCGAGGAAAAGCACGGCAGAATAGCCCATAGCACGTGCCCTGGCTGTGGCTTTCAAACCTCCGGCATAGTTACCTCCGGTTTTAAAGCGACCTGTGCCACAGGGTGCCACGCGGTCGTATTCACGGAAAATCGCCACCTTGGTGGGTTGGAATCCCGTTTTGAAATACGGCCCCACAGGAGAACCGAAAATAATCATTTGATAATCTAAAGAGGCTTGCACACCCACTCTGGGAGTGATACCGATTTCCACCGGGCGAACGTAGAACGAGCTACCTGTTTCGCAAGGGGGAATAAATCTCTGGTTGAGCTTCACCACTTCTTTCACCATATCCAAAAACAGTTTGGAAGGTATGGGTTCCATCAGCAGTCCGCGTGCGCTGTCTTGGATGCGCTTCAAATTTTCTTCCGGGCGAAACAATCGCACCACACCATCCACACCTTCAAAGGCTTTCATACCTTCAAAAATTTCCTGACCATAGTGCAAGCAGGTGGCAGCCATGTGGATATTAATGTATTCTGAATCGAAAACCTCGTAATCGCTCCACTTTCCATCTACGAAAGAAGCGCGAACATTGTAGTCGGTTTTATAATACCCGAACGGGAGCGACCCCCAATCAACATTTGCTTTACTTTTCATTCAGATATAGTTGTTTTATAAAAATCTCTAAAATATTTACACTCCCCCAATTGAAGCAACTGCACCATTTCCTTTCAACGAAGAAACGAATGTTACAATGCCACTTTTTGGGTGATATTTCCTATCTTTACAATAAACACACCTCGCAATCCCACTTTCAGCTCATAGCTACCTACATTCAGGGTGGATTGCGACACAAGTTGTCCAAGTATGGTGAACACGCGCACTGTCACGCGGCGCTGGGTGCGGATGGTAATCACGCCGTCTTTACCGAAAATCTCCACGCCGTCGGTTTGAGCAGGGTCCACTAAACTCTTGCTTTGTACTCTATGCTGAACCTCTCGCCATTGCATCTGTGCATGTGCTATATCGCCCACACACATAGATATCAACAACATAATTATGAAAAGAGCTTGCTTCATATATTCAATGCAGTAGTACAATCACACAAAGGTACAAAAAAAATGCGACTTTCGGATTAAAATTAGGGTATTATTCACCTATTTTTAAAACAAATTCATATTGAAAAACTTAACCGACACAAAATTTAATAATATTCACACTTGGGGTAAACATTCCTTAATGAATTGTGCAAAGAGAAAATCACGGTCTCAACTCACCCAAAATCCTCACTTGTGGGCGGCGCGACAATTCGCCAGGATTAGTGCCGGGAGCACCTTCCGGAATGGGGATACCCCTCTTTTGGTAATGCTTCACCCAATAATCGGGCACCTGGCCGGTGGCATTGCAAAAGGTCATAGGAATGGTGGAGAAGAGTAAATCGCCCGAAGTGCTTACATAGCATTTTTGCACCAATTCGCTACAATACATTTCTTTGTCGTCGGGCATAAAATAGAAGTCGTAGGGCTTGCCCACATGCGAAAGCGCATTCTCCACCGAGCGCCGGGGAAGGAAAGGCACCATCACCCTACCCACCACTAATTTATAAGAAGCGGATTCTGAATCAGCAATAAAATCAGCGAGAGAACATACTCTCACACCCTGATAATCGGCTTGAACCACGCAGGGCGAAAGCCCCAACGAGTCGCGATAAAAGATGGCCACATGGTCGATGGGCAATTGCTCATAGCCTTCGGTCACGCTGGTGATAGCATTGCCTTGAGCATTCACCACAAAGAGCAAATCGGCGGTTTGCAAGCTATCCTTACACACCACCGAGGCAATGCCCGGGTGGCAACATAAGGCGAAAAACAATATCCACACAGCACGTTTCATAATGCAAAAGTAAGTATTTTGAGAAAAAGGAGCAAATGCTGAGAAAATTATGTGAATTAAATGCTTAAAAGTTTTGATATTAAGGGAAAAAGTAGTAAATTTGCACCGCAATTTTTAATAACAATATAAATTTTTTAATTTTTTAAAGAATGTACTTAGATTCAGAGAAAAAGAAAGAAATCTTTGGCACATACGGCAAAAGCAATACTGATACTGGATCTCCCGAGGCCCAGATTGCATTATTCTCGGTTCGTATTGCCCACTTGACCGAACACTTGAAGGTCAACAAGAAAGATTATAACACTCAACGCTCATTGAAGATGCTCGTAGGTAAGCGTCGTCGTTTGCTGGATTACTTGATGCGCAAAGACATCAACCGCTATCGTGCTATCATCTCTAAGAAAGAACTCGGTATCCGTAAGTAATCTTTTGAGTAAATCTCTAAAGGCTAAAGAGGCAGCGCCCATCGGCGTTGCCTCTTTTCTATTCTGTATGAAAGCGAAAAAGGGGTGGCAAAGCTATAGTGCAATGCCACCCCGGAAATTCATGGTATAGTGAAATGGACTACCATGCTAATTATGAGCGAAATGTGATTGTCGTTAGAGGAGAATAATAAGCTATTGCTTTTTGCATTTGATCCAGATGGATTCACCCTCCATACTCATTTTTAATTCGGCATTAGAGCCTGATACGGAGATGATTTCATACGTGAAAAACAGCTCACCATCCACATAGGTGGTCACAGTGTTGCCTTTCAACTTCCAAGTGCCGGAACCATAACCGAAATAGCCGCGGCCATAGTAGGTGCCATCGGAATTAAAGGAGGCATAGGTGGCTTCAAAAGGCCAAGAAATGTATGACCCTGAGGCGGAGGTTTTCACTTCAGTGAGTTTCCAGGTGCCCACAATATCAGAAGAATAAGGGCTGTCGGAATCGTCGTCGCTGCACGATGCAAAAGAAAGGCTCACAATGGCTACCATTGCAAAAGCCAAAAATTTGATGTAAGTTTTCATTTTAATAAAATTTTGAAATTAGAGAAAATAATTTTGAGCCGTGATTTATTTTAAAAAGCGCGGTCTCAGAAAAATTTAAAAAATAATTGTATAAAACGAAAAAAGTTCACGCCGTGGCATGAACATCTAAATTTACTATGAAAATACAAATTTTATATTTCGCTTTATTTTGAAAAAAAATTTTGAAGAAAATCCGGTTTGTTACATAGGCAAGAAAATTTAAAAATTCAGAAAAATTAAAATTTAAAAAATTATGAACGAAAAAAAATAAAGAAAAATTTTTTAAAAGTTAAATTAAAAAGAGCGGCTGAAAAAATTTTCAGTCGCTCTCGTTAGGGGGCGGTTACCTACTCTCCCACTTTCGCAGTACCATCG
>JBJECV010000124.1:0-8619 GCA_051871435.1 Sodaliphilus sp. | reverse complement strand
ATCGGTTGAAGGAGTCGTATCGTGATGTGCGTGGCAATGTGCATTCGCTGATTGTACTCAATGTGAGGTTTATGCCTCAGCTGGATGCGCTTCAGTTGCGTCGCATCGATTATGCGCTGACCGACCGCTTTAAAAATCGCAATGGCGCGGGGTGGCTTCAATTCGCTGTATCAAGTGGCTGATAAATTCTTAGAAATCAAGCCAAAAATTGAACGCTATCTGTGTGGCTAAGTGGACACGCTGTTCCATCTGCAAAACCGCATCATCCTCTTCGACCTTACCAATTTATACTTCGAAGGTGCCAAGCGCAATAGCAGAAAAGCTAAGTTCGGTCGCTCAAAGGAGCGACGTAATGACTGCAAATTGCTCGTGTTGGCACTGAGTATCAACACCAAATTCGCTACAGCGAGATGCTGGAAGGCAACACCGCCGCCCCATTGCCCCCAACAAAAACTCACCCTGCCAGGATGAAAGTGGGCTTAATGAATTTGGCAAAAAATTTTCACTTAAAGTAATAACATCATGGACAGAAAAATTTTAGTTAAAAACTTTTGGAGAGTCGGGAACAATGGTGACCGTAATCTCTATGAAGATGACTTGGGCTGGAACGATGCATCGAAAAAGGATGCAAGGTCTGACTACTCCGAATATATTTTCCGTTACTTTGTAGAAGACGTTGGTCTTAATATACTATTCTATTGGTTGGATGATAGAAACTTCTATACAATTAAAACGGAACATACACCGGTGGAATTTGTCAGAATCAAGCCGAATCCCAACTGGGATGGAGAGTGCGAACTAACCAAAGCAGACTCAGATTTAGGTCCAACAACAGCTTCTCAAGGTGAAATCCTACAGACATTTGAGGACCCATCTGAAATTTGGTCAGAACTGTCAATTAACGGAGTCCCACTTGAAGCCGTGTTAGAGCGTTCAGTTATAATAGAAATGGACTAATAATTTGAGCCGCTTGGTATGTTTTACCAACGGCTCATTTTTTTTGTTACTTTTCAATCTGCTATAATTCGTTGGGCGAATATTTGTGCAAATCGAACGGAGAATCAAGTTCTCTTGAAGCTTTCTGAGGTGTAGCCACATTTCCATCTTTAGACGAATAGATCGTTGAGCAAAACGGAGCTAAAAGCTCCCCCGGATACCTAAAACAGTAGGCTGAAGAAGAGCACAGCTGCGGCATATTGCTGCTTCACGCCGCCTTCAAATTTGCCTTTGTAGGCGCCGGAGCGGTCGCGCACCGTGCCATCGGGAAGCACTTGTCCTTTATACACGCCTTGCCGATTGCGCAGGGTGCCGTCGGACTCAATTTTGCCCATATATGCGCCCATACCATCGCGAATCACCCCATCGGAGTGAATCCTGCCGATGCGCGAACCCTGCCGGTTGCGCACCGCCCCATCGCTGTCGATTTTGCCCACAGAGGCGCCCTGCCGATTGCGCACGGTGCCGTCGGCATCAATTTTTCCCACATACGCTCCTGCCCTATCGCGAAACACCTGGGCATCTGCCGTGGCACACATCGCCGCCACAGCTATCAAAAGAGTTAAAAAAATGCGTTTCATCTCTATTGAATTATTTTGTCACTTTCAGCGATTGAGCGATTTTATCCACCTCCGTATCGAAGGCCTGCTTTTGGTCTAAAGGATAGGTGAATGCGATGCAATATTCCATTTTGGCGGGGCTCACTTGAACATAGAAAGCACGATAGCCAAACTCATCCTTCACCTTTGCCATTCCCTTGGCGCCTTCCACCTTCTTTTCGAGCACCTCGCCCGACGCTGTAGCAACTTCAATTTCGCCACTCACCATTTCTTCGGGGGTGAGTTCGGTGGCACTTTTGTCGAAGGCTTGCATATCCACCAACTTACCGCTGCACACATACACCTTGCCGCCGCGCTCCGCTTCCATCTGCCGGTCATCGTTTTGCGCACTGAATCCTTGTGGCAACTGCACACTGAACCCCATGGCGGGATTCTCGTAGGTCACGCCATTTTCAAACCCCGGTTCTGCAGCCGAAGCCGCTTCGCCGGTTTCTTCACTCACACTGCCCGCACCCTTACTGCACGAGCCCATCATCAATCCCATGGCCACCAAAGCCATCATCACTATTCCTTTCATATATATAATTTTTAAGCCGGGAGCCTTTAGCCGTTAGCCATTAGCCGCCGTCAATTATGAATTATGCATTATGAATTATGAATTATGAATTATGAATTATGAATTAGATTTTTGCACTGCATATAGAGCGACGATGCCGACCAAATCTGATAGCGATCGCCGCCTTCGGGCAGAAACACGTGCACACTGCGCTTGCCGCCGTCCCAACCTTCGCCCAATACATATAGAAACAGGCACACTCCGTTGCCGCTGATTTGTATCTTTTCGTGCTTGTTCACGCTGGCTTTCATTTCTATGGTGTAGGGCTTTTGGGGCTGATAGCCATTCTCCGGCGAAGCGCCCTTGAGCACGGCAGACGGCAGATAGCGCTGACCGTAACTGTCGTGGCTTTGCCAAGCGCGCACCTTATCGAGCACTCCGCGCTTCATTTGCGGCGCACAGCCCTTGCTGCAAATCAAATCCACACACTTCTCCCCCACTGTCACATCACGAAAATAAAGCTCCATCGCCATCGTTGCCAAAGCGGCAGTGCCCTGAGGCGAGTGGCCCAAGAAGTTTTCGTAAAGGTCGGCAAATTCTTCGTATGAATTTGGGAAAGCCGTGAAAGTAACCACCCCGGTGGCATCGGGATTGTAGACTTGAGGCGAGAAATTGCCCTCACAAGTGTAGACGTTGCCACACAACTCGTAGGTGGTACTATCCACAAATTTGCCACTCACCGCCGGCGTTGCCACGCTATCGGCATCTTTCGCCGAGCCACTTCCGCTCGATGTGCCTACCGAGGGCTTGCACCCCACCAGCAACGCCAACAAAAGCACTAAACATAAAATTCTATTCATATCATCAAATTTTTTTAATAAACTCACCCACAAATATAATCATTTTTATCGACCCCACCACTCACCGCCCCCAAAAAAAACCGTGTTCACCCCCCACGGCTCTTTCATTTAAAACGTAAAGAATCCGGCGGCACACTATTCCTCCGCTGATTACAGCAAGCGGAGTATTTTCCCCGCAAAGCCGACTTTTTCATTTTCATACCACATAAGCAAGCAAACAAGAACTCATCAAAGCAATGATAGCACCCTTAAATGAAAGAGCCGTGATAATCTTGCAGATTTTTTAGATGATTTTTTCGTTTAAATTTTGCAAGTACGCAAATAATTCGTACTTTTGCACCAGAGTTCATTCCTCATCTGAGGAAAGGAAATCGAAAAACGCAAGCCTTGAAGCTCTGCGTTTTTTGCTTTTTTATAGGATATTTGGTAATCTACGCCGATTGTATTTACTCATAATTTTATTTCTCGCTGTATCTTTTCCTTCAAGATGATATGCTGTAAGCAAGTAATATGCTGTTCCACTTCTTTGTGGCTCTAATACGATTACATATTTTTCATCAATGTCATATATGTAAGTGCGGTTAGCACGTGGTTCAGCCACTGAAAAGTAAAGCATGTTATCCGGCTTGCGTTGTTCAATGTGATGTTTAATCCAATGCAATCTTTGAGAACGGCTTATATCAAATTCCCTATGGTGAATATCTTTGTCCACCTCCTTACGGGTAAGATGATTGAAAAGGTTCTCCATAGCAATTTCCCCATCTTCCATTGGTGTTGGATATATTGGTTTTCCGTTGAAAGTAAATGCCGGATTATTTTCAATATCTCTATTGAAAATTCTTCGCAACGATTCTGTGCGTTGCTTCTCAGGCATTCCCAACAAGTCGAGTAAATCGTTATATTTCTTCGTTAAATTGAGAGGCATAGGTTATTGCAAAGTTATAAAGAACAAATTCAGTTTAGATGAATAATTGGTAGCATCTAACGAATTTGCATTAAGATGCTTCTTAATCCGCTCTATAATTGCAACTTTTGCCTTATTGGCATGGTTTTTATCATTGTTAAAATAGGCAATCGCTCCCATGATAAAATCCGTAAGTTGCATAAGCAAACTCTCATGTGAACAGATATTCTGAACATTACGGAAAACTCCATATTTTACATTCAAAATATCTTTCAATTTTCTCACTTTAACTGCACTCAACGTATCCTTAATGTCCAGATACACGTTGTAATGATACATCGTATTTATCTTGTAATTAAGTAACTGATAGTACATTTTGTAGTAAAAATCATCATAGGATGATGTTATTCCATCACACTTTATTTGTGATTTCTTTATGCCAATAGCTCTAAACCGTAAATCTGTATCAAAAAAATAGTCTATCAAGTCAAGATAAAATCTTATTTTTGAGTTCGATACCTTGCTCCATTTAATCTCTGCATAAAAATTATGGAGTCTCTTTAATTCATCAATTCGTTTAGTGTGACGACGTACTTGCGGATAGGCACAACTTATAGACCCCAAAAACATGTAATCTTTGTGGTCGTGCTCTATATGACAACTCTCGTCGCAATACATATTGAACGTCTTATTCATAATTTTCTTTGTATCTAACTGCAAATTTACAAATTTTTGCGAGAATTCGTAGCTTTTGGCAAGATCATAAAGAATCAACTAATATGCATAGTCAACGCTCTGTCATTTAAAACGTAAACCGACACACTATTCCCTCGCAGTTTTCAGCAACCGCCGTTTTTTCGGCAAGCCGACTTTTATATTAATGCACAATGCTTAATCTAATGCATAATTCATAATGCATAATGCTTAATCTAATGCATAATTCATAATGCATAATTCATAATTAACGGCGGCTAATGGCTAATGGCTCCCGGCTAATGGCTAATGGCTTCTCTGCAGGTGCTGTTTTTTTCGGCGAAGCCGACTTTTTTTATTCGTTTCATGCCACAAAGGAAAGCAAACGCATTCAATCCAAAAACCGTATTCGCATCCTTAAATGGAAGACCCCGTGGGGAGGCGTGCCTCAAAATGAGTGGGTGATGGCGATTGTTATTGTGAATGTGGAGAATAATTTCTATCTTTGCATTTAGCAAAAAAGCGTAACAACGATGGAGTGCCGCAAAAGTCTTTTCAAGCAAGGAGCTGAATGGGGTGTGCCGTTTGGCATCTACCTCTCGGTGATGGCTTTGCTGTTCATCTTCTCCGACAAGCAGGTGGGGCTTTCGGCTTTTTCATTGGCGATGGCGTTGGTGATTCCGGCGCTCATCTACCGATGGCAGAAGAAAAGATGTATGGCGGAAATGGGGTTTGCCACGTTTTCCAACCTGTGGATGCTGGGCATTCTCATTTTCATCGGCGGCTCGCTCATTGCAAGCACCGTGAGCTATTTGGTGCTGGAATATGTGCGGCCCAACTTTTTCTACGAGCAGGCACAATTCGTGATTCACCAATATGAGGTGGCACCGGAACGGTTCGGCGAAAATATGCAGCAAGTGGTGGATGCCTTGCAAATGGTGATCGACAAGCAGGCAGCGCCGCGAAACATCGACTTGGTGCTCACCGGATTTTGGACGTGCTCCTTTTTGGGCTCGCTACTGAGCGCTCTTTTGGCTGCACTCATTCAATTGATGGCTAAAAACAAAAAGTAAGACAACATAATATTATTACAACATAAATTCTTTTCAGATATGGACATTTCTGTAGTAGTTCCTCTATATAATGAAGCTGAATCGCTGCCCGAATTGGCGGAGTGGATTGAGCGAGTGATGAAGGAAAACAATTATTCCTACGAGGTGCTGATGATTAACGATGGCAGCACCGACAATTCGTGGGAAGTGATTCAAGCTCTTCATCAAAAAAATCCCAACATTAAGGGCGTGTGCTTCCGCCGCAATTATGGCAAATCGCCGGCGCTGAACACCGGTTTTGAGCGCGTGAAGGGCGATGTGGTGATTACCATGGACGCCGACCTGCAAGATAGCCCCGACGAAATTCCACACCTCTACAAAATGATTATGGAAGAGGGCTACGATTTGGTGAGCGGATGGAAGAAAAAACGCTACGACCCCAAAACCAAAACCATCCCCACCAAGCTCTTCAATGCCACCGCGCGCAAAGTGAGCGGCATCCACAATTTGCACGATTTCAACTGCGGACTCAAGGCGTATCGCCTTGAGGTGGTGAAGCACATTGAGGTGTATGGCGATATGCACCGCTACATCCCTTATTTGGCTAAAAATGCCGGTTACACCAAAATCGGCGAGCGCGTGGTGCAACACCAAGCTCGCAAATATGGCGTAACGAAATTCGGGCTCGACCGCTTTGTGAACGGCTACCTCGACTTGCTCACACTGTGGTTCCAAACCAAATTCGGAAAAAAACCGATGCACTTTTTCGGTTTGATTGGCTCGCTGATGTTTTTCTTCGGTTTGCTTGCCGTGATGGTGGTGGGCGGCATCAAGCTCTACCACCTCGCTGTGGGCACACCTGCCATTTTGGTAACGCAATCGCCCTACTTCTACCTCTCGTTGGTGTGTATGATTTTGGGGGTGCAACTCTTCCTTTGCGGTTTCCTCGGCGAACTCATCATTCGCCACTCTGCCGACCGCAATGAGTATGAAATTTCGGAAGAAATTAAAGGAGAATGAAGCATTTAGCTCTCCACATATTGGGCGTAATGGCGATGCTATGTGTGGCTTTATGCAGCTGCACCGGCGACGGTTGCACCGACAACAGCTCTGCCCTGCCACTCGCCACTTTCTACCAAGACGGAAAAGCGGTGACCGTGACAGGCCTCTCGGTGCGGGGCATCGGGGCGCCTGGCGATAGCATTTTGGTGGACAATGAAAGTGTGAGCGAACTGTATCTGCCTTTGCCGCCGGCGGCTAAGGAGTGCCAATTTGAATTCAGCTACAACACCGAAGGCGCGCCCTCCGACACCCTCACCCTCCACTACACCGCCACCCCGGCGTTCGCCAGCGTGGACTGCGGTGCTATGTACTACCTCGAAATCACTTCGCACCGGCACACGCGCCACGCGATCGATTCGGTGGCACTCGTCAATCCATTGGTAACCAACGCAAATGCCGTTACGTTCAGAATTTTTATGCGATGAAATTATTGGCCCTACATATCGTTCTTGCTTTTGCCATAGTGGCACATTCCGCTATGGCACAAACCACCGAGCAGCGCCGTATCACCCCCGTGAAGCCCAACACCAACACCGTGCTTCGCCCCGCTAAGGGCACCAAGGAAGAAGTGGTGCAACGCTATCTTGACGGCGACACGACATCGGCGCAAGAAGAACTACGCAAAGATTCGCTGCGCCG
Organism: Sodaliphilus sp.; assembly: GCA_051871435.1. GTDB lineage: Bacteria > Bacteroidota > Bacteroidia > Bacteroidales > Muribaculaceae > Sodaliphilus. The sequence continues at coordinate 1,297 of JBJECV010000124.1, read as the reverse complement.
CGTGTATCCACGCTATCCCCTCACCACTCAAGCCATTTTCGGCGCCTCATTCGGCGATGCCTTGCTGATGGCTTTCGGGCAAAAATACGGTAGCTTCGGCATCAGCGCCACCCTCAATATGTGGAACCGACTGCAGCCTGAAGTGGAACTCGGTCTGGGATTTGCCAGCAACACCCCCGAGGACATGAATTTCTCCTACAAGGGAAAAGCGTCGCCCTACGTGAAAGTGGGTGCCAACTACAATTTCACGTTTAAAAACGACCCCAAATACCAGGTCTACGCCGGTGTGCGCCTCGGCTACTCCACATTCAAATTCGACATCAACGATGTCACCTACCACGACCCCTATTGGGACGAAACCCACACCTACAGCCTCAAAGGCATCTCTGCTCATGCACTGTGGGGCGAATTTTTGGTGGGACTGAGAGTGACCCTTGTCAGCAACTTCGCCTTAGGTTGGCAAGCACGCTACCACGGCATCTTCAGCGAAAAAAAGAACCACAATGCCCAAGCATGGTTCATTCCCGGCTACGGTGCACGCGATAAATCCTTCGCCTTCACCATGAGCCTCTACTACACCCTCCCACTCTCCACCCAAAAATGGCCAAAAACTACAAAAAACGAAAACGAAAACTTCTAATCTCCAATCTCTAATCTCTAATCTCCAACTTCTAATTTCTAACTTCTAATTTCTAACTTCTAATTTCTAATCTCTAATCTCCAACTTCTAATCTCTAACATCTTATGAAAAAATTAATTTTATCAGCTATTTTGGCGGTTCTCACTATCAACATTTCGAACGCCACCGTGTTGTTTCCCTTCTTTGGCGACCTTGCACCCGTCAACAAACTCGTTACTCGCCTTGTGTATAAAGACTTTGAGCAAGTGGTGTATAAAGGCGATTCCGGCTGGGGCGGAGTGAAAGAATGTGTGGAGTTCTTGAACGACGTTTTGCCCGAAGATGTGGATAAAAAATTAGCATCCGGCGGTTTCGTAGTCTTCACTTCCACATTCCACCCAAAAGAAATCGACACCATTGAAGATTCCAACAAAGTGAGCGCCATCTACATCGTGCAGCGCAAGCACGGAGTGGAAATCTACTACACCGAAAGCAATGCCCACCAGCAAGCAGAATGGCAAAACGACATCGAAAACGGAGCATTGTAAACCGGCAGCTATTAGCCATTAGCCGTTAATTATGCATCATGAATCATGAATCATGAATTATGAAGCCGTTAATTGGGATCAGTAGAAAATTAGTGGGGGCAACCACACTAAAGCCGGCGAAAACGCCAAC
>JBJECV010000123.1:0-33372 GCA_051871435.1 Sodaliphilus sp. | reverse complement strand
AGTCAACGAGTCAACGAGTCAACGAGTCAACGAGTCAACGAGTCAACGAGTCAACAAGTCAACAAGTCAACGAGTTAGCAGGTTACAAACTTATGTCTCCCTTCCCTTTAGGGAGGGGATGGGGGTAGGCTTTCTCTCATTATTTAGGGAGGGGATGGGGGTAGGCTTTCTCTATAATTTTTCCCAGAAATTGATGTAGCGGTTGGCTACTATCCGGGCATCGTTGTGCTTTTCTACGAAGGCTCGGCTGTCATGGCTCCACTTGGGTAGCATTTGTTTGTTCTCAATCACCCACCGCAATTTGCCCTCAATATCGTTCTCCGGCACGGGGAGCACATTCACGATGGGATGGTTTTCGGTTTCGCCAATCAACTCATAGTACTCCGGTTCTGCGCCCGACACCGCCACCAGTCCCTGTGCCATAGCCAGTAGCGCATTGGTGGCAGGTGTGTAGGAATAGAGCTGGTCGAGCAGCACATGGCTACTGCGCATCAGTGTCACATACTCATCGTAGGGCACACTTTCCACCTTCACCATCTCGCAGCGGTCGGGCATTTCGGCGTGCACCTTTTCAAGGGCTTGCAATAGGCGGTCGGTGCCTTTTATCACTGTTCTATCGCGCTGAATGCCGATAAAAAACTTCACCTTTTCCGGTTCCTGTTCAATAAAATTCGGCTGTAGTGCTTGCACATCGATGGGGATACCGGCATGGATCACCTTATCGCCCATCAGCGGCTTGTAGGCGGCATAATATTCCCATAGGCAAGCCACCACACCATCCACATGGCTCAGCACATAATCAGAATGGCGCTTCATAAAATCAGCCTTCCAATTATCTTGTTGCTGACGGATGTATTCTTCAGAGCGAACGTAGGGCGATGGCTCACTGCCAATCATATAGTCGCTGTAGCGATACGTTTTGCCATCGTGGCAAGCCATATAGTACACATAGTCGGTGCCCAAAGCCGACAGCACGATTTTTCCGTTATGATTTTTCAGATAGTCGAAAATGCGTTTCACCCGCCACGGCTTCAATTCAAAAAAGATAGGGTTCGACAACTCCACCACATCAAAGCCCCGCATTTTGTGAAGGTTTTTTAGCAGTTTTGCCACGTAGGCAATGGCGCCCAATCGCCCCGGATGGCGACGCAAATCAATGTCGCGCTGCGTATTCATCCAGCCCGACCCTCCGGAGGCCACCACTGCATGGTGCCCCATTTTTCGTAACGAAATGGCGAGGCAATTGTGCATATTGCTTGCATCGCCGGCAAATAGAATTTTCATCACCGCAAAAGTAGCAATTATTTTCTTCCTCTGCAAAAGATTTTAGCCCGAAGCCGTGTGAGCTTTCGGGTCGATGCTTCACTTTTATTTGCTTATCAAAGAAGGATTGAGTATTTTTGTGCCACAAAATAAATGATTTGACTGATGATGCCGGATTTTGATGAACTATATTACGACGCTGTGGATTTGCTTAAGCAAATGGTGGTAGTGCCATCGTTTAGCCGCGATGAAACCGCTGTGGCTGATGTGATAGAAGAAGCGATGAAGCGCTTCGGACTTTTCCCCAAACGCTACGCCAACAATGTGTGGTGCCTCAGTGATAATTTTTCGCCGGAGCGCCCCACCATTTTGCTCAATGCGCATACCGACACGGTGAAGGTGGCAGCCGGATGGCAACACGACCCCTTTGCAGCCACGGAAGAAGATGATTGCATCTTCGGGCTTGGCACCAACGATGATGGCGCTTCGGTGGTGTCGCTTTTGGCGGCATTTCGTGCACTGAATGCCATTGAGCAACCCTACAATATGATTTTCCTCGCCTCTGCCGAGGAAGAAGTGAGCGGCAAAAACGGGGTGGAGGCCGTGCTCCCTATGTTGCCTCCCATTCATTTTGCACTGGTGGGCGAGCCTACCGGCATGCAACCTGCCATTGCCGAAAAAGGCCTAATGGTGCTCGACGGTGAAGTGCGGGGCGTTGCCGGTCATGCGGCACGCAATGAGGGCGTAAATGCCATTTATAAGGCAATGGATGTGGTGAACACCTTGCGCGGGTTCCGCTTCAAAAAAGAATCGGAAATGCTGGGACCGGTGAAGATTTCGGTCACCAAAATTGAAGGTGGCACACAGCACAATGTGGTGCCCGACAAATGCACGATTTTGGTGGATGTGCGCACCACCGACGCCTACACCAATGAGCAAACACTCGAAATATTGCGCCAAGCCGTGCCCGAGTGCCGCCTTACCCCACATTCCACCCGATTGAATCCGTCGGGCATCAGCCGAGCGCATCCCGTGGTGGTGAGAGCGGAAATGCTGGGCAAGCGTCCATTTGGTTCGCCCACACTGAGCGACCAAGCCCTTATGCCTTTCCCCTCCTTGAAAATGGGACCCGGCGATTCGGCAAGAAGCCACAGCGCCGACGAATTCATTCGCTGCACAGAACTCCGCCAAGCCATCGATGAATACTTCACCCTCCTCAACGGACTGAAACTGTGAAACGAAGTCACCTATAAGCGAAACTCACCAATCTCCAATTTCCAATTTCCAATTTCTAATATCTAATTTCTACTATGAAATTTCTGCATTATATATCCGAGATGAGAGCGCCACTGATGGCGTTTGCCATAGTGGGCGTGCTCTTTGTGCATAGCGGAATACAGATTCCAAATTCCTTTTTGAACTACATCATGCAGATTGGTTACGGCGGTGTGGATTTATTTTTCTTCCTCAGTGGATTTGGATTGTATTATTCTTGCAAGAAAGATGCCGGCTGTTGGTCGTTTTGGAAAAAGCGGCTGATTCGCATTATGCCCGCTTTTATAGTGTGCCTCATCATCACCCAATATGTGGAGAAAGGCGCTTTGAATTGGACCCATTTATGGCAAGACTGCTTGTTTGTGGGCTTTTGGATTCCGCCACTGAAATAGCACTATTCGGCGTGGTTTATCTGCGGCATTATGGGCCTATATTTGATATTTCCATTCTATTACAAAGCATTTAGGCGGCATCCTATTTGCGCCACGGGCGTGGCGATTTTGGCGGGATTGGTGTGTGCCGGTATCTATTCCTATTATTTCTTGGTGCTTCACCCCAACGCCTACAATGGCTATATCTTGCTATTGGCTCGCATCCCCATTTTCTTTATCGGTGTGCTATTTGGCTACTATCATCGGAAGGAAACGCAAGGCACTTTCTCGGTGGCAAAGGTGTGGCGCGTGGTGTGGTTGGTGCTTCCCATTGCAGGCTATATGATGCACCGCACATTCACTGGCATGGGCTTTACCTACGCCCAAATACGCAATAGCGGTGCCGTATTCTATCCTTTCATATTGATGGTGCCGGGATTTGCCCTAGCTATGGGGTGGATAGTGAGCCACGCTCCTTCTTTTATCCGAAAAGTGCTCGGTTACATAGGAGGAGCCACCCTCGAATCTTATTTGCTCCTCGGGGCTGTGTTTCACTATCGAAAAGCGTTTATACTTTGGGCCGGCGACAGCAATATAGCGGGGTGCTTGTTGATGATAGCCGCATGTATCATCGCAGGATGTGTGGTACACTATGTGATTAGCAAACTCATCTCATATCTCCCCAAATAAGCAAGCTTATAAAGAAAACAGAATCACGGCTCCCCTACAGGAGCCGTGATTCGCTATGATGGAATATGGAGATGTTATTCTTTTGGAGAATCTTGAGCTGCTTTGTGGCGGGCTGCTATTTTTTCGTATTCAGTGTTGCCGGTGAGCAGTAGCGATTGATAGCGGGTGTCGTCGTTAATGAGGGTGAGCGCTTCTTGCAAGTCGTGGTTGCGATGGTTTACGATAATGTTGAACGCATTGTCTTCGGTGTATAAGTCGCGTGCAATCAATCCCTTGAGATAGCATTTAAACACCTCTTTGCTGGTAGCGTATTGTTCTTCATTAAAAGCCACTTTTTCCTTTTCTCCGGCAGCAATAAAGGCTTGCATATCGTTGTCGGAAAGGGTGAAGCGTTGGTCGAATTTTTCCACATTGGGGTATTGTGATTTGAGCGCTTGGCGATTTTTGTCTACATAGTCGAGTGCAAACTGATAAATCACGCCCTTGGCGAGCATGTCGCGGTAATATTTGCTGTATTCGGTGGTGTCGACCGGCACAAACACATCCGGCATGATGCCACCGCCACCATACACCACGCGCTTATTTTTCAGCGAAGTGTATCGGAGCGAATCATTGAATTGGATGCTGTCGATATTGTAGTATTCGCCGGCATTGTAGCGAGTGAGCAAATCGGCATCGTAGCCTTTTTTGTCGCCCTTCACGTATGGCTTTTGGATGCAACGGCCCGAAGGAGTGTAGTAGCGTGCCACGGTGAGGCGCATCATTGAGCCGTCTTCAAACTTAAACGGGCGTTGCACCAATCCCTTGCCGAAAGAGCGTCGGCCGAGCACCAAGCCTCGGTCCCAATCTTGGATAGCACCGGCAAAAATTTCGGATGCGCTGGCGCTGTATTGGCTCATAATCACCACTATTTTCATATCTTTAAATTCGCCACTGCCGTTGGCTTTAGCTTCGGCGCGCGATTGGTTCAAGCCCTCGGTGTAGACAATGAGTTGTCCATAGTCGAGAAATTCGTTCACCATTTGAATGGCAGCGTCCATATAGCCACCGCCATTGTCGGAGAGGTCGACCACGAGTTGGCGCATGCCTTGCTTTTTGAGCAAATGGAGTTTTTCCATCATCTCATTGTAGGTTTTAGCGCCAAAACTTGATATTTTGATGTAGCCCGTTTTGTTATCGAGCATATAGGCAGCGTCCACGCTGTGGAGGGGAATTTTGTCGCGTGTAATCACGAAAGTAATCAATTCGGGGCTATTGCCACGCTTCACCTTCACGGTCACTTTTGTTCCCTTCGGTCCGCGCAGTTTTTTCTGGATATCGGTGTTTTTGATTTTTACTCCGGCAATAGTGGTGTCGTTCACATAGATGATACGGTCGCCGGGGAGCATACCCACGCGCTCCGAGGGACCGTTGGGAATGGTTTGAATCACATAGAGTGTGTCTTGCTTGAGGTTGAATTGGATGCCGATGCCGGAAAATTCGCCTTGCAAGGGTTCTTCCAATTCTTTTGTTTCTTTTGCAGTGGTGTATTGGGAGTGAGGGTCGAGTTTTTCGAGCATACCGATAATGGCGTCTTCCACCAACTTGTTTTCGTCCACTGAATCCACGTACAGACTCTTAATGGCATATTCTGCATTAAGCAATTTGCTAATATTTGATGGTATACGCTCTGCGATAGCGCCCAGTGTGAGCATCACGGCAAATGCTAATAATAAACTTTTTTTCATAATGTATGTGATTTTAATGATTTTGCAATAAGTTAATAAGTGGAGAAAAACCTATATCAGGGTTTAAATGCGTGAATTTCTTTTAAAAGCCCCTCGCTCAAGCCTTCCGGCAGATAGTGGGTCATGTCTTTACCATGCTTGAGCCATTCGCGCACCACGGTGGAATTCACATGGCTCAGCTGCGGGAGCGTGTAGATGAGCATAGTTTCGATGCCGGAGAATTGGCGATTTACTTCGGCAATAGGCATTTCATACTCAAAATCCTGCACACTACGCACGCCTCGTAGCAAGCAGCAAGCGCCCACCTTTTTTGCCACATCGATGGTGAGACCCTCGCTTGCCACCACCTTCACACGCGGCTGGTGGCGAAACGCATCAGAGGCAATCCGCAGGCGCATATCCACCGGGAAGTAGCCGCCGGGTTTGGTGCTATTGTGCACCACCGCCACCACCACCTCGTCGAAGATGCTCAACGCCCGATTCACGATGGATTGGTGTCCGCGAGTGAAAGGATCGAACGACCCCTGAAATAGCGCAATTTTTTTTCCTGCAGATGATGTGGTATTGTTCATTTTAGTGTACGGTAATATCTTCGTCGTCTTCAATCACGAGGTTGTCGATAATAAATTCCTGGCGCTCCATGGTGTTTTTGCCCATGTAGAATTCCAGCATTTTGTTCACGGTGTCTTCTTTGCGCAGGTGCACACGGTCGAGGCGCATTTCCGGGCCGATAAAATCGGCAAACTCTTCCGGGTCGATTTCGCCCAAACCTTTGAATCGGGTAATTTCCGCTTTGTCGCCCAACTTATTGATAGCATTCACGCGCTCCTCATCGCTGTAGCAATAGTAGGTTTCCACTTTTGCCTTGCTCTTTTCCTTGCCACCGCTTTTGCGCTTGGCTTCCTTCTTGTTGCGGATGCGGAACAGCGGCGTTTGGAGGATGTGGAGGTGCCCGGTTTTGATTAATTCGGGGCAGAACTGGAGAAAATAGGTGAGCAGCAGCAAGCGAATGTGCATACCATCCACATCGGCATCCGTGGCCACAATCACCTTATTGTAGCGCAAGCCGTCGATACCGTCTTCAATGTTGAGGGCGGCTTGCAGGAGTGCAAACTCTTCATTTTCTACCACCTTTTTGGCGGCGAGGCCGTAGGTGTTGAGCGGCTTACCACGCAACGAGAACACCGCTTGTGTTTCCACATCGCGAATTTTGGTGATAGAACCGCTTGCCGAGAGTCCCTCGGTGATAAAAATGGAGGTTTCTTCGCGGCGGTCGTTGTCTTTGGGCGCTTTTACATCATTGAAATGCACGCGGCAATCGCGGAGCTTGCTATTGTGGAGTGCCACCTTTTTGGCACGCTCGCGCACCTGCTTCTTCACGCCGGCAATGGCTTTGCGTTCCTTTTCGCTTTCCTGAATTTTTTGGAGCATAATTGCGGCTGTAGCGGCATCTTTGTGCAGATAGTCGTCGACCTCCTTCTTCACGAAATCGTTGATAAACTTATATATGGTGGGCCCGTTTTTCCACATTTGGCTACTGCCTAATTTGATTTTGGTTTGCGATTCAAACACGGGTTCTTCCACCTTGATGCTCACGGCAGCCACCATACCATTTCGGATGTCGGAAAATTCAAAATTCTTGCCATAGAATTCCTTAATGGTGCGCGACACCGCTTCGCGGAACGCTGATTGATGCGTGCCGCCTTGGGTGGTGTGCTGGCCATTCACAAAAGAGTAGAATTCCTCGCCCACTTGCGCCGCATGGGTCACCACGATTTCAATATCGTCCGATTTAAAGTGCATGATAGGGTAGAGCGGGTCGTTGGTCATATTTTCCTTCAGCAGGTCGCTCAAACCGTTGCGCGAATGATAGCGCTTGCCATTGAAAATGATGGTGAGTCCGGTGTTCAAGAACGAATAGTTCTTGATCATCGCCTCAATGATATGGTTGCGAAACTCATAGTTTTTGAAAATATTGGCATCGGGACAAAATTCCACCAGCGTACCGTTTTCCTCGCCGGGGTAATCCATAATGCCGCTATCTTCCACCACAAGTCCCTCTTTGTAGGTAACGAATGCGCTTTGTGAGTCGCGAATCGAACGAATAAAGAAATGGCTCGACAGCGCATTCACCGCCTTGATACCCACACCGTTCAAGCCCACCGAGCGCTTGTAGTTTTTGGAATCGTACTTGCCGCCGGTGTTCATTTTGCTCGACGCATCCTTCACTTGATTGAGGGGAATGCCGCGTCCGTAGTCGCGAACCGTCACCTTGCCGTCGGCCACATCAATGTGGATGATGGGCTGCTTGGCGAATCCAGTGTTGAATTCGTCGATACTATTATCGAGCACCTCCTTAATGAGCACATAAATGCCGTCTTCGCTTTGGGAGCCATCGCCGAGTTTGCCGATATACATACCCGGGCGCAGCCGAATGTGTTCACGCGGGGTGAGCGTGGTGAGTTTATCGTAGCCACCATTGTCGTTTGGTTGGTTCACATTATCGTTCAATTCGAGTTGTTCAGCCATTATAATTGATTTCAGTTGATTGTGATTGAATAGCTTTTAATTTAGCCAAATAACCTACAAATTTACACATTATTTTTAAAATTGGCAATCTCAAATCGAAATTTCCAATTTTGAAGAGCCAAATTTGAGGGGTAAGCCATGCACCGCACTCGGTTTGGGGAAAAGGGGCGAAGCGGCATTTTTGCAATGTCGCTTCGCTGAATTTTTTGTGTGGTGGAGGTTTATTCTTTGATGAGTTCGTTGATTTCTTCGATGGCGCTGTTGAGGTTGGATTGTGATTTGCGGTAATAGATGGTGCCGAAAATTGAGCCTATTATCGCTCCCACGCATCCGCCGAGTATGGCACCTTGGTTGAAGTCGTTGGCTCTGCCTGCCAATTCGAGTAGGAACCAGCAAAACCAAATCACTAAGAATGGAATCACATAAAGAAGCCAGTGGTTGCACAGCTTTTTATAGCGCAGTATTTTCTTTCTGGTTTCCACCAAGTTGCCGTTGATTACAGCCTCGGGGTTGATGCCTTTGCGGCTATAGAACGAGAATCCGGCAGCCACCAGCATGAAAAGGATGGTGACGATGGTGAAAGGCAGCGATATGCCCATGTTGTAGAGGTTGAATGTGATGAGTGGCACGATGATGATGGATATAATGGCGGAGAACGTGCCTTCTCGGTTGATTTTTGTGAGGCGTTTGCTCGTGACTTTGCGCATCATTTCATCGTTGACGATTTGCTGTTGGCTCACTTGCTGTTTGAGCAGATGTAGCTGGTTGCGCATTTCTTCCAGTTCGGGGGTATTGTTGATGTCTGTAGTGTTCATAATAGTGTGTGAATGTTTAGTCGTTGGTCATTTGTTTGAGTTGCTCTTTGATTCGGAAAAGCCTTACCGACACTTGCTTAGCGGTGATGCCCACCACGGCGGCTATTTCGTCGTAGCTCATATTTTCGAGCCACAGCAGCACGATGGCGCGGTCGAATGGGCGTAGTTTGGAAATGCGAGCTTTGAGCATATTCACTTGCTTGGCGTTGGCATCTTTGTCTTCAAAGAGGTTGATGTCCATGCTCAGCGGCACGGTGTCCATTTTCTTCTTTCGGTCGGCAGAGATGCAGGTGTTGAGGGTGATGCGCCAAATCCACGTTTTCAGGCTGCTTTTGCCTTGAAACGAAGGCAGCCCCTGCCACACCTTCACGAGCGATTCTTGGAAGAGGTCGTTCACCTCGTCGGGGTCTTTGGAGTACATATAGCACACGGAATAGATGGTGCCTTTGTGCTCTTCCACAATTTTTTTAAATTCGGTTTCTAATATTGGGTTCATAAAAGAAGTTGGTGTGAAGGTGCGCGCTTGAGGCGCTTCCTTCTGTTGTATTTTTTTTTACTGTTCACACATTTTTGACGCAAAAGTAATGTAAAAACTACATTGGGGATGAAAGTTTTGCTATATTTTTTGTAATTTTGTGTACGGAAATAGCAAACTTACTCATTAATTATATATATAGATGGAATTTACTGAGCAATATATTAAAGGCGTGTGGGTGATACAGCCCAAGCGATTCGGCGATGCGCGCGGATATTTTAGCGAAACTTTTAAGAAGGAAGAATTTCAGGCGCATGTGGGCGCGGTGGAGTTTATTCAAGACAATGAATCGTTTTCTTCTTATGGCGTGCTGCGCGGGTTGCATTTTCAGAAAGGCGAATTCAGTCAAGCCAAATTGGTGAGAGTGTCGCGCGGCCGCGTGCTCGATGTGGCAGTGGATTTGCGAGGCGATAGCCCCACGTTTGGCAGGCATGTGGCGGTGGAGCTCACTGCAGAGCTGGGCAATCAGCTTTTCATTCCCCGTGGGTTTGCCCATGGATTTGTGGTGCTTTCGGAAGAAGCACAGTTTCAGTATAAGGTGGACAATGTGTATGCTCCGCAGAGCGAAGCCACGCTCAAATTCGATGACCCGCAATTGGGCATTGATTGGCGCATCCCCCATCAAGATGTGCTGCTTAGCGTGAAAGATGAAGCCGGCTTGCCGCTTGAGACTATTAAACCTTTCTAAAAACAGTTAAATTATCAAAAATCACGAAATCGGGAGGCGTGGATGCGCCTCTCGATTTCGTGCGATAGAGGGGTGGGGAATAGGTGGAAATATGGAGTGTAAAAAAATATGAAAAATAATTTGCAAAACATTTGGTTATTAGCGAATTAATGCGTAACTTTGCATCACTTTTGGGCTTGCTACGCCCGGACGATGCCTCTAAATTGTTGATTTAGTGGCTATTGTGTGTGCGTGTGAGCATTTAAAAGCGAAACAACCAATTTATTGATAAACTAAATTTTTAAAAACAAGTAAAAACAGAACTAAGATGCCTACAATTCAGCAATTAGTAAGAAAAGGCCGTACAAGTCTGGAATCTACCAGCAAGTCTCCTGCATTGGATTCTTGCCCCCAACGTCGCGGTGTGTGCGTGCGTGTGTACACCACCACCCCGAAGAAGCCTAATTCGGCAATGCGCAAAGTGGCGCGTGTGAGATTAACCAATGGTAAAGAGGTGAACTCTTACATTCCCGGAGAAGGACACAACTTGCAAGAACACTCCATCGTGATGGTGCGTGGTGGTCGTGTGAAAGACCTCCCAGGTGTTCGTTATCACATTGTGCGTGGCACATTGGATACTGCAGGTGTGGCAGGTCGCACCCAACGCCGCTCAAAATACGGCGCAAAGCGTCCTAAAAAATAATTTTTCAGACCAACCTATTTCTTACAACAAAACAAAATTTTAAAACTTAGTTTTTGATTTTATTGGATTGATGATTTTTATGGTTGAGTAAATGGCTGACAGAAGCCGTTGAAGAACAAAGATGCAACAACCAAGCGGACAAAAACTACAATTTAATTTCTAACAATGAGAAAGGCTAAGCCAAAAAAAAGGATCATTCTTCCCGATCCAAAATTCGGTGATGTGAGCGTAACAAAGTTCGTGAATCACCTCATGTTTGATGGTAAGAAAAACACCTCTTACCGAATCTTCTATACCGCTCTCGAAATTGTGGGAGCCAAAATGCAAAAAGAAGAAAAAACTCCTCTCGAAATTTGGAAAAATGCACTTGAAAAAGTTACTCCACAAGTGGAAGTGAAATCGCGCCGCATTGGTGGTGCCACCTTCCAAGTGCCTACCGAAATTCGTGCCGACCGCAAGGAGTCAATATCAATGAAAAATCTTATCGTTTTCGCGCGCAAGCGTGGCGGAAAAACCATGGCCGACAAATTGGCAGCTGAAATCATGGACGCCTACAATGAGCAAGGTGGTGCCTTCAAACGCAAAGAAGATATGCACCGCATGGCAGAAGCTAACCGCGCATTCGCACATTTTAGATTTTAATTGATATATACATTATTATAATGAAGACTACAGACGCAAACCTAAAATTTACGCGAAACATCGGCATCATGGCTCACATCGATGCCGGTAAGACAACAACTTCTGAACGTATCCTGTTCTACACCGGACTCACTCACAAAATCGGTGAAGTGCACGACGGTGCAGCCACTATGGACTGGATGGAGCAAGAGCAAGAACGTGGTATCACTATCACCTCTGCAGCTACCACCACTTTCTGGAAATACAACGACCAAAAATACAAGATCAACTTGATCGACACTCCGGGACACGTGGATTTCACCGTGGAAGTGGAACGCTCCTTGCGTGTGCTCGATGGCACTGTGGCTACATTCTGCGCCGTGGGTGGTGTGGAACCACAATCCGAAACTGTGTGGCGCCAAGCCGACAAATACAATGTGCCTCGTGTGGCTTACGTGAATAAAATGGACCGCTCCGGTGCCAACTTCCTTGAAGTGGCTCGCCAAATGAAGGAAATTCTCGGCGCAAATCCTTGCCCGATTCAGCTCCCTATCGGCGCTGAAGACACTTTCAAAGGTATGGTCGACCTCGTGCGCATGAAAGCAGTTTACTACCACGATGAATCGATGGGAGCAAACTACACGCTGGAAGAAATTCCCGAAAACATGCTCGATGAGTGCCAGCAATATCGCGACAAGATGCTTGAAACCATCGCCGAATTCGACGAAGAATTGATGCTCAAGTATTTCGACGATCCCGATTCTATTACCGAAGAAGAAATTCATCGCGCACTTCGCACAGCCACTTTGAAGATGGAAATCGTGCCGATGCTCTGCGGTAGCTCCTTTAAGAACAAAGGTGTGCAGCTCCTTCTCGATGCTGTGTGCGCTTATCTTCCCAGCCCCTCGGATGCTGAACATGTGTCGGGTCACGCTTTCAACGACCCCGACAAGGTGGAAACTCGCAAGCCGCTGTTCGAAGAACCGATGTGTGCATTGGCATTTAAGATTGCCACCGACCCCTATGTGGGACGCTTGGTGTTCTTCCGCGTTTACTCCGGTCAAATCGACGCCGGTTCGTATGTGTTCAACTCTCGCTCCGGTAAGAAAGAACGCATTTCGCGCTTGTTCCAAATGCACTCCAATAAGCAAAACCCGATGGAAACCATTGGTTGCGGCGACATCGGCGCAGGCGTAGGCTTCAAAGATATTCGCACCGGCGATACTTTGTGCGACGAAAATGCACCTATCGTGCTCGAAGCTATGGACTTCCCCGATCCCGTGCTTGGTATTGCAGTAGAGCCCAAAACTCAAAAAGACCTCGACCGTCTCGACCAAGGCTTGCAAAAGCTGGCTGAAGAAGACCCCACTTTCCAAGTGGAATCCAACGAGGAAACCGGACAAACCATTATTCGCGGTATGGGTGAGCTTCACCTCGATATCATTATCGACCGTTTGCGTCGCGAATTTAAGGTTGAGTGCAACCAAGGTCGTCCGCAAGTTACCTACAAAGAAGCCATCACCAAATCGGTGGAATTGCGCGAAGTGTTTAAAAAGCAATCAGGTGGTCGCGGTAAGTTTGCCGACATCATCTGCCGCGTAGAACCCGTGGATGAAGGCTTTGAAGGTAACATCCAATTCGTGGACGAAGTGAAGGGTGGTGATATTCCAAAAGAATTTATCCCCGCTATTCAAAAGGGCTTTGTGGCCGCTATGAAAAATGGTGTGCTTGCCGGCTACCCCGTGGAGCAATTGAAGGTGACCGTGATTTCCGGTTCGTTCCACCCCGTAGACTCCGACCAACTTTCATTCGAGCTCTGTGCACAACAGGCATTCAAGAAAGCATGTGCTCAAGCCGGACCGGTGCTCATGGAGCCCATCATGAAGGTGGAAGTGGTTACTCCCGAAGAAAGCATGGGTGACGTGATTGGCGATATGAACAAGCGTCGTGGTCAAGTGGAAGGCATGGAAACCAGCCGCAGCGGTGCCCGCATCGTGAAAGCTACTGCACCACTTGCCGAAATGTTTGGCTACGTGACCGCTTTGCGTACCATCACCTCCGGTCGTGCCACCAGCACTATGACCTTCTCTCACTACGCACAAGTGAGCCGTGCAATCGCTGAAAAAGTGCTTACTGAAGTGAAAGGAAACGTTAACTTGTTGAAATAACTTTATTCATAACATAAAATGAGCCAAAAAATCAGAATTAAATTAAAATCTTACGATCACAACTTGGTTGACAAGTCGGCTGAGAAGATCGTTAAGACTGTGAAGTCTACAGGCGCTGTGGTAAGCGGTCCGATACCTCTGCCCACCCACAAGCGCATCTTCACCGTGAACCGTTCCACTTTCGTGAACAAAAAGTCGCGTGAACAATTCCAATTGTCCGCCTACAAGCGTTTGATCGACATCTACAGCTCCACTGCAAAAACTGTGGAAGAGCTGATGAAGCTCGAATTGCCCAGCGGTGTGGAAGTAGAAATCAAAGTCTAACGAAGCGCTTTCGCACATTCACGAGTTAAATCAATCAACACAAAAGTGATTTTAAGTAAATTATCAAAAAATTAGAGAAATGCCAGGATTATTAGGAAAGAAAATCGGAATGACATCCGTGTTCAGTGCCGACGGCAAGAATGTGCCGTGCACTGTTATCGAAGTAGGTCCTTGTGTAGTTACTCAGGTGAAAACAGAAGAAAAAGACGGCTACGCTGCTCTACAGTTGGGCTTTCAGGAAAAAACTGAAAAGCACACCAACAAGCCCGAAGCCGGTCACTTCAAGAAAGCCGGAGTTGCTCCTCAACGCCACTTGGCCGAGTTCAAAGATTTTGATGGCGAGTACAAACTTGGTGACACTATCACTGTAGATTTGTTTAGCGATGCCTCATTCGTTGATGTAATCGGCACATCGAAAGGTAAAGGTTATCAAGGCGTGGTGAAGCGCCACGGCTTTGGTGGTGTGGGACAAACCACACACGGTCAGCACAACCGCCTTCGCGCTCCCGGTTCTATCGGCGCTTGCTCCTACCCTGCAAAGGTGTTTAAAGGCATGCGCATGGCAGGACACATGGGTGCAGAACGCGTCACTGTTCAAAATTTACAGATTATTAAGGTTATGCCTGAGAACAATGTTCTTGTAGTGAAGGGTAGTGTTCCGGGTGCTAAAGGTTCAATTTTATCAATCGTTAAGTAATGGAACTCGCAGTATATAACATCAAAGGTGAAGACACCGGGAAAAAGGTAACTCTCAACGACGAAGTGTTCGCACTCGCCGAACCCAACGAGCACGCCGTTTATCTCGATGTTAAGCAATACCTCGCTAATCAGCGTCAAGGTACACATAAAGCAAAAGAAAGAAGTGAAGTTTCGGGCTCAACCAAAAAACTCGGTCGCCAAAAAGGCGGCGGTGGAGCACGTCACGGCGATATCAACTCTCCACTGATGGTGGGTGGCGGTAGAGTGTTCGGACCACGTCCACGCAACTACAGCTTTAAGTTGAACAAAAAAGTGAAAGCTCTCGCACGTCGCTCGGCGCTCACATTCAAGGCTCAGAATGACCAAATCGTAGTGGTTGAAGATTTCAATCTCGAAGCTCCAAAAACTAAAGAAATCGTAAACTTTGCTAAAAATATTAAAGTTTCCGGTCAAAAAACCGTTCTCGTTTTACCATCTCACAATAAAAACGTATATTTGTCAGCTCGTAATATCGAGAAATTTTTTGTGATTACTGCTGCTGAGCTGAACACCTATCGCGTTCTTGACAACAAGAAGCTGGTGGTCACCGAAAGCAGTGTGGCTGTGTTAAATCAATTTTAATGATAGGAGGTAACGAACAATGAATTTAATGATCACCCCAATCGTGTCTGAAAAGGCCAACCTTATCAGCGAAAAGACCAATCGTTTTTCATTCAAGGTATCTCCTGATGCCAACAAACACCAAATTAAAGACGCCGTAGAAAAGCTCTACGACGTGAAAGTGGTGGATGTGAGCACAATGAATTACGACGGTAAAAAGAAAATGCGCTACACCAAGCGCGGAATTCAACGAGGCAAAGTGTCGGCTTTCAAAAAAGCAATCGTAACACTTGCCGAAGGTCAAACTATTGATTTCTATAGTAATATTTAATAAAACAAATGGCAGTAAGAAAATTGAAGCCCACAACACCGGGGCAAAGACACAAAATTATTGGTGTATTTGATAACATCACTGCACGTACACCAGAAAAGTCTCTTACAGTCGGCAAACGCGTCACCGGTGGTCGCAATAATGAGGGTCACCTCACTATGCGCTACCTTGGTGGCGGTCACAAGCGTAAATTCCGCTTCATCGACTTCAAGAGAAACAAAGACGGTGTACCAGCACGTGTAAAGACAATTGAATACGATCCTAACCGTTCGGCTCGTATCGCTCTCCTTTATTACGTAGATGGTTCTAAGGCTTATATCATTTGCCCCAATGGATTGCAAGTGGGTCAGATGGTAGAAAGCGGTGAGAACGTAGCCCCCGAAGTGGGAAACGCGCTTCCACTTAGTCACATTCCTGTTGGTACTTTAATTCACAACATTGAAATGCGTCCCGGACAGGGTGCAAAGATTGCTCGTAGTGCCGGTACTTTCGCGCAGCTCACCTCGCGTGAAGGTATTTACGCTATCATCAAATTACCTTCGGGCGAAACTCGTAAAATTCTCTCAGCATGTAAGGCCACAGTTGGCGTAGTGGGCAACTCCGACCACGCTCTCGAACAATCCGGTAAGGCCGGACGTTCTCGCTGGTTGGGACGTCGTCCTCACAACCGTGGTGTGGTTATGAACCCTGTGGATCACCCAATGGGTGGTGGTGAAGGCCGTCAGTCAGGTGGTCACCCACGTTCTCGCAACGGTCTGTATGCTAAGGGCTTGAAGACACGTGCACCGAAGAAACAATCTTCAAAGTACATTATTGAAAGAAGAAAGAAGTAATTTGTTAAAAGTTAAACTATGAGTCGTTCATTAAAAAAAGGACCGTACATTAGTGTAAAGCTCGAAAAGAAGGTCGACGCTATGAATGAAAGCGGCAAGAAAAGTGTGATCAAAACTTGGTCGCGCGCTTCTATGATTGCTCCCGAATTTGTGGGCCACACCTTCGCCGTACACAATGGCAATAAGTTTATCCCTGTCTATGTAACCGAAAACATGGTAGGTCACAAGCTCGGCGAATTCGCCCCCACTCGCACCTTCCGTGGCCATAGCGGCAACAACAAACGATAACACATAGACCCGGGAAACAATTCAATCCAAAAAAAAAAGAATTAAAATACAATGGGTAAAAGAAAAAGATTATCAGCAGAAAAAATTAAGGATGCCAAGCAAACTCTTGCATTCGCCAAGCTGAAAAACGTGCCAAGCTCTCCTCGCAAAATGCGATTGGTGGCCGACATGGTAAGAGGCGAAGAAGTGTTTAAGGCTCTTGGACTCCTTCATTTCTCAAATAAGCAAGCTGCAACCGACGTGGAAAAACTCCTCAAGTCGGCCATCTCTAACTGGGAACAGAAGAATGAAAAGAAAGCTGAAAGCGGCGAACTCTACATCAAAGCCATCACAGTGGATTGTGCTCCAATGTTGAAACGCCTCCGTCCGGCTCCTCAAGGTCGTGGCTACCGCATTCGCAAGCGTAGCAACCACCTCACCTTGACATTAGATACTATTAACAATGACAATTAATCGACGCATACAGAATTATGGGACAGAAAGTAAATCCAATTAGCAATCGTTTAGGTATCATCCGCGGCTGGGACTCTAACTGGTTTGGTGGCAGCAACTACGGTGATACATTGGTTGAGGATAGCAAAATCCGCAAGTATCTCAATGTGCGTTTGGCTAAAGCCAGCGTTTCTCGCATTGTCATTGAACGTACGCTCAAGCTCGTCACCATCACTATCTGCACTTCTCGCCCCGGTATCATTATCGGTAAGGGCGGACAAGATGTCGACAAGCTCAAAGAAGAGTTGAAAAAACTCACCGACAAAGACGTACAAATCAACATCTACGAAGTGAAGCGTCCGGAACTCGATGCTCAAATCGTGGCCAACAATATCGCACACCAAATTGAAGGCAAGGTGGCTTACCGCAGAGCTGTGAAAATGGCTATCGCTTCCACCATGCGACTCGGTGCTGAAGGTATTAAGGTGCTCGTGAGCGGACGTTTGAACGGTGCCGAAATGGCTCGCTCAGAAATGTTTAAAGAAGGACGTACGCCTCTCCACACACTTCGTGCAGATATCGACTACGCACTCGTGCCTGCTCTCACTAAAGTGGGCTTGATTGGCGTGAAGGTTTGGATTTGTAGAGGTGAAGTTTATGGCAAGAAAGACCTCGCTCCTAACTTTACCAACTCCGGCAACGAACGCCGCGGTGGTAATGGCGGCCGCAGAGGCGGTTTCCGCAACAAAAAGAACAATCGTTAAACTTGATTTTATCTACTGAAAAATGTTACAACAACCGAAAAGATTAAGATATAGAAGACCATCCGACGGTGGTACACGCAAATACTCCAAGCGTGGCACCCAGCTCAACTTTGGCTCATTCGGTATTAAAGCTCTCGATTCGAAGTGGATTACCGCTCGCCAAATTGAAGCAGCTCGTGTGGCTGTGACTCGCTACATGCAGCGTCAAGGTCAGATTTGGGTTCGCATCTTCCCCGACAAACCTTACACCCGCAAGCCCGCCGACGTGCGTATGGGTAAAGGTAAGGGTGATGTGGCCGGCTATGTGGCTCCCGTGTTCCCGGGACGTATCCTCATCGAAGTGGAAGGCGTAAGCTACGACATCGCCAAAGAAGCACTTCGATTGGCAGCTCAAAAATTGCCTATCCCCACTAAGTTTGTGGTTCGCCGCGATTATGATCCATCTCAAACCGTGTAATACATTTTGCAAGACATGAAAAAGGAAGATTACAAAGAATTGAGCGACAAAGAACTCCTCGAACGCCTTGATGCAGCTCAGAAAGAGTATGTTCAATCAAAAATTCAGCATTCAATTTCTCCTCTCGACAATCCTGCAAAGATTACAATCGACAGAAGGAATATCGCACGTATGAAAACTGAAGTTCGCGCACGCGAATTAAAAATTAACAAATAATCCCAAACTGAAATGGAAAAAAGAAATTTAAGAAAAGAGAGAATTGGGGTTGTTTCCAGCAACAAGGGTGACAAAACAATCACTGTCGACATCAAGTGGAAGGAAAAGCACCCAATCTACGGTAAATTCGTGAACAAAACGAAGAAATACCACGCTCACGACGAAAAGAATGAATGCCAAATCGGCGACAAAGTACGCCTGATGGAAACTCGTCCGCTGAGCAAAACTAAAAGATGGAGATTAGTGGAAATCATTGAAAAAGCTAAGTAATTGATATTATGATTCAAACAGAAAGTAGATTATCAGTGGCCGACAACAGTGGCGCTCGCGAAGTGCTCTGCATTCGTGTGCTTGGTGGTACAGGTCGCCGTTACGCATCGGTGGGCGACACCATCGTGGTAACCGTAAAGAGTGCCATCCCATCATCGGATGTGAAAAAAGGCACTGTTTCACGTGCCGTTGTAGTGCGCACTAATAAGGAAATCCGTCGCCCCGACGGCTCCTACATTCGCTTCGACGACAACGCATGTGTATTAATCAATAATTCAGGTGAGCTCCGTGGTACACGTATCTTCGGCCCGGTAGCACGCGAATTGCGCGCCACCAACATGAAAATCGTGTCGCTCGCTCCCGAAGTTCTTTAATTAATTTATCACAGTTTAAAAAATTAATGGCTAAGTTACACATAAAGAAAGGCGATACCGTACAAGTGCTCGCCGGTAGCGACAAGGGTAAAACTGGTCGTGTCCTCAGCATCCTCGCTAAGGAAAACCGCGCAATCGTGGAAGGTATCAATGTGGTATCAAAGAGTACCAAGCCCAGTGCAAAGCATCCCCAGGGAGGCATTATCAAGAAAGAAGCCCCTATCCACATGTCGAACATCAACGTGGTGGATCCCAAAACAGGCAAGCCAACCCGCGTTGGTTTCAAATTCGTAGAGGGCAAGAAAGTACGTTATTCTAAAAAATCAGGAGAGGAAATTAAGTAATGGCTACAACCCTAAAGAAACAATACGACGAAAAAATTGCTCCTGCATTGATGAAGCAATTTAATTACAGCAGCCCAATGCAAATTCCGAAGCTCGTGAAAATTGTGCTCAACGAAGGACTGGGTGATGCTACTCAAGACAAAAAAATCATCGAAACTGCGATCAACGAGCTCACCACCATCACTGGTCAAAAAGCTGTGCAAACACTCTCGAAGAAGGATATCTCCAACTTCCGTGTGCGCAAAAAAATGCCTATCGGTGCCAGAGTGACTTTGCGTCGCGACCGCATGTATGAATTCATGGAACGCTTTATCCGCATCGCCCTGCCGCGTATCCGCGACTTCAAGGGCATTGCAGGCAAGCTCGACGGACGTGGTAACTACTCAGTAGGTATCACCGAACAAATCATCTTCCCTGAAATCAACATTGATAATGTGACCAAGATGACCGGTATGAACATCACTTTCGTAACCACTGCAAAAACCGACGAAGAAGGTTATGCACTGCTGAAAGAATTCGGTCTCCCGTTTAACAACGCTAAATAATTCACAAAGTATGGCAAAAGAATCAATGAAAGCCCGTCAGGCTAAGAGAGAACGCCTCGTTGCCAAGTATGCCGCTAAGCGCGCAGCACTCAAAGCAGCCGGCGATTACGAAGCTCTTCAGAAGCTGCCACACAACGCATCACCCGTGCGCCTGCACAACATCTGCAAGATGAGCGGACGTCCAAAAGGCTACATGCGCCAATTCGGTATCTCCCGTATCGACTTCCGTGAAATGGCTTCTGCCGGCTTGATTCCAGGCGTTAAGAAAGCAAGCTGGTAATCACAAAATCAAACCGCAACAAAAAATTAGTATTAAATATTGTTCGGAACCATTCCGAATCAATTTAAAACATTTTTTAAAATGACTGATCCAATAGCAGATTATTTAACCCGATTGAGGAATGCGATCAAGGCACAACACCGTGTCGTTGAAATCCCTTCTTCTAAGATGAAAAAAGAGATCACCAAAATTCTCTTCGATCAAGGTTACATCCTCAACTACAAATTCATCGAAAGTGAGGATTCACCCCGTGGCACCATCAAAATTGCGCTCAAGTACGACGCTGTCGACCACGTGAACGCCATCAAGTGCCTCACACGCGTGTCCCGTCCCGGTTTGCGCCAGTACACCGGCTACAAAGACATGCCCCGAGTGTTAAACGGTTTAGGCATCGCCATTCTCTCCACTTCCAAAGGCATCATGACCAATAAGGAAGCCAAAGAGCAAAAAATCGGCGGTGAAGTTTTGTGTTACGTTTATTAATCGATAGGAGGTATTAAATTATGTCAAGAATAGGAAAATTGCCAATTCAGTTACCTGCCGGCGTAACAGTAGAATTAAACGACAACGTATGCACAGTGAAAGGTCCCAAAGGCGAACTCTCACAATCCATCAACCCTAACATCTCCGTTGAGGTAGTTGATGGCGTGGTGACCGTTTCTCGCCCCGACGATTCCAAAGAATCGCGCGCTCAACACGGACTTTATCGTGCGCTCATCCATAACATGGTGGTAGGTGTTAGCACCGGATTTAAGAAAGAACTGGAAATCGTGGGTGTGGGTTACAAAGCCGAATCCAAAGGACAAGTGCTCCAACTCACCCTCGGCTTCTCTCACGCTATCTATTTGCAACTTCCTCCCGAAGTGAAAGTGGAAGCTAAGAGTGAACGTAACAAGAATCCTCTCATCACTTTGGAATCTGCCGACAAGCAATTGCTCGGACAGATTTGCGCAAAGATTCGTTCATTCCGTAAGCCTGAACCTTACAAGGGCAAAGGTATTAAGTTCGTAGGCGAAGTAATTCGTCGTAAGTCTGGTAAAACGGCAGCTGCCAAATAATAATTGATTACTGTTATGATATCAAAAACTCAAAGAAGAAATAAAATCAAAGCACGCATTCGTGGCAAAATCAGCGGCACAGCTGCACGTCCACGCTTGTGTGTGTTCCGCAGCAACAAGCAGATTTATGCTCAATTAATCGACGACGTGGCTGCTACCACACTGGTTTCCGCTTCTTCAAAGGGAATCACTGAAGGAACAAAATCTGAAATCGCAGCCAAGGTGGGCGAAGCTGTGGCTAAAAAAGCCATCGAAAAAGGTATCGAAACCGTAGTGTTCGACCGCAACGGCTTCCTCTTCCATGGTAGAATCAAATCACTTGCCGATGGCGCTCGCAAAGGCGGACTTAAATTTTAAAAACAATGGTAAAGAAAAATAATCGAGTTAAAATTACAAGCGATATCGAGTTGAAAGATCGCCTCGTGGCCATCAACCGCACCACCAAAGTTACCAAGGGTGGACGTACTTTCACTTTCGCTGCCATCGTCGTTGTTGGTGATGGCAATGGCGTGATCGGTTACGGATTAGGAAAGGCCAACGAAGTTACCACCGCCATCGCAAAAGGCGTGGAAGTGGCTAAGAAAAATCTGATTAAGGTGCCCGTCCACAAAGGCACTATCCCCCACGAACAAGTTGCCAAATTCGGCGGTAGCCGCATCATTATGAAGCCAGCCACCCCCGGTACCGGTGTGAAGGCCGGTGGTGCAATGCGTGCAGTGCTCGAAAGCGTTGGTATCAACGACGTGATTTGTAAATCCAAAGGCTCTTCCAACCCTCACAACCTCGTGAAGGCCACCATCGCAGCCCTTTCGGAAATGCGCTCTCCAATGGAAATCGCACACTATCGTGGAGTGACCCTTGACAAAGTGTTTAACGGATAATTAATAAAGTACATCGATATGGCTAAAATTTTGATTAAGCAAGTAAAGAGCAGAATCAATCGTCCTGCTCGTCAAAAAAAGACCCTCGATGCACTGGGTCTCAAAAAATTGAATCAAGTCGTGGAGAAGGAAGCAACTCCTCAAGTCTTGGGTATGGTTAACACTGTTCGTCATTTGGTAGAAGTTACGAACGCTTAAAATAATTTTTTATAGCAATTATGGAATTAAGTAATTTACAACCCGCTGTAGGTTCAAATAAGAAAAAACGTCGTATCGGACGTGGTCCCGGTTCAGGCAAGGGTGGTACTTCTACCCGTGGTCACAAAGGTGCTAAATCACGTTCCGGTTATTCACAAAAGGTTGGTTTTGAAGGTGGTCAGATGCCTCTCCAACGCCGTGTGCCTAAATTCGGCTTCAAAAACATCAACCGCGTGGAATATAAAGCAGTGAATGTTTCCACTTTGGAACAACTCGCCACTGCCAAGAACCTCGACAAAATCACCGTTGCCGACTTGGTGGCAGCCGGTTTGGTTCGTAAAAACCAACTCGTGAAGGTTCTCGCTAATGGTGCTATCACCAAAAAAGTGGAAGTGGAAGCTCACGCATTCTCAAAAAAGGCTGAAGAAGTGATCGCTGCAGCCGGAGGTTCAACTGCAAAAGTATAATTAACAGATGAAACTTATTCAAACATTAAAAAACATCTGGAAGATTGAAGAGCTCAGAAAGAGACTCACCATCACATTCCTCTTCATACTCGTGTATAGATTTGGATGTCATGTGGTGCTCCCCGGGCTCGACCCCACTGCATTGCAAAAAATGCGTGAGTTCACTCAGCAGAGTGGTCTGATGCAGCTCATTGATATGTTTAGTGGTGGTGCATTCTCCCAGGCGTCGGTATTCGCATTGGGTATTATGCCCTACATCACCGCATCTATTGTGATTCAGCTCCTCGGCATGGTGATGCCCAGCTTCCAAAAGATGCAGCGTGAAGGCGAAAGCGGACGCATGAAATTGAACCAGTACACTCGTTACCTCACCGTATTTATCCTTGCAGTTCAGGCTCCCGCTTATTTGCTCAACCTGACCCATCAAGTGAACGGATTGATAACGTTTAATGCCTTCGAGCTCATTTACCTCACCATTGTGCTCACAGCCGGCTCCATGTTCATCATGTGGCTTGGTGAGAAAATCACCGACAAAGGCATCGGTAATGGTATCTCCATGATTATCCTCGTGGGTATCATTGCACGCTTCCCATCAGCTTTGGCAGAAGAATTTACCTCTCGACTCACCACCGCACAAGGTGGTTTGGTGATGTTCTTGGTGGAAATCATCTTGCTCTTCGCTGTTACGGCAGGTGCAGTGCTCCTCACCCAAGGCACTCGTAAAGTGCCCGTGCAATATGCAAAGCGCATCATTGGCAATCGTCAATATGGTGGCGCACGTCAATACATTCCTTTGAAAGTGAATGCAGCCAACGTGATGCCTATCATCTTTGCACAAGCGCTCATGTTCATCCCCATCACTCTCGCCGGCTTCAGCGCTTCGCAGAATGAAGAAGGATTCATGGCATCGTTTGCACGCACTTTCAGTGATATGAATGGCTTCTGGTACAACTTGGTATACTTCTTGATGATTGTGGCATTCACATACTTCTATACCGCCATCACAGTTCGTCCAACTCAAATGGCAGAAGATATGAAGAAGAACAGCGGATTTATCCCCGGCATCAAACCCGGCAAAAAAACTGCGGAATACATCGACTCCATTATGTCGCGTATCACCTTGCCCGGATCTATTTTCCTCGGCATCGTGGCTATCATGCCCGCATTTGCACGCCTCTTCGGCGTGAACCAAAACTTCGCACAGTTCTTCGGTGGCACATCATTGCTCATTACTGTAGGTGTTGTGCTCGACACATTGCAACAAGTAGAAACTCACTTGATGATGCACCACTACGACGGATTAATGAAGTCGGGCAAAATCAAGGGACGCTCTCAAGGTTAACAGCAAACGGATAGTTTAGTCAGACCAAGATGATTTATCTTAAAACTGATGAACAAATAGAGCTTCTTCGCGAAGCAAATCTCGTGGTGGCCCGCACACTTGGCGAAATGGCCAAGTGGGTGGCCCCGGGGATTACCACTCGAAAGCTCGACCAAATAGCTGAAGAGTACATCCGCTCACAAGAATGTACACCCGGATTTCTCGGCCTCTATGGCTATCCCGCATCACTCTGCATTTCAGTAAATGAAATTGTGGTGCATGGTATCCCCTCCGGCTACACACTCCAAGAAGGCGACATCGTGTCGATCGACTGTGGAGCAGTCACCAAAGCAGGATACAACGGCGATTCCACCTACACCTTCTGTGTGGGAGAAGTGGCAGAAGAAGTGAAAGCTCTCCTGCGCACCACCAAAGAATCGCTCTACGAGGGAATCAAGGCAGCAGTGCCCGGCAATAGAATAGGCGACATAGGTCACACCATTCAGCAATATTGCGAATCGCGTGGCTACAGCGTGGTAAGAGAAATGTGTGGACACGGAGTGGGAAAAAAACTCCACGAAGACCCCGAAGTGCCAAATTTCGGACGAAAAGGTACCGGACCACTCATCAAAAACGGAATGTGCATCGCCATCGAACCAATGATTAATCTTGGTAGCAAGAACATTGTGATTGAGCGCGACGGATGGACCACTCGCACAAAAGACCGCAAGCCTTCGGCACATTATGAGCACTCCATCGCAGTGCATCACGGAAAGCCCGACATCTTATCGACGTTCGACTACGTGAAAGAAGTGCTTGGCGAACGCTTTATTTAATTCATCAACTTATAATTTAAATTAATTCATACTATATGGCCAAACAAACCGCTATTGAAATCGATGGAACAATTGTAGAGGCTTTGTCGAATGCAATGTTTCGCGTGGAATTGGAAAACGGACACCAAATCACAGCCCACATTTCCGGCAAAATGCGAATGCACTACATCAAAATCCTCCCCGGCGACAAAGTGAAAGTGGAAATGTCGCCCTACGATCTTTCCAAAGGTAGAATCTCTTTTAGATACAAATAATTCATTCTCTCACCATACACTACTATGAAAGTAAGAGCATCAATCAAAAAACGTACCCCCGACTGCAAAATCGTGCGTCGCAAAGGGCGTCTTTACGTGATCAATAAGAAAAATCCTAAGATGAAGATGCGTCAAGGATAAAATTTTTAGTAAATTTGCAAAAAAATTAATAATTATATGGCAGTACGTATAGTCGGAGTTGATCTCCCGCAAAACAAAAGAGGCGTAATCTCGCTCACCTATATCTACGGTATCGGTCGCAGCGCAGCCGCCACCATCCTCGCCAAAGCAGGTGTGAACGAAGACACCAAGGTGAAGGACTGGACAGATGACGAAGCAGCTAAAGTGCGTGAAGTCATCACCGAAAACTACAAGGTGGAAGGTGACCTTCGTAGTGAAATTCAAATGAATATCAAGCGTCTGATGGACATCGGTTGCTATCGTGGCGTGCGTCACCGTAACGGACTCCCCGTGCGCGGACAAAGCACCAAAAACAATGCACGCACCCGCAAAGGACGTAAGAAAACAGTTGCAAACAAGAAGAAAGCTACTAAATAATTTTAAAGTATGGCAAAAAAGACAGTCGCAGCTAAGAAGAGAGTTGTTAAAGTTGACGGAGTGGGTCAACTCCATGTTCATTCTTCTTTCAACAACATCATCGTGTGTCTCGCAAACAGCGAGGGACAAGTTATTTCATGGTCTTCAGCCGGCAAAATGGGCTTCCGTGGGTCAAAAAAGAACACTCCCTACGCAGCTCAAATGGCAGCTCAAGATTGTGCAAAAGTGGCCTACGACCTCGGTCTTCGCAAAGTGAAGGCCTATGTGAAAGGTCCGGGCAATGGTCGTGAATCCGCTATCCGCACCGTGCATGGAGCAGGAATCGCAGTAACAGAAATCATCGACGTTACTCCACTTCCACACAACGGATGCCGTCCTCCAAAGAGAAGAAGAGTTTAATATTTAACATGAATCATTAAACTTCAGTTTACTAACAATTTATTTATTTTTCGCGAATCTCTGTCAGTGAATAGATTGCATTTTTTCTAACAACCTCTCTGCAATCGCGGCTGCACTGAAGCGATTCCACATCAAAACTTTAATTATTTAAAAAATGGCTAGATATACCGGTCCAAAATCAAAAATCGCCCGCAAATTGGGCGAACCCATCTTCGGTGAAGACAAAGTTCTTGCACGTAAGAACTACGCTCCGGGCCAGCATGGCGCCAACAAGAGAAGAAAACTCTCTGAGTATGGTACTCAGCTTCGCGAAAAACAAAAGGCTAAATACACCTACGGTGTGCTCGAACGCCAATTCCGCAACCTTTTCAAAAAGGCTTCTTCTCTCAAGGGCGTTACTGGTGAAGTGCTCCTTCAATTACTCGAATCACGTCTCGACAACGTAGTGTTCCGTCTCGGAATCGCTCCCACTCGTGCCGCTGCACGCCAATTGGTGCTCCATCGACACATCACCGTCGATGGTCAAGTGGTGAACATCGCATCCTACCAAGTGGTGCCCGGACAAGTGGTTGCCGTGCGTGAAAAATCTAAATCTCTTGAAGTGATCCAAGACTGCCTCGCTGGTTTCAACCACAGCAAATATCCATGGATTGAATGGGACGAAAGCATCAAAGGCGGCAAAATGGTAAATCTTCCTCAAAGAGAAGATATTCCTGAAAACATCAAGGAACAGTTGATCGTAGAATTGTATTCTAAACAATAAAATCGTAGCATCCATGTCTATTTTAGCATTTCAGAAACCCGACAAAGTGTTGATGCTGGAAGCCGACAACACATTCGGCAAATTCGAGTTCCGTCCATTGGAACCCGGTTATGGCGTTACCATCGGAAATGCATTGCGACGCATCCTTCTCGCTTCGCTTGAAGGATATGCCATCTGCAATATCCGCATCGATGGTGTGAAACACGAATTCGCCACCATTAAAGGCGTGAAAGAAGACGTAACCAACGTGATTCTCAACCTCAAAAAGGTTCGCCTCAAAAGAGTGGTTGAAGACACCGAATTTGAAAAGGCCACCATCAAGGTTTCAGGACAGGATGTGTTTAAAGCCGGCGACATTGGCAAAGTGCTCAACGGTTTCGAGGTCCTCAACCCCGAACTCGTGATTTGCCACATGGACCCAAGCACAGGTTTCCAAATCGACCTCAACATTAACAAGGGACGTGGATATGTTCCCGCCGATGAAAATCGTAACCCAAACGACACCATCGACACCATCGCTATCGACTCTATCTACACTCCCATCATTAATGTAAAATACACCGTCGATAACTACCGCGTGGAACAAAAAACCGACTACGAAAAACTGACCCTCGAAATTACTACCGACGGCTCCATACATCCAAAAGATGCACTCAAAGATGCCGCTAAAATTCTTATCCAGCACTTCATGCTCTTCTCCGACGAAAAAATCGCTCTCGATTCCACCGAAACGGAAGGCAATGAAGAATTTGATGAAGAAGTGCTTCACATGCGCCAACTCCTCAAAACCAAACTCGTGGATATGGACCTCAGCGTCAGAGCGCTCAACTGCTTGAAGTCGGCTGAAGTAGAAACACTGGCTGAGCTCGTGGTCTTCAACAAGACCGACCTGCTCAAATTCCGCAATTTCGGTAAAAAGTCCCTGTTAGAATTGGAAGACCTCCTTGCCAACTTGGATCTCTCTTTCGGCATGGACATTTCTAAGTACAAATTAGATAAAGAGTAATAAAAGATGAGACATAATAAAAAATTCAATCACTTAGGTCGCACGAAAAGTCATCGCGATGCCCTCTTGGCCAACATGACCGTTTCGCTGATTCTCCACAAGAGAATCTTTACCACCTTGGCGAAAGCTAAAGCACTCCGTGTGTATGCCGAACCCATTATCAATAGAGCAAAAAAAGACGATACAGCTTCCCGACGCGTGGTGTTCAGCTATTTGCAGAGCAAGGAAGCAGTTACTGAACTGTTTACCAACATCTCACAAAAAATCGCTGACCGTCCCGGTGGCTACACTCGTATTCTCAAACTCGGCAACCGACTCGGTGACAACGCAAAAACTTGCTTCATTGAACTCGTAGACTACAACGAAGCAATGCTCGCTGATAAGAAGAAAGCAGCCAAGAAAGCTACTCGTCGTGGTGGCAAAAAAGCTCCTAAAGCAGAAGCAGCTCCCGCAGCTGAAGCTCCTGCAGCCGAAGCAGCAGAGTAATTCCTCGACCACAGCGTGCAGAACACATGCTGTACACTTTCATAAAAAAAACATCCGCATCATAGCGGATGTTTTTTTGTTCCCCCACTTGAATGTTTCAAAATCATTCACTATCTTTGTAAAGAGCAATTTTGATCCAAAGGCTTAACTATTCACTTTTCTAACAGCGCCCCGAATGCAAAAACTTTTATACATTCTTATCTTATTGGTTTCTAACCATTTATATGCTTTCTCCCAGTCCACACAGCAGAAAGTTTGTCTGGCATATTGCACCTACTATGGTAGCATGTTGCCCGATCCCAACTTGGTGACGCACATCAATTATGCCTTCGCCGAATTATATGTAAAAAATGGCGTGTATCAGCAGTTTAAACTTCAAGGTAATGAATCGCGCTTCAAGCAGGTGATGGCGCTCAAGCAGCAAAATCCAAACCTCAAAATTTGCCTCTCTTTCACCCACACCGTTTCCAATTCCGATAATTCGCAAGGTGGCGGCTTTTCTGCTATGGCTGCGTCGCCCGAAATGCGCAAGCAGTTTGCTGCCGACTGTCTCGCTTTTTGCCAAAAATGGAACCTCGACGGTATCGACATTGATTGGGAATTTCCCGGCATCTCGTGGAGTGGCCACGCAGCTAATCCCGCCATTGATACCCAAAATTATATATTGCTAATGAAGCAATTACGCGAAACCCTCGGTCCCGACCGCATCCTCAGTTTTGCCGGCTATGTGATGGACATGAAAGCAGTGGACGGCGGCAAAAAGTATGTCGACATACAAGCCGTGATGCCCTACGTCGACTATGTGTGCATCATGACCTACGATATGGATGCCGCTCCGGCATTTCAGTCGGCTATCATCTCTTCCAATTCCTACTACGATTGCCTCTCGGCGATTCGCACCTATGCCCGGCTGGGCGTGCCATTCCAAAAAATGCTCTTAGGCATCCCGTTCTACTTGCGTCACAGCTTCGATGGCATCACCACTGTGGTCGACTACAAGCAAATCCAAAAGCTCAAAGCCAATCCCAATTTTGAGTTCGACCTTTGGGATGACGAAGCCCGCACGCCCTACGCCCGCTACAAAGGTGAATTCTACGGCTCCTACGACAATCCGCGCAGCATCGCCCTCAAGGGAGAATGGGCACATCATTTAGGCCTGGGCGGATTGTTCTACTGGGAAAATTCGGAAGACGATGCCGACTTATCTTTGGCAAAAGCCTGTTGGGAAGCAATCTCTAAAAACTATGATGATGAATAAACTTACAATCCTTTCTCTTTTTCTCTTTTTGTGCAGCCTTTCTACGACTGCAGATTCTTGGGTGAGAATCAACCAATTGGGCTATTTACCCAAATCCTCCAAAGTGGCTGTGCTCATCAGCGAAGAGCCCATCAATGTCACTTCTTTTCAGCTGGTGGATGTGTTTTCCGGAAAAGTGGTGTTCACGTCCAATGAGGTGAAGCCTATGGGCAAGTTGGGCAATATGGCATCCACTTTCCGTCTCAATTTCTCCACATTTTCCACCCCGGGCTCCTATCAAATTAAGGTGAATGGCACCGCATCACCCATTTTCCCTATCAATGCCAACGTATACGACGGCACAGCCGACTTTGTCCTCAATTATATGCGTCAGCAGCGGTGCGGCTTCAATCCGTTTATAGCCGATAGCTGCCACCAAAAAGACGCTTCTATCCGCTATCATCCCACCAAGGAAGGGCAGCATCTCGACGTAAGAGGTGGATGGCACGATGCCGCCGATTTGCTCCAATACACATCCACCTCGGCAAATGCCATCTATCAAATGATGTTTGCCTACCACCAAAATCCCGATGAGTTCTCCGATGCCTTCCAAGCCAACGGACTGAAGGGTGCCAACGGCATCCCCGACATCGTGGACGAAATCTATTGGGGCCTCGATTGGCTCAACAGAATGAACCCGGAAAAAGGCGAACTCTACAACCAAATCGCCGACGACCGCGACCACATAGCCCAAAAACTCCCTAACTACGACCCCGCTGACTACGGCCGGGGACCCAACAATGGTCGCCCCGTTTATTTCGTGGATGGCAAGCCGCAGCAACGTGGCAAATTTATGAATGCCACCATGGGCGCAGCAAGCACTGCCGGTAAGTTCGCTTCCGATTTTGCGTTCGGCGCTGAGCTGCTCAAGCCGTTCTACCCCGATTTTGCCCAAACTATCGCTGCGAAAGCTGCCGATGCATTCCAAGTGGGCATCGATAAGCCGGGCAACACCCAAACCGTCTCAATCGTGTCGCCCTATATCTATGAGGAAGACAACTGGGTGGACGATATGGAACTCGCTGCCATACACCTCTATCGCATGACCGGCGATGCCAACTATATGACCCAAGCCGTGGAATACGGTCGCCGCGAGCCCTTCACACCTTGGATGGGTGCCGACAGTGCGCGCCACTATCAGTGGTACCCCTTCCTCAATATGG
This sequence comes from Sodaliphilus sp., assembly GCA_051871435.1. Taxonomy (GTDB): domain Bacteria; phylum Bacteroidota; class Bacteroidia; order Bacteroidales; family Muribaculaceae; genus Sodaliphilus. The sequence goes on along the minus strand of JBJECV010000123.1, from coordinate 2,564 downwards.
GACACTATCAAATTGTGCAACACACGTCGAATCCTCGCCTGAAAGCCGAATTTATCCGCAACCTGCGCACCGGCATCGAGCGCACCTATCAGCGCGCACAATCCCATCCCTTTATGTGGGGCATTCCGGGCATTTGGTGCTCCAACAATCTCACCACCGCCATGCTCACTCAGTGCATTCTCTATCGCACCGCCACAGCCGACAACACGTTCGAGGAAATGGAGGGCGCACTGCGCGATTGGCTCTTCGGTTGCAATCCCTGGGGCACGAGCATGATCGTGGAATTGCCTAAAGGTGGCACCTATCCCCATGCCACACACAGCAATTACGTGGTGCAAAATGTGGGGCATCCCACCGGTGGATTGGTCGACGGACCCGTTTATGAAACCATTTTCAAAAGTTTGAAAGGCGTAAACATCTCCGACGATATGCCTCACGTCACCCCCAACGCCTATCTACGTTTCCAACCCGGTGATGTGGTCTACCACGATAATACTCACGACTATTCCACCAACGAACCCACGATGGATGGCACCGCATCGCTCACTTTCCCGCTCTCGTTCTACCAAAAAGAGGGTAGGGCACAAGCCGAAATGCCCCTTTCTCCTGCCAATATCTATCGCCAAGGTGGCATCGTGCGTGGCAATCCCGAAGAAAAGAAAATTTGCTTAGTTTTCACTGCTCACGATAAGGCCGATGGAGCCGACCACATCATCTCCACTTTGGCAAAACACAAGGTGAAAGGTGCCTTTTTCTTCACCGGACAGTTCTTCAACTCTTTCCCAAAAGTGGTGCGCCGCCTCCTTGCCGACCACCACTATGTGGGCAGTCACAGCTACGGACACTTGCTCTATGCCTCCTGGGATAATCCCGACTCGTTGCTCCTTACCAAAGAAGAATTCACTGCCGATATGGTCAAGAGCTACCAACAAATGGCGAAATTCGGCATCCAACCACACGACGCCCCCTTCTTCATCCCGCCCTATGAGTACTACAATGCTGAGGTGGCATCGTGGGCACAGCAATTGGGACTGCAAATCGTAAATTTCACCCCGGGCACCGCTTCCTCACAAGACTACACTTGGCTGGGGATGCCCGGCGAAAAAGAAAAATACCGCTCCAGCCAATGGCTCTACGATAATATCATGCAGTGCGAAAGCCGGCATTCGCTCAATGGACACCTGTTAATGATTCATCTGGGCACCGACGACCGCCGAACCGACAAATTCTACCACCGGCTCGATTCGCTTATCACCACACTCCAAGCCAAAGGCTACTCCTTCGTGCCACTCAACGAACTCCTCGCAGCACCATCTCGCAAATAAAGCTCCTTTCTAATAAGCCAACCGAGGCAAAGCCATTGATGCTTCTGCCTCGGTTGCTCTATTACGTATGCGAAATAGTCGCATCCCTAATCAATAGTCGCGCTTTTTTACTCTGAAAAATCTTACACCTATCACACTCTTCTTCGGACGCAGGTATTCCACAATGCTCTTCGGCTCCAGAATCACCTTCCCCGCCGACATAGAGGCGTCAATCACCACCAATTCGCCTTTCTCGTTTTTCACCACCATACCCATGTGAGAAATATCCAAACCGGGAGTTTTGCACACAAGCCCCACCAAATCACCTTCTTGCACCATATTCAACACATTTTTCCCATTCAAATGCTCTTTCTTAATATAGTACGACTTATGATTTCGGTAGCCTTGTTCATAGCTCATCATCTTCTCAAAAGTTTCGTCATCTTTCAGCGAAGGATACGATTCGCGATGTGTAGTCATAAAATTGATGGTTTTCACCAATTCCCTCGCACCCGGCACATCTTTCGTCACTTCCACTATATTGCCACGGCTCGTGTTATCCACAGCCCATTCGCTAATGTAGTGAAGGCGAGAGGCATAGCCATCCATCTTCCCGCCGCGGTACCTAATTTCTTCCAAATTATTAGCATAGTCCCGCCACGAATAGCGTTCGCTCAGCGTGGTTCGTGCCAGCGCGTACAGCGTTTCCACAAAAGTGGTGCAATCCAACTCGTCAATATTAATGGTCAGCATCTCCTTCTCGCCCTCCAAAGTGTGAGCCACGTATGGCCTACCAATCAACTCGCGAGCATACAATGCCACCAACTCGTTCGCCGTCTTCTTACCGCTCTTAAGTCCCTTTTCCAAAAGCGCATTAATTTCAGTAGTATCCTCTGCGCAGTGAAAACGCATTTGCTGCATCGTAGCGGCTTCGCAAAGCGGAGCCCACAAATAGCCCATCATCAGGCACAAACAGGGAAGCAATAGTTTCTTCATATTATAATGTGTAATGAATGTTTAGTGAAAAATTTTCTCTCCACAAAATTACAAAAATCATTTGATATCGCAATCATTTTCGCACCCCAACTTCCCATTCACTTTTTGCTCTATTGGGATTGACATCTCCACCACCACTCACTAACTTTACCCCCAAGTTCTTTCAAATTTTTGAGTCAATAAGGTAAGACCTCACACGGATCTCACGCAATGGGTATCCGAATGGAGGGAGAGTATCCGGATGGTGGACGAGCATCCGGATGG
>JBJECV010000122.1:0-8755 GCA_051871435.1 Sodaliphilus sp. | reverse complement strand
TGGTTAGCCGCTCGCAAGCTCGCTTGGTTAGCCGCGCTTCGCGCTTGGTTAGGGGTTTCTTGTTTACTTGAAACACTTGAAACACTTGAAACACTTGAAACACTAAATTGAAGGTTAGTCGTGCTTCGCACTTGGTTAGCCGCTCGCAAGCTCGCTTGGTTAGTCGCGCTTCGCGCTTGGTTAGGGGGCTTCTTGTTTACTCCCTGAATCCACAGAATTTTTAGACCACGAATTTCATGAATGGCACGAATCTTTTTTCCTCCACAAAAAATACTCGTTGACTCGTTGCCACCTCCAAATAGAACTGAGATTGCGATCTGTGTGAGGCAATCCACCCGTTGTCTCCAAATTCACCCATGCAAAGATAAGAAATCGAAGAAAGGGGCGTCAACCCCAAAAAGGCAAATTAGAAATTAGAAGGATAAAGCGATTATGGTTCGGAGTTCCCATTAGAGATTTCTAATGCTATTCGATCGTGCTGATGGTGATAACTACATAGCAAAACTATGTGGCACAGTCTGTTTATGTTGCTACTGATGGGATTGTGAAAATAAAATTGCGTAAATAATACATTTTTTTATGATATATGTGGCTATAATTTGATTATTTTTTGTAAATTCGCATTCGTAATTAGTAACCCACAATTACGTTTTTAACAGATATTAGACACTCGCTCACTAACCACTAAATGCACACAGCACATAATTACACCAAAAATCAATAACTCTAAATCTCACAAGTTGTTATGTTTACCATCATTTGTTGTATAGTCATAATAGTTGCGTTTCTTTCTGCTTGGACATACATAATTAACCCTAAGCCAGAGGACCTCAAGGTCAAAAAGTCATGGATTGAGCAACTACCTACAGTGATATCTACTTTAGGTGTGCTTGGCACGTTTATTGGTATTACAAAAGGGCTCCTTAGTTTTGATACCAACGATTTAGATAAAAGTATTCCATTACTTTTAGAAGGTCTTAAAACGGCTTTTTTTACATCGTTGCTCGGTATGCTGGGCTCTATGACGCTCAATCGTATTGTAAGCTCTGCCTTTGAATCAATTATTAGTGAATCAGAAATTGAAACAGCTGCAAATCTCATAGTTAAGACACTTAACAGCAATCAAAAGGAGCTTACAAGGACTTTGGTTGAAAGTAACAAGAATTTAGTAACAGATTTGATTGGGAACGATAAGGAGGATAGCGAAATCATAGATATGATGGGGAAAATAAGTGACGATGTAGAGCAAATGAAAGATGATATTGAAGAGCTCAAAGGGCAACTTGGAGAGGTTATGTCCCATCTACAATCTATTTGCAAATTCAGCGAAAGTAGTTTTAAAGAGATTGCTCGTTTCAGCGCATTGGCCACTACAGCTACTGCTTCAATATCTGTGATTGATAACAATATGGAAGAACTATGTGAAACACTTTCCAAAATAGAGACTGCCACTTCAGGGATTAGCGATAATGTGGAAATAATCATCGAAAACAAACAGGAGGATTAGTAATGGCTAAACACAATGTATGGATGTCGGTGTCGGACTTAATGACCGGGTTAATGGTGATATTCTTGTTTATTGCTATTGCCTATATGATTCGAGTGAGAGATGACATCTCTGAATATAAGGACACTAAAGAAGTAATCTATAATAAATTGAACGATCAGTTTTCTGACCACGAAATACCCAACGGTATTGTGTCGGTTAACCCCGATTTGTCGATGAGGTTTTTGCAAGCCACCACACAATTTGCATCCGGGCAACGAACCCTTCCCCCTGAATTTCAGCAAACTCTGCTGAAAGTGATTCCAAAATATTTTAGAACTCTATCTATGCTAAATGACACATTAAAAAGTAAACTGAAAGAAATACGAATTGAGGGTCATACCGACAATATCGGATTTCCTCAGATCCACGAAGATCCATATCGTGCAAATTTAATACTCTCTCAAGAAAGAGCTCGCAACGTGTTGTTCTTTATTTTAGATATCATTAGAAATGAAGATTACTCCGAATCGGATAAGCAATTGTTTCAGCATTTACTCACAGCTAACGGGTATTCCTTTAATCGAGCTTTAGACTCTTCCGGGCACGAAGTGTATGCCTCGGGTAATGCCATCAATAAAGAAAAATCAAGGCGTGTAGAAATTAGGATTATCACTGATGAAAAAGCCATTCTTGAAAAACTTATTGAAAAGACCGGTAGGTAGAATAATGTGAGCCACCTTAATTAAAAGATGCAACCTTTATTCAATTTTGATTATGGAATCAATAAATATATGTAGCGCACTTTTACACGAAAAAGAGCTGATGAGAATGCTCCCGCTGGTTCAGGATATTGCCATTATTGAATATGATGGTAAGAGTCCCGAGGGAAGTTACGCATTTCACAGACTTCTTAGTTTCTCAAATATTAGCACTTCAATTGTGAAGCACATTGTTCTTTTGGGCAATGCAACAACTGATGCACACTACCATAAAACAAATCTATCAAGTCTTTTTCCAGATGCTGATATTAAGATAATGGGCCAATCTTGGGAAGATATAGACATCACGAAACTGCAACTATGTAGTAGCCTTGTTTTACACATGGCATTTACTCTCGGTATCACGGATAGAATTTTTGAATCCTGTAGAATAGAAAGTGTGAGGTTTATGCGCTTTGTGAATAAAATTAGAAAGGCCTACTATGTGTGTGTCGTAAATCGTGAGAGAGATTTATGGAGTGAGGAATCGCCTTTTGCTATTATCGCCAATCTCCGGCTGAACAATTTTTCGTTTCCGTCGGCAGCTAAAACCGAAATTAAGCAATTTTGCAAAGAGAAGCGCGATTATATTCAAAATTGCATTGAACATCTCACAGAAATTGATGGCTTCTTTCAATGTGTGGAAGAAGCGGAGCAAGGGTGTGAAACATGTAATCAATGCACAAACTACAAACGCCACCATCGTTGTCCCTATGCTCAACACATCGTTGCTAACTTTTATAGGGAAGGCAATTTTGTGCCTCAAAACGATAAAATTGCTCACCAATGGGAAATAATGGCTGCTCGGCAAGGATACGCTTTAGCTCGAATTCAAATGGCCGACGACATAAAAGAAGGAAGAGGATGTGAGAAGGATGTAAACAAGGCATTGCAAATCTATACCGACTATGCTTCACAAATGGGATACGAGCATTGTGTGGAGCAAATTATTGCTATTTCCGAATCAGAACCGAATATCAGCCCCATTATCGCAGTGCCTTTTATTGCTAAGCAAGCAGAAGATGGAAATATTGAAATGATTCTCAAATTATGGGATGCTTTTCAAAATTCACGATTTGGATTGCCAAAAGATATCGTTCAGCAAGTGGAATGGATGAAAAAAGGTGCAGAGCTTGGTCACTCGAAGTGTGTAAAGCAATTGGCAGAAATGTATGAAAGTCAAGGGCAGTGGAAAGATGCATATCAATGGTACAATAAATTAAGAGAAGTGGCTCCTGATTTGGTTCATAGGGATAAAATGGAAGAAGTGGAACTGATGATGCTCACTAATGGAGCCACTATCGAGGAAGTGGCTGTGCTTGGCGAAAACTATCTTTATGGCTATTTTGGAAAGCAACGTAATTTTAATCTTGCGTACAAATGTATTAATTATGCCAATCACAAAGGCATTGTAAGAGCCAAAGGACTTTTAGCTTTAATGTATTATAATGGTTGGGGAGTAGAAATTGATAAAAACAAAGCGATATGTTTCTTTCGGTCGGCTGCAAAAATGGGCGACTTGATGTCGATGGACCTTCTTGACCGTTTATTTTCCGAATACGATAGCGACAAGATTATTTCGATGGTGGAGAACGGTATTGCTAATAATGATAAGTATGCCTACTATTTAAAGGGTGTCTATCTACGAGACGGGCATTATTACTCAAAAGATGAAAAGCAATCTTTTCAATTTATGCAACAAGCTGCCAAAAGAAGATTACCAAAAGCACAATATCTGCTTTCGGAAATGTATGCTTCCGGTCAAGGAACTACAGTAAATCCGGAAACATCTAAGAATTGGCTTCAAATGTCGGCAAATAATGGCTACTATGAAGCCACTGGCAAATGGGGAATGATGTTGTTTGACTCAAGTCTCTGGGGTGATAATAAAAACCAATCATTTCGGTATCTTTTGCATGCCTACGAGCAAGGATTTAACGATGTGTATTGGCATTTGGCGCAATGCTATATGCATGGTTATGGTACTTCGGTGGATAAAAATAAAGCCTACCCTCTATACCAACAAGCCGCCGAAAATGGTATTTTACAGGCGCAAGAGATGCTTTGCAAAAGTTATTTTAGAGGGGATGGCTCTATATCAAAGAATTACGCCCTCTGTGTAAAATGGGGAGAGGAAGCCATTCGACAGGGAAGCAAAGCTATACGATTTGAAACGGCTTATTCATGCTCACATATAGGCAAAGAAGAAAGAGCACAAGATCTTTATTTTGAACTTTGCCTTGAAGGGAATGCCGCGGCAATGAATAATTACGCCTGTGGTTTGACTGACCCTCAAGAATCAGCAAAATGGTTTTTGAATGCTGCCAACAAAGGAGATGATTATGGGATGTGGAATATAGCTAAACACTACAAGAATGGTAACGGCATTGAAAAAAATCTGGAGAAGGCGATTGAAATGTTTGAAAAATCAGCAAATACAGGGCATGTTGGAGCAATGATGGATTTGGCGCGGATTTATAGAGATGGCGATGAAGTGCCACAAAATGGCGACCTTGCAATTAAATGGTATAAAAAAGCCGCTGATGCCAACGAAGAGAGCGCTCTATTCGAATTAGCTAAAATTTATAGGCAAGGAAGCCTCATTGACAAGAATATAGACAAAGCTATTCACTATTATAAAATTGCTGCGGAAAGAGGCAATGCCTCTGCTATGGTAGCAATTGGAAGAATTCATGAAGATGGAGAAAATGGAAATCAAAACGTATATAAGGCTGTGTACTGGTATCGAAAAGCTGCTGCAAAAGGGAATCGGGAAGCAATCCAAAATCTTTCTCGGCTTAAATCAAATAGACTTGATGATGATGGAAATCTGATAAGCGATGAGGAAGATGATTTGTGGGATGAATTTTAAATTTTAGCTATGAGACCTACCTTGGAATATGTGAAGGAAAAGTTTTTGTATTTCAACAAACTTTGTTTTAACAATGAGTTGCCCATGCTACCAATAAGGTTGAACACCCGAAGAAATGGCTTGGGGTTAACGAGATTCCGTAGGAGTCTTACGGCTGATGGTAAAATCGTGAATACTGATTTTTCCATAGAAATAAGTGTGAGAAGCGATCTTCCAGAAGAAGAATATATCGATACGCTCGTGCACGAAATGATTCACTACCATATTGCTTACCACAATATTGTTGACACTTCTATTCATGGTGAAGTGTTTCAAAGAATAATGAATCATATCATTTCCACTTTTGGTGTAAAAGTGAGTATTGAATTTGACCCCGACGACGAATATCTTGTCAATACCATCTCGCGACCACGATTTGTGTGCGTTGCTGAATATAATGATGGGTCAACCGGTTTGTCTGTTGTGGCAAAAAATAAATTATTCCCAATTTGGGAATATATGGAGAAAATAGATGATGTTAAAATTGTGCGATGGTATGTGAGTGATAGGGCCATTTTTCAAAAATTCCCAGTAATGGTATCTCCGGGTATGTATATTGTGGATGCAGATAAAATACACCATTATTTGACCGGGGCGCAAGAGCTACAAAATGATGGAAAAACTATTAAGGTAAAGCAAGATAGTGTATGAAACCATACGTAGTGGCGTCAGGTGTGGATTTTTTTTGGGGGGAAAAATGGGTGGGAAATTTTGGGGGATTGCGGAAATTTTGTAAATTTGCGGTGTAAATATAATTATTTTATGGACTGCTTGCATTTTTATCACCATCATCATTGCTGCTTTCTGAAAGGAAGTTGGGATGTGTTGTGTGCGAAAATGTAAGTTCGACTTTTTCTGGCAATTAAACTTTCTGTGATTCCGACTTTCCTGTGATAGTAAGGTCGGATTTTTTTGTTATGATTATTAATTTTTAAAACGATAGATTTATGTTGAGAATTGCGGTACAATCAAAGGGTCGTCTGTATGATGAGACGATGGATTTGCTGAAGGCAGCTGGTATTAAACTTGTGGCTGTGAAGCGTACGCTATTGGTTCCCTCTCGGAATTTTCCGGTGGAGTTGCTTTTTTTGCGTGATGATGATATTCCTGATTCTGTGGCTTCGGGCACTGCCGATATTGGCATTGTGGGGCTGAATGAGGTGATGGAGAAGCGCAAGGAAGTGAAGGTGGTTCGTCCGTTGGGCTTCAGCAAATGCCGCTTGTCGCTTGCCATTCCGAAGGAAGCGCAGTATGATGGTGTGGAATGGTTTCGTGGAAAGAAGATAGCCACGAGTTATCCTGCCATCCTCACAGATTATTTGCAACAGCAAGGCATAGAAGCCGATATCCATGTGATTAGCGGTTCGGTGGAGATTGCGCCGGGCATTGGGTTGGCAGATGGCATATTTGATATTGTGTCGAGTGGTAGCACCTTGGTGAGCAACAATCTGCGCGAAGTGGAAGTGGTGCTCGATAGCGAGGCGGTGCTGATTAGCGGCACGGCGCCACTGAGTGTGGAAAAAGAGGCAGTGCTTGATGAGTTGCTCTTCCGCATAGAGGCGGTGAAAGTGGCTGAAAATAAGAAGTATGTGTTGATGAACGTGCCTCGCGAGAAATTGCAGGCGGTGCTGGCTATATTGCCCGGCATTAAGAGCCCCACCATTTTGCCGCTTGCCGACGAGAATTGGTGTTCGGTGCACTCGGTGTTGGAGGAAAAACAGCTGTGGACGTGCATCAATGCGGTGAAAGCCGTGGGCGCCACAGGCATTTTGGTGCTGAATATTGAGGAGATGGTGGTGTGAATGGGGGATAGCTTATAGCCCCTATAGATTCTATAGCCCCTATAGCTGATAGATAATTAGATATTTGACTTTTTTTGAAGAAGATATGATTGATGTGATTCGATATCCTTTGCGAGAGGAATGGGCGGTGCTGATGCGGCGTGCGGTGAGCGAAACGGCTCAATTGCACGATGCAGTGGCGGCGATTATTGAGGCGGTGAAGACCGATGGCGATGCTGCTTTGCGCCGCTTTGCCGAGCGCTTCGACCATGCCGTGCTTACCGATTTGCGCGTGAGCGCCGGCGAGATAGAGGAAGCAAAAAATGCGCTTTCTGAAGAACTGAAGGCAGCGATTGACGTGGCTGCAGAGAATATTGCGCGTTTTCACCAGGCTCAAGTGATGAAAGAAATACGCGTGAGCACACGTCCGGGCGTGGAGTGCAGCCAGCGCGCCGTGCCCATTTCGGATGTGGGACTCTACATACCGGGCGGCAATTCGCCACTTTTTTCCACCGTGCTGATGCTCGCTATGCCGGCGCGGATAGCGGGATGTCGCAATGTGGTGATGTGTACGCCCGCCGGCGCCGATGGCAAGGTGCATCCCGCCATACTGTATGCCGCGTGGAAATGCGGTGTGAGCGCCATTTACAAGAGCGGCGGCGCACAAGCCGTGGCAGCGATGGCGTTTGGCACCGAGAGTGTGCCGCGGGTGAGCAAAATATTCGGTCCCGGCAATCGCTATGTGATGGAAGCCAAAATGCAAGTGAACAGCGCCGGGGTGGCGATTGATATGCCCGCCGGGCCGAGCGAAGTGCTCGTGGTGGCCGACGGCACCGCTGATGAGCGCTTTGTGGCGAGCGATTTCCTGTCGCAAGCCGAGCATGGCCCCGACAGTCAGTCGATACTGCTCACCACCGACGAAGCCTTTGCCGAGCGTCTACCCGACGTGATAGCGCAGATGCTTGCCACCTTGCCACGCCGCGAAATGATGGCGAAATCGCTGAGTCACAGCCGCATCATTGTGCTACGCAGCGAAGAAGAAGTGATGGCGTTTGCCAATGAATATGCGCCCGAGCACTTGATACTGAATTGTGCTCATTGCGAAGCACTTGCCGAGCAGGTGGAGAATGCCGGGTCGGTGTTCGTGGGACCGTATTCGCCGGAAAGTGCGGGCGATTATGCCAGCGGTACCAACCATACCCTGCCCACCAGCGGTTTTGCCAAAGCGTATAGCGGCGTGAATCTCGACAGTTTTACTAAAAAAATCACCTTCCAGCGTCTCACGCAAGTCGGCTTGCAAAGCATTGGCACAGCGGTGGCAACGATGGCAGAAGCCGAGAGCCTGATGGCGCACCGATTGGCGGTGACGGTGAGAATCGATGATTGAGAAGGCTGTTTGGAAAGTTTTTTTTGGAAGTTAAGAGGATTATTCAGAAGTTAAGAAGATTATTAAGAAGTTAAGACGAATGCTTTTTTGCTTCTAATCACTAAATGGCTAAAGGCTGATGGCTAAAGGCTAATGGCTAACGGCTCTTTGGACGTTTGTCTTGATGTTGGAGCCTATAGCATTGGATTAATAATAATGATTGGATATGAACAGTAGATTTAGTCTTTCCGCTTTAGTGCGGCGCAATATTCTCTCGCTGGCGCCTTATAGTTCGGCGCGAAGCGAATTTAGTGGCAGTGCCAGCGTGTGGCTCGATGCCAACGAAAGTCCGTATAATGGGCCGTATAACCGTTACCCCGACCCGCTTCAAAAGCAGGTGAAGCAGCGCCTGGCAGCGATAAAAGGGGTGGATGCGAGCCACATATTTTT
>JBJECV010000121.1:0-8814 GCA_051871435.1 Sodaliphilus sp. | reverse complement strand
CAACGTCATACCCCTCGCCCTCTTTCAACTGCCCTGTGGACAACAGGCAATTGAGGAGCAATGTATTCAGCTTGTCTGCCGTGTTGAAGTCATAGGTCTTGCCTGTGTCGGATGTGTAGGAAATGTTATCCTGGGTCAGTTCCTTTATGGCTCTGAGAATAGTGTCGGCACTACATGTGCGAAGTGTCGGGTGAAGCGAGAGATGGCACATCAGATGAGTGGTGACATCCTCTATGCATGAGCCGCCACAGAAATAAACGCTCATAAGCGAACGGATGATTTCGCTGTATTGATAACCATACAGCTTGCATCTCATACCAAGGGTTGAGTCTATTACAGATGAGAGCTTGGAGTCAAATTGCTCCATTATTGAAAATATTCCTCCAAAAGGAGTGAGTTTCTCAGATTTTATTGATACCTTTGCCATGTCTGTCGGGTTTGATACATGTTTTTATTTGCAACACTAAGATAGGTGAAAAATCTGACATGGCAAAATCCTGAGCAACTTTTTGTTGCTCAGGTACTTAAAAAGTTAAATTTATAATAGTGTTGCGGAATTAAAGAAGAATAGAAAACTTATTCAATTCCGCACTACCGAATTTTCTTTTCAAAATGCAAAAGAAGAACTATCCATATTTCTTGTACCGGTTATTGCAAAATGCAGATTACGTGAAATTGGATATTATCGCAATCCCTTCATCACCATTGATGGTGACCTTGAAATATGGAATGATTTTTGGGTTTCTATCGATAAAAAGCATCTGCAACTGATACTTAACCACGATTTTTCCGCTTTCAAGTATAGAATTGTAGTTCCCTCTGTTGGTGATATCTGAAAAAGATGTATATCCTATGAAATATTTGCGAAATCAGGTAAGTAGCAATGTGGTGTTGGTGTTCTTTGCGTTGATTTTGATTACGATGTTGGTGAATTAGCCCAAATTGCGGGGTGGCGCAATTTGGGCTAATTTTTGAATGAGGGTGATGCGGGGGGCTTATTTCATTATTTTTTGTGCTGTGCGGGTGCCGTCGGTGTAGGTGGTGACCACGATATTGACGCCATTGAATGGTGTGGTGCTTTGCATACCGGAGAGGTTGTAGTAGGTGATGTGGCTCACTGCTTTGGCGGTGTTCACCTCTTTCACGTCGGTGGGCGTCTCGACGTAGGGTTCGCCCACATACACTTGATATTTGGCGTAGCCGTTGCCCATGCAGTATTCATAGAGCCAGCAGTGATTTTCGTCGATGGGTTGCACAGCATACCAAGCACCTGTGGTGGGGTTGGCGCTGTAGCCGCCGGTGCCGAGCACGGGTTGCGTGAAGATGGAAGCCTTGTTGGCGCTCATGTCTTTGATGGTGAAGCCACCATTGTAGTTGCTGCCGCTGCTATGCAAAAAGAGTTTGTGTCCGGCAATGGTAAAGTAGGCGCCGCCCACGCTGCTATTGCGGTTGGGTGCAGTGGTGTTGGCAGAGCCGGTCACGTAGCCACCCTTGTCTTCTTTGTTGTAGAGGTAGTAGCCGTTGGCGCGCACTTGGTAGATGAAGTGTTGCGGGCCATTGATGGGGTAGATGATGCCTGCTGTGCTGGCTGTGATGCTCAAGTTGCCCGAAGTGATAACTTCTTGCACTTCGCCTTCCACGATTCTCACGGCATTCATCACGGTTTGTTTGTTGGGGAAGAAATACACGTAGCCGCCCGATTCGCTCATCACGTCGCCGCTGGCAGTGATAAAGTTGGTTTGTCCGGGTTCATTGAGCGAGAAGGAGATTTCTGTGCGGTCGGCAGTATCGCCGTGGCGATAGATAATCATCTTGTTGGGCGTGGATGTAATGCCGTCGGCACGCTGAATCAGGTTGCCGGCATCGTCGAAGCAAATGCCATGGCTGTTGGTGCCCACATTGTTGAATGCGTTGGGAATTTCGCCGTTTTCGTTGTAGGTGATGAGTTCGGAGGTGGTGTAGTTGTTTACATAGAACACGCCATCTTTCACGGCAGCCACTTGTGCGCTATTGCGCGATGATTCGGAAGCCACGCCCGATGGGAAGTTGGCAGGCAGATTTTCCTTCGTGCGGCTAAACATATACACCGTGTCGACCTTCACTTCCAAGGGGTCGAGCACCGGTTCGATGTCGTCCCAATTGATATCTGCCAATTCCGGCATTTCGCTTGGCATAAGATAGTCGCAAGTGATCATCGTTACGCCCATTTCGCCCACACTCTTGTAGGTGGCGAGGCTGTTCACGGTCCAAGCCGCCACTTCCATACCGAGGTCCACATAGCTCTTCACGGCATAGATGTCGAAATCGCCCACTTGGATGCTCGGGTTCAGATTCCACGTTTTGCACCATTCTTGCGCACCATCCCATCCGGTGGTGCAGAGAAATTGGCATTTAAATTCGGGGTAGTTGGTCTTCACATATTCGAGCGAAGCCTTCATACTGGTGAGAATCACCACCTTGCCAGCAAGCCCCTTTGCTTTAATGATATTTGCCAATCCCGGGAAATTGGTCATGTCGTTGCTATTGATACCCGTAGCCCATTTGAGCTCAATCACGGGGAACACATTCTTTTCTACACAAATGTCGAGGTATTCCTCAATAGTGCAAATGTGGCCGGTGTAGGTGATGCCGCCGCGCGTTTGAGTGTAGGTTTCGGCTTGGAGTTGCTCCAGTGTGGCGCTTGCCACGGTGAGGCTACCGCCCACAGCCGAGGTGGTTTCGTCGTGCGAAATCACGTATTTGCCGTCGGCAGTAACGCGCACGTCACATTCCAGACCATCGTAGCCATAAAAGTCCACGCCATTGCGGAAGGCTTCTTCAGTGTTCATCACACCCTTGTAGCTACCGCGGTGACCCACAAATTTGGGTTTCCATGCCCATGCTTGCCCCACTACGAGCAGCATAGCCAAAACAGTAAGAATTCGTTTCATAATGGTGATAAGGTAAAAAAGGTTTATTTTTGTATTAAGGAAAAGTAAATTAGTTGACGGAAACGAAGTTACAATCTTTTTTTCGCTTTTGCAATAATTCCCCCATCTTTTTTTGCATGGCTTTCCCAATTACGGATGATGAGGGATGCTTTCCTTTGTGGTATGGAGCGAATAAAAAAACGGGTGGCGGTATTGCGTATGTGCAGAATTGTTCGTAATTTTGCGAACGATTAGAGGCTTTTGCGAATGTCACGAATTGAAATTACAGCTGATCAGGAGCGCTTGGCGCGCTTTGCTAAGGCGATGGGGCATCCCACTCGCATTGCCATTTTGCGCTTTCTGGCTCAGCGAGATGAGTGCTTTTTCGGCGAAATTCATGAGGTGCTCCCGGTGGCAAAAGCTACCGTGTCGCAGCATTTGAGTGAGCTGAAGGCAGCCGGGCTGATTCAAGGCACCATTGAAGCCCCGAAAGTGAGATATTGCATCAATCGCGAGAATTGGGCAATTGCGCAAGCGCTTTTCAATCAAATGTTCAGCGACTGCCACACAAAAAAGTTGGCCGGTGCTTGCTGCAAAAGCTAAACCAAATTTTTTTGCTCGATATGTTCGTAGTTTGACAAACAACTAACTAATAATCTCCTCATTATGTTAAAAAGAATTATTTTGATGCTCGTAATGATGCTTAGCATAGCATCGTTTGGTGGCCCGATAACGTGTGCTGCCCAATCGAAAAAAGGTGTAAAGAACTATGTGGAAGTGATTTATTTTCATGGGAAGCAGCGTTGTCCCACATGTATGGCAATTGAGAAGAATGCTCGTGAGGTGGTGAGCGGCACGTTTGCAAACGAGGTTAAAAACGGCACAGTGGTTTTTAGGGTGGTGGATATTTCCACCCCTAAAGGAGAGGCGCTTGCCGATAAATACGAAGTGTCGTGGTCGTCGTTGTATGTGAATAAATGGAAAGGCGGCAAAGAAACTCGCAATAATGTCACCGATTTTGCATTTTCATGTGCACGTAAATCGCCCGACCGATTTAAGAAGGGTTTAACAGAAACGATACGTAAATGCTTGAAATGATGGAATGGTTACAAACGATGCTCGATAATAGCACCACTCCGGCGCTCACAGCTTTGCTGTTAGGTTTGCTCACGGCGCTTTCGCCATGCCCGCTTGCCACCAACATAGCTGCTATTGGCTATATCGGCAAGGATATTGAAGATGGGCGAAAGATATTTCTAAAAGGCTTGTGCTACACCTTAGGAAGAGTGATTTCCTACACCGCTCTTGGCGTGGTGCTGATAGCCATATTGCGAGAGGGGGCAAGTGTGTTTGGCATTCAGAAGGCGCTCGGAAAATGGGGCGAACTGCTTTTGGGCCCGATGCTGATGGTGGTGGGCTTATTGATGCTTTTCGGGCATCAACTGAATTTGCCAAAATTGAGTTTTGGCCACTATGGAGAAAGAATAGCAAGGAGAGGCATTTTGGGAGCGCTATTGCTGGGCATTATTTTTGCGCTGGCATTTTGCCCCACCAGCGGCGTACTGTATTTTGGTATGCTGATTCCGATGTCGGTGGCCGAGCCCGCCGGATGGATGTTGCCCATTGTGTTTGCCATCGCCACCGCCATTCCGGTGCTGATTGTGGCATGGATTCTCGCCTTCAGTGCGCGCCATCTCGGTGCGTTTTATGGCAAGATGCAAAGGCTACAAAAATGGCTGAATGTAGGGGTAGGGGTGCTGTTTCTTCTCATTGGTATATATTATTGTGTAGTGATATATCTATAAATGTATTAATATTAAGATAAAAAATGGAAATTAAAGTTTTAGGAACCGGATGTGCCGGATGTAGGGCGCTGATGAGCGCTGTGGAAGAAGCTGTGGCTCAGCTTGGCTTGGATGCCACAGTGGTGAAAGAAGAAGATTTGATGAAGATTATGGAATATAATGTGATGATGCTACCGGCGCTCGTGGTGGATGGCAAAGTGGTGTCGAGCGGCAAGAAACTCAGTGTGGAACAAGTGAAAGCGCTACTGCAATGATAGAGGCTGTTGCCGATTGGATAGTGTACGGCATTTTTGGTTTGTCGGCTGAATCGCATTTGGGAAGTGCCGTTCACTTCTTTTTCTACGATTCGTTGAAAATCATCTTTCTGTTGTTTCTGATTTCCATGCTGATGGGCATCATCAATGCCTATTTCCCTATCGATAGGCTGCGGCAATACCTCACCCATCACAAGCTCTATGGATTGGAATATCTGTTTGCTTCCGTGTTTGGCGCCATCACTCCATTTTGCTCTTGCTCGTCCATTCCGCTATTTATCGGATTTGTGAAGGGCGGCATACCGCTGGGTGTTACGTTCGCCTTCTTAATCACCTCTCCGCTGGTCAACGAGGTGGCTGTGGCAATGTTTGCCGCCACATTTGGCTGGAAAATCACCGGCATCTACGTGGTAAGCGGTTTGGCGATGGGTATGTTTGGCGGCTGGGTGCTTGGCAAAATGAAGCTCCACCCTCTGCTCACACCATGGGTGCGCACTCTACAAGCCCAATCGATGAGAACAACCGAGAAATGGGAGGCGGAAAAGTTGTCGTTCATCAAGCGCCTTCCCACCATTGCCTCCGATGCTTGGGGCATTGTGAAGGGTGTGTTACTCTACATTTTGATTGGTATTGGCATTGGCGCCGGGATTCATGGCTTTGTGCCCGACGAATTTTTTGCTCAGTGGATGGGCAATGACGCATGGTATGCCGTGCCCATTTCGGTACTATTGGCGGTGCCCATGTATGCCAATGCCGCCGGCATCGTGCCCATCGTGCAAGTGCTGGTTGCGAAAGGCGTGTCGATAGGCTCCGCGTTGGCATTTATGATGGCAGTGGTGGGGCTATCTCTACCGGAAGCCACGATGCTGAAGAAGGTGATGACGTGGAAGCTGATTGGCATTTTCTTCGGCGTGGTGACGGTGAGCATCATAGCTCTGGGCTATCTCTACAATGCCATATTATAAAAAAGAGTCGCTTGCGAGCGACTCTTTTTTATCAGATGAAAGGGATGGTTATTTTTTAAGCCATTGGTCGAGCCAACGGAAATATTCACGTTGCCAAAGGATGCTGTTTTGTGGCTTGGTCACCCAGTGACATTCGCTGGGGAAGAGCACCATGCGGGCGGGGATGCCACGCATTTTAGCCGCATTGAAGGCTTGCATGGTTTGGCTGTAGGAGATGCGGAAATCGTTTTCACCGGTCACCACCAAAATGGGGGTATCCCAGTTTTGAACGAAGTTTTTGGGATCGGCATCGCGATAGCTGCGCATTGCCACCTCGTTGTCAGTTTCCCAAGGTGCGCCACCGAGGTCCCAGTTCACGAACCACATTTCTTCGGTTTCGCAATATTGCGCGCGAAGGTCGAAGATGCCGGCATGCGAAAGGAAGCAAGCAAAGCGCTTATTGTGGTTGCCGGCAAGCCAGTAAACTGAATAACCGCCAAAACTTGCGCCCACTGCACCCATGCAGTCGCCGGCGATGTAGGGTTGCTGTTTCATATAGTCGGCAGCACTGAGGTAGTCTTTCATACATTGTCCGGCATAATCGCCCGAAATTTGTGCATTCCATTCGGTGCCGAATCCGGGTAAACCGCGGCGGTTGGGGGCAATCACCACATAGCCGTTTTCAGCCATGATGCGCAAATTCCAGCGATAACTCCAGAATTGGCTCACCGGCGATTGCGGTCCACCTTCACAGAACAGGAGCGAAGGATATTTTTTGTTGGGGTCGAAGTTCGGCGGGAGGAGCACCCAAGTGGTCATCATTTTGCCATCGGTGGTGGGCACCATCACCTTTTCGCATTTCACATCGCCGAGGGTGTCCATAATGGGCGCGGTCACGTGAGTGAGGCGAACAGGTTCTTTGCCTGCCTTGAAGCTATACACTTCGTTGGGCTCGAGGAAAGAGTGGCGGCAAGTAATCATCAGGTCTTTTCCGGCAAATTGCAAGCCGTCGTAGTCATACTGTTCGCCTGCCACTTGTTCCACCTTTTGAGTGGCAACATTCATGCGGAAAATGGGCAGCGTGCCTTGGTAGGCGCAAATGAAGTAAATATATTTTTCGTCGGGCGACCAAGTGATAAAGTCCACGCTGTAGTCCCAATTGGCGGTGAGGTCGATTTTCTTGCCGTTATCGAGCAGGAAGATGCGGTTTTTGTCGGCTTCATAGCCATCGTGTTCCATCGAAAGCCAAGCGATTTTTCCGCTTTTCGACACGATAGGATTGTTGTCGTAGCCCATCATACCTTCGGTGAGGTTTTGTGTGGCTCCAGTGGTGATATCGTATTGATAGATGTCGCTATTGGTCGACACGGCATATTCTTTGCCGGTTTTCTTGCGGCACACATAGAGGATGCTCTTGCTATCGGGCATCCAAGCCAATTGCTCCACACCTCCCCAAGGGCGCATCGGCGATTCAAATTGCGTGCCTTCGAGCACATCCTTCACATTGCTCACCGCCTCGCCATTGAAGTCAGCCACAAAGGGGTGGGGGATTTCGGCAGTCCATTCATTCCAATGGCGATACATCAAATCGTCGATGATGCGGCCGTCGGTTTTGGGCAAGTCGGGATAGCGGTCTTGCGCAGTTTCGCCATATTTCACGGTGGAGATGATAATCACCTTCTTTTCATCCGGGCTCAACACGAAGCCCTCAATGTCTTTTTCCAAATTCGACACACACTTGCGGTTGGTGCCATCGGCGTTCATCACCCACATTTGGTTCACACCGTCGGCATTGGGGTAGGCAAAAGCAATTTTTTTACCACCATCCATCCACACGGCGTTGGTTTCGCTTTTGGCGGTGTTGGTGATTTGCACGGCATTTTTACCGTCGATGTCCATCACCCACAATTCGCGGTTGCTGTTGTTGTTTTCTATGTTTGGCGTGCTCACACCATAGAGCACCTTTGAAGCATCGGGCGACACTTGCGCATCGCTCACACGGCCGAGGCTATTGAGCAGCTCCGGGGTGAACTTTGCGGCTGAAGCGCCGATCGAGGTTGCAGCCATTAATGAAGCCATCAGTAGAGGTTTTACAAAATTCATAAATAGTAGCGTTTTTTATTTGTTGTTATTATTCTTTTTGCCTTACGGATTAGAAAATGCTATGCAAAGGTAGCAAAAACATTTTAAATGAAGCCATCGTGCGTGAGATTTATGCTCATCCTCACATGGCTCTTGCAGTTTAAGGATGCGAATAATGCTTTTGATTTGAATATGTTTGCTTTCTTTTGTGGCATGAAACGAACAAAAAAAGTCGTGCGGTGGGGATGTGAGGAGTTGGCGCCCTCCACTCACATCCCCACCGCACGAAGAAAAAAGTCGGCTTCGCGAAAAAAGGCCCTGTAGAAAAATTGTGGGGGCAATATGCCATAGTCATAACTTTTGAAGCGCGCTTCAGTTGGATTCAATATTCTCATCAACACAAAAATTCTCCCGCACATCATCTTGCCGTATTGGGGTTGACCTTACCCCACCTCCCACCTTATCTTTGCTCCCAAGCTCTTTGAAATTTTGGTATCAATAAGGTAAGACCTCACACGAATCTCAGAATGGGTATCCGGATGGTGGGCGGCTATCCGGGTGGTGGACGAGTATCTGGGTGGTGGATGGGTAACTTGATGGTGGACGAGTATCCTGATGGTGGATGGGTAACCGGATGGTGGACGAGTATCTGGGTGGTGGATGGGTAACCGGATGGTGGACGAGTATCTGGGTGGTGGATGGGTATCCGGGTGGTGGATGGCTATCCGGATGGTGGGCGGCTATCCGGGTGGTGGATGGGTAACCTGATGGTGGGCATCCCGTTAGGGATGCGATGTGTGTAGGCCGGTATGAGATGAAC
>JBJECV010000120.1:0-2049 GCA_051871435.1 Sodaliphilus sp. | reverse complement strand
TGGTTTGTGAAACACGTGGAACCCCATGAAACACCTTTGGCGCGGTTGCGCGCCCTCCATTCGGATACCCATTCTGAGATCTGTGTGAGGTCTTAACTTGTTGACTCGAAAATTTCAAAGAACTCTGGGGCAAAGATAAGATGGGCGGTGGGGTGTGGTCAATCCCAATACGGCAAGATTGTATCGGGCGATTTTTGTGTCGATGAGAATATTGCATCCTCTTGAAGCGCGCTTCAAGTGTTATGGCTCTGGCATTTTGTTTCCACGGTGTTTCTACAGAGCCCGTATATGGGGACTTGTGGGGCGGGCGCAAAGTATTGCGCCCCTACGGAGGTGGGGGCAAGTGGTTGTGATTTAGTGGGTTGCGCCCATTACATGCCGGAGGCATGTCCCCGCGGATGGGAATTGTTGGCGTTTCGGGAACGAAAGAACCGTCCCTTTGTTCCCGCTGTTCGTTTGGTTATAGGGGGGGGGTGGATGAAAAAGTGACCGCTCGGCGTGGTGGGATGCCGAGCGGTCAGGGGGTGTCATATCAGGATGATATGAGGGGGTTTAGATTATTGGAATTTAACCAGTTTGTTTCGCAATACTTCGGAGTTGAATACCACGCCTTGAATCATTTGTTGGCGTTGGCCTGCAAATCCGTAGGTTGCTTGCCATTTTTGAGCCAACTCTTCTTTTTTGAGTTTCATAGTGGCTTTTTTGCTCTTCACCACAAAAGCGTAGATAGCGTTGTTGCCAGCCCACACGTTCACTTTGCCAATTTGTGCGGCAGAAGCTGCGCCGAGGAGGCCACCGTCGCCTTCAATGCCTGTGGGGCTTTGCATCAGCACCTTGTCGGCATATTGGCTATTGAACGAGAAGGAGGTGGTGTCGACGGGAGCGGCAAAAGCTTTGGCATATTCATTGAGTGATTTGAATTTGCCGGCATATTGTTGCTTCATGGCTTCAGCTTTCTTGATAGCCATAGCCTTCGCCTTGCAGAATTCTTGCACGCTCTTTGCTTCGAGCGGGAGATAGTCGCCTTCAAACACATCATCCACTGCCACAGCAATCATAGCGGTGCTCAATTGAGCTACAGAAGAGATTTGACCCTTTTCAGCCTCATTGAGAGCCCACTTAATCATATCGCGGCTACCGGAGATATTGGCAATGGAGGGTACGCCGGAGCTAAGGATCACTTCTTGTGCTTGATATTTGGCTGCTGCGGCATTCTTTGCAAATGCTTCAGGCGTATTGTTCTTTTCGATGAATTTTTCCAAACCGTCGTGCAATTGAGCAGTGGTTTTCTTGCTGGCTGCCACAGTGTAGGTAGCCATGTTCACAGTGTGGAACATCGAGTTCTTTTGATAGGTGGTTTTCACCAGCAAAGCGCCTTCTTTTGCAGATTGGAACACGATGTAGTGGTTGGCTGCGCTATCAAATTTGGCAATAATGTCGTCGGAGAGTTGTGCATTTTGCACCGGGATGGGTTGCTCAGGACGCACTTGCACGCCCTTCATTTTGCTCACATCCTTACCGGCATTGAGTTCAGCAAGCACCTTGTCTTGTGTTTTCTTGTCGCCTTGCACTTCCACTTGAACCACCTTGATGGTGTCGAGCAATTCCTCGCTATTCACTTTCTGGAAGAGTGCATAATTGTATTCTTGTTGATATTTCTTAGCAGCGTTGGCAGGAGCTGAAATCGCCCACGAAGCGAAAGTAGAATCGCCGAGTTGTTCACCCATTTGCTTAGCGGTAGCATCGGTGAGTTTCAATTCTTGCACATTGCTAAATTCGTTGATGTCGCGCAAAGCGTCGATACCCTTACCTTCAAGCGTGGCAAAAGCCTGGTTGAAGAGCGCGTCGGAAGCCTTGATATCGGTGGCATTGGGCAGGATGGGCACTGCAATCACGTGTGCCAACACGGTTTTGTCGTAAATCTTCCAAAGATTTTTGTATTGATTGTAGACGGCTTCAATTTCCTCCTTAGTGGGTTCGAACTTCTTGTCTTCCAGCGAAGTGTAGTCCTTCTTCGTGAGTTCCACTTCCATCACTTCGTCGTCGGCT
>JBJECV010000119.1:0-33826 GCA_051871435.1 Sodaliphilus sp. | reverse complement strand
TCGGTGGCAGGTGTGAATGTGCAAACCCTATTGCGCCAGCGCTTCATCGCAGCCGGCGGCGTGCACCTTACCGGCGACAAAGCCACCTCCGGCACCATCGAATCCGGCATCCTCAAAAGCATCACCACCCGACGTCTTTCTGACACAGCCCTTAAAGCCGACCATTTCATCCTTGCAACCGGCTCTTTTGTTAGTGGGGGGCTTAGTAGCAATTATAAACAAGTTAAGGAAACTGTATTCGATTTTGATTTGGATGCTTATCAAGAGCCTTCTAAGCGCGTTAAATTTAATGTGTTTGAAGCTCAACCGTATATGGAATTTGGTGTGAGTACCACCAATAGACTTCAAGTTAAAAAAGAAGGTCAAGCCATTGCCAATTGCTATGCAACGGGCTCGGTGCTCAGCGGTTCCAACCGCGTAAAAAATGCTGATGCTACTGGCATATCTATGCTCACAGCCCTACAAGTAGCAAAACACATAATAAATGATTGATGCAAGCGCGTAAACGATATATCGAACTCTTGGCTCCGGCTCGTGATGCCGAAACTGCTATCCAAGCCATCTTGCATGGTGCAGATGCCGTGTATATTGGTCCACAAAGCCATGGCGCACGTGCCGCAGTGGGAAATACCACAGCCGACATTGGTAGAGTAGTGGCTTTTGCGCATCAATTTGGTGCAAAGGTATATGCCACGGTCAACACCCTCGTTTATGACCATGAAATACCCGCCGTAGAAAAATTAATCACCGATTTGTATAAGGTGGGGGTAGATGCCCTAATCGTGCAAGACATGGGCATTTTGCGGATGAATATTCCTCCAATTGCGCTCCATGCCAGCACGCAATGCGATTTGCGCACACCCGAAAAAGCGGAATTTTTGCAAGATTTGGGTTTCTCGCAATTGGTAATGGCTCGTGAGCTTTCTCTAAATGAAATTTCTGTTATTCACAATGCTGTGCCACACACTCCTTTAGAGGCATTCGTGCATGGCGCACTTTGCGTGAGTTATAGTGGCAGATGCCAAGTGAGTCAATGCCTGAAAGGAAGAAGCGCTAATCGTGGCGAATGTGCACAAATTTGTCGTTTGCCTTTCGACTTGATGGATAATCGAGGCAATGTGTTGATGCGTAACAAGCACCTTCTTTCGCTCAAAGATTTCAATGCAAGCACTCATATTGAGCAAATGCTCGAAGCCGGGGTATCATCTTTCAAAATTGAAGGTAGATTAAAAGATGTGCCTTATGTAAAAAATGTGGTGGCATATTATCGCAACGCCATCGATCGAATTATTGCAAAGCATCCCGACAAATATGTAAGAGCCTCACAAGGCATTTCGCAATATACTTTTGAGCCAAACCTCTCCAAAAGTTTCAACAGATCTTTCACAGATTACTTCTTAGCTGAACGCAAGCCAATATCCGGCACAGCAATGGCTTCAATCCACACACCAAAATCGATAGGAGAGCCTATCGGCCATGTAATCGTTTCTAAAGGTAAAACTTTGAAAATTTCTACTACCGCCTCTATTTCTAACGGCGACGGAATCAGCTATTTCAATGACAAAGGAGAATATGTAGGATTTCGTGTGAATAGGGTGGATGGAGCAAATTTATTTTTGAAATCGCCTTTATCCATTAAAGCCGGAACTATGCTGTACCGCACCTACGATAAGGCTTTCAACGATGCACTTGCCGCAAAATCTGCTGATCGCAAAATCTCTATCACTGCGCACTTATGGTGGGCACATGGTGCACTCCGATTGGAATTGAACGACGAAAGAGGCAATCGCATAGTCAGCTCTTTGGAGTGTAACGAACCCGAACCGGCAAATAAAAGTCAAGAGCAACAACAAATACAAACGCTCTCCAAATTAGGCGGCACCATCTATCAATTGGTAGAAGCAATCGTTCCGGGGAATCACTTTATTCCATCATCGCTTTTGGCACAACTGAAAAGAAATGCTATTGGAGCTCTGGACCGAGCACAGCGCATCACCTATCAACGCCTATTGCGCAGACCGGAAAACGAGCAAGCGGAATGTTTCGCCACATCGCTAACCTACGCCGACAATGTGGCGAATCATTTAGCAGAACAACTCTACCATGAGCATGGAGTGCATACCATTCAGCCTGCAATAGAAATAGATATGCCCAAGGAAAATGTGCCGGTGATGCACACTCGCTACTGCTTACGCAGAGAGTTAGGTGCTTGCAAAAAGGAAAAAGGAGCCAGGCTTTTACCTGACCCCTTGATATTGCGAACTGCCGGGCAGCAATTGGAAGTGCATTGCGATTGCCAAAAATGTGAAATGCAAATCCGCATCAAATAAGCGGACTACACTTCGTCGGCAGCATACAAGTATGAGAATTGGGGCATTTCAAAATCAAAAATTTCGCTATCGCTAAAAAAACGCTTCAGTTCTACTTCGGCCGCTTCAGGCGAATCGCTGGTGTGCACGATATTCTCTTGATACGACATACTCAAGTCGCCTCGAATGGTACCGGGTACAGCCTTGCGGCCACTGGTGGCGCCAACCATATTGCGAACCACTTCCACAGCATCTACGCCCTCCAAACAGCACACCACTACAGGAGTCACCGTCATTGCATCTTTCAATTGCTGAAAAAAGGGTTTCCCATTGTGTTTGGCATAGTGTTCATTCATTTGTTCATCGGAAAGTTGACACATCTTCAGTCCTGCCAAACGCAAGCCCTTTTGTTCAAAGCGCTTAATCACTTCACCCACCAATGCTCTTTGCAAGCAAGATGGTTTCAAAATCACTAAAGTTTTTGTTAAATTCGATTTTGCCATTTTTAAATTCCTTATTTTGCATGCAAAGGTAAGCATTTTTCGGCTATCATACGCAAAAATCTCAATCACCTTTACTTCACTGTAATCATCTCGATAGGCTGAACTTTTACCCTATCAAGTGGATAGGATTGATAGAGAGCCTTTTCAAAATTGATGGTCGAAAGGTCGAAACAGCGAATAGTGGCATTGTGCATCGTGCGATAATAGATTTTGCGATTTACCAAATCGGTAGCCACTGTCCACTGTGTGGCACTGGGTATATCGGGCACCGAATCAGCATCAGCAAATTGTATGCCGGTAGGAATGTCGAAATTATTGAGAATATGGAATGCTTGCACCACAGCTTTAGTGGTGGTGGATTGACGCGGTGCCGTGGTTTGATAGAAAGCCGCTCTCACAAAGCGCGAAGGTGGGGTTACATCACCCGGTATGCCATGCATGCCGCTTCCCCCGCCAAACGATTTCAATAGCATATCACCAATTTTAGCTTCATCTATTTTGCCCGGACGCAAATTCACATAATTGTTCAAATTCTTCAAATGCCATTCAAAGTCGGGCGAATTAGTGAGCACACCCAGGGTATTTTCGTAAAATTTCACCTTCTCATTAATGATTTCCACCACAATTTGGCGTCCGGTTTGCTCGGTGAAACGCCAATGCACGGTGGAGCCACGTGGGTCGAGCGTAACCACGTGGATGCGCTCAAACATACTTTTCACTTCAGCAATGCTACCACAGGTGGCAAGCATAAGCGGCACCACTTGCAAATCTCCAATACTCGACGACTGTAACGCAACATCGAATGATTGATATTCACCATAACCCGGAAAATAGAATAGACCACCTGCCAATCCCGCCTCATTAATTCCTTCCACCACAAATTCTGCTTGCTGAACGGCAAGTCCCACATAGCCATATTTAGCCACAAAGTGCAAGCCACCGATAGTGTTATCATTCAAAATAGCTTGCTGCTGATACCCGCGGGGCACAATGCTATAGCGACTTTCGAGGTCGTTGCCAGCCCATTCAATGGTGCGTGCCGTAACGGCATGTCCGGCTGTGGTGTGTAAAGTGATACCCGTACAAGCCAATGCCTTCACACAACCAATACCCAAAGTCATGATTACTAACAAAAATAATTTTTTCATAGATACCTCCATATTTTAAAAAAGACAATTATTATTTCCACAAATATACACCTGAAAATTCAATTTGATACACAGCTTCGGAATATTTATAAATAATTACCATCCATTAAGCAAAATTATTGAATTTCAATATCATTCATTTCTTCATTAAATGCTGTCTAATATCGTTAGGAAGGCGTTCAATAGCATAGCGAAGCATGGTGCGAGGCATAATAGAAGCTCGTGGCTCAAGCCATGCCACTAAGCGCGGTTCATCTTTTTTTCCTGCTTCACGCAAAAGCCATCCCACTGCTTTCTGTAACAAATCGTGCAAAGGAGCAGTTTTCTGAAGAAAAATTTCAGCGATAGCATAGGTATCATTCAATTCGCCCTTGCGGATGAATTGCATGGTGGTAACCATGCCGATGCGTTGTTCCCAAATAGTGGTGCCATTGCGTACCATATCATATAAGATGCTACGGTCGTGAGATAGTAACCACTCTCCCAATAGTTTGTAGCAGCTCAAATCCACTAAATCCCAGTTGTTGATTCTATCGGTGTGAGCAAGATAAAAATCAATACACTTTTGCTGCAAGGCTTCATCGGGACGACCATGGCTAAAAATCTCAATCAAAGTGAGCAAGGCAGCAAGCCGCACCTCATGATATGGGCTTACGATACATTCTTCCAAATGTGCGAAAGTGGAAAGTCGCCAACATTCCTTCACTACAGCACGAGTGATCGGCACTTTCACGCCCAAAAACACATCACCTTCACCATATTCTCCTTTGCCACACTTAAAAAAGCGCATCAATAAGGCTGCTTGCTTTTCATCGGCTCGCGCCATCATTTCAGCCAAGAGAGTATTCATTTGCTTTGTCATATTTTCAGTTTTTGCTTAACTATTTCCGCGTATTTTTTGCCAATAGGTAAGGATTTGCCATCCATCACCACTTCCGTAGCAGAAAAACGCACAATCCTATTGATTGACACGATATAGGAACGGTGAATACGAAGAAACTCTTGTTCGGGCAATCTCTCCATCAGAGTACTCAATGGCATTTTACTCATCACAGAGGCGCCATCCACAAGTTGAATCCTCACATAATTGTCGACCGATTCCACGAAAAGAATCCTATCCACGCTAATCGGCACATTCTTATAATCGGCTTTCACAGTGATTTGTCGATGTTCCGAGTCGGAAAACCGAAGCAAATCATTCATCCGACACCAATGTTCCACTTTTTGCATTGCCCGCGTGAAGCGTTCGTAGAAAAATGGCTTATGTAAAAAATCAATGGCATTTGCCTCAAAACCATTCAGTGCATAATGTGCATAAGCAGTGGTAAAGATTAGGGCACAATTTTCCGGCAATTCTTTGGCAAATTGCAATCCCGACACGCCATTCAATTCTATATCCAAAAACACTACGTCCGGGTGCACCGCTTTCACCCGCGCCATCCCCAGAACCGGAGACGTGAAAGTTTGCAATTCAATATTGCCATATTTTGCGCAATATTGCGAAAGAATGGCAAGAGCGATAGGTTCATCGTCGATGGCAACACACTTCAGCATACACCCTCCTCCTTTTTCAAAGTTAAATTTACTGAAAACACATTATCATCTCCCAGAGCACACGATAGGGTATACCTTTGCGGATAAAGCAATTCCAATCTGCGGCGGCAATTTTCAATTCCCGTGTGTGTGGAATTGGCTTCCCGTTTATTCATCTTCAAATTCTCAACTTCGAAGCAAACATTTCCATCACGAGATTGCAACACGATGGAAATATAGCAAGGGGCCATCGAGGAAATTCCATATTTGAAGGCATTTTCCACAAAGGTGATTAGCAGCATAGGCGGGACGAGGAGAAGTTCGTCTTCAATGCTTTGTATGAAGGTCACCTTAGCATTATCCCCGATACGCAATCGCTGAAGGTCGATGTATTGTGTAATATAATCCACTTCCTCTTTAAGAGGAACAAAATCGTGCTGTGTACTTAAATAAATGTATTTAGTGAGATTGATAAATTTTTCCATCATCTCTTTCGTTTTATCCGAACCTGTGATAAGAAGCCCGTAAAGAGAATTGAGTGTATTGAATAAAAAGTGAGGATTCACTTGTGCCTTATAGAGTGCCAATTCAGCCTTTCTACGCTCCAATTCTTGTTGTTGGCGCCCCAACCGCTCACTATAGATTTCACTCACCGAACCCACAGCAAAGCTAAAGGTGACCACCAGGATAAAGTGAAGCCATACAGCTTGCTGATTGGGCCGTGGTCCCAATTTCGGAACATTTACCCGAATGCTCTCATTCTGTTGTCGGTGCAAATGATAGTAAGGCGATGTGATGGTGAATGTAGAGAACAATCCCGTGAGTGCTAACGAAATTAAGATTGCGACAAAAGCAAATCTGAGATTTCCTTTTTTACGAAATAGCCGAGGAGCTATATAGTGTTTATAGAGAAAATAAGTGGCATAAAGCCATGCCACAAACGAAAAGAAATACACCGGAGCAGTAGCCCACCACCTTTCAACCGGTAAGGCAATCATCATCAGTGGCAACAAGATAATGCAAAACAGCAAGTCAATATAAAGCGATAGATATTTCATAAGCAAGAATAATTTTTGCGAATTTATAAAAAAATAAAATTTATAAAAAAATAAATTGGGAAAATTAAATGCAAAATTGAAATTGGAACAGTGATTTGAAAGTTAGTCGTGCTTCGCACTTGGTTAGGGAAAATCCTACCCCCGGCCCCTCCCTAAAGGGAAGGGAGTGAGGATGTGAACGCTTGAAAACGCTTGAAACACCTGAAACACCTGGAACACTTGACACCTGAATGATTTTTTTTGCAAAAATACTTTTTGTGTTATGAATTTTCAATCCCAATAAGTCATTATTGTGATTAATTTGAATATTTTTATTCATTGTTTTGACGCAAATTGTTGAAATAAAATGGGTTGTGTTTGGTAGATGTGTCGAAAAATAGTGTTAACTTTGCACATCGCATTGAAAAAGTATTTTTTATTAGGGGAGGGGAATTTAGGTATTTAATTTGTAAAAGGTTAGTTTTATGGAATTAATTGGCACTTATTGGGCATTGGTTCCTCCATTGGTGGCCATTATTTTGGCGTTCATCACCAAGGAAGTGTATTCTTCACTATTTATTGGAATTTTAATTGGTGCAATTTTTTATTGTGTTTCCACCGGAACCGGATTTGATGGATTTGTTGGGCATTTACTTAGCAGTGATGTTGGTGATAGCGTAAACTCACAATCTTACGGGTTGATTAGCTGTTTGTCCGACAATTGGAATGTGGGCATTATCGTGTTTTTGGTGATATTAGGTGCTTTGGTGGCACTAATGAACAAAGCCGGCGGTTCGGCAGCCTTCGGAAAATGGGCGAGTAAGCATGTGAAATCGGCAGTGGGTGTTCAGATTTCCACTTTGCTGTTGGGCATACTTATTTTTATTGACGACTATTTCAACTGTTTGACAGTGGGTTCGGTGATGCGTCCCATTACCGAACGTCATAGCGTATCGAGCGAAAAATTAGCATATTTGATTGACTCCACCGCAGCGCCCATTTGTGTGATAGCACCAATCTCAAGCTGGGCGGCAGCTGTGGCAGGTTTCTGCGCTGTTGGCGAAAACGGGTTAGCGCTCTTTTGCCAAGCCATTCCCTTTAATTTCTATGCTTTTTTCTCCATTATATTCATAGTAGCGATTATACTCACAAAATATGATTTTCCCACTATGCGAAAATTCAATGCCGTTGCACGCGACGAAGCCGATTTGGGTGGTGGCGTAGGTGAGATAGCCGATGCGAAGATGGAAGTGGCATCGAGCGGAATTTCGTTAAAAAAATTAGGCAAAAACGGCACCGTGCTCGATTTGGTGATACCCATTGTGCTATTACTCACCTTATGCACCCTCGGTATGATTTACTCCGGAGGATTTTTTGGAAACGGCAAAAACTACCACGATTTTGTGAACGCCTTTGCAGAAAGTAACGCCTCGGTGGGATTGGTGATAGGTTCGCTCACAGCTTTGGTGCTCTCCATCATTTGGTTGGTGAGTAGGCGAGTGATACGTTTTGAAGACGCTATGAGCTGCTTAATCAAGGGATTTGAAGCGATGGTGCCGGCCATACTTATTTTAGCACTTGCATGGACACTGAAATCGATGACCGATTCATTGCAAGCAGCCACCTATGTGGCACATTTGCTAGAAGGGACGGGCTTGGATATGCTGTTGCCTGGCGTGATATTCCTCACCGCCTGCTTTTTGGCATTCTCCACCGGCACCTCGTGGGGTACGTTTGGAATCCTTATCCCCATTTGCGTGGCGATATTCCCGGTGGGAGCACCCTTGCGGATTATTTCTATATCGGCGTGTATGGCAGGAGCAGTGTGTGGCGATCACATTTCCCCAATTTCCGACACCACCATTATGGCAAGTGCGGGTGCGGGTTGTAAGCACGTGAACCACGTGTCGTCGCAATTGCCCTACGCCCTTACGGTGGCATCAGTTTCGTTTATCACTTACCTTGTAGCGGGGTGTACGCAGAGTATGGGTATGATGGAAAGTTGCCTTATATCGTGGGCTTTTGGTTTGATAGCCTTAGGCACGGCATTTGTGCTACTTAAGCGCATAGGTTTGCTAAAGCGATAGGCATGATATGTAGAAATAGGGGCAATTTGCGGAATGCTTATTAAAAAAGGCTGCTAAAGAGATGGTCTATATCAGAAAAAAGTAGTAATTTAGCACTCACAAGGCAATCGTGGATTGCCTGCACTAACACCTAATTTATATAAATATTATGGCTAACAAAAGAGATTTAAAGAAAGCTATTCGTTATGCCTGTGGTGAAATCGCAGGAGAGTGTATGTTTGCCGCCGACACCTTTGAAGGCGCCGATGTAGATGCGTGGGACAAGATTATTGTGGAAGTGGCACTGCTTCAAGAAGAGGCTGTGAATCGCGTGTCGGTAAGTTTCGACAAAGTGCCGCGCGACTTTGCCAACAAGCAAGATTACAAAAAAGCCCGCCGGACCTACTTTAAGGCGGTGGAAAAGGCGCTTGCCGACTATATGCATACCGAAACCGAAAAGGTGGTGGCAGCAATGAATGCATTGCTACCTAAAGCCGGCAAATAAATTTCAAAACAGCTCATTAATCACTTGTGGAAGCAATTTGCTAATAGCGGAGTGTCTCCACAAGTGAATTGTACAATGATTATCAAGAAATTAATAATATTTTTCACGTGCGACTTACACAAGTAATTTTTAAGCGTCTTGGTTGGAATTTCAAAGTGAATGTGAGTGTGAATGATGCAAAAAAATGCGTGATTTGCGTGGCACCTCACACCAGCAATTGGGACTTTATTATCGGCGAATTGACTATCCGCTCCGCCGGACTAAAGGCAGGATTTTTGATGAAGAGCACTTGGTTCTTTTTCCCCTTGGGCATTTTTCTAAAAGCCATTGGAGGCGTGCCTGTGCACAGAGGTAAAAGCAAGGATGACAAGCATTCCCTCACCGAGTCGCTCACCAAAGCCTACGCTCAATCCGACACCCTTGCCATTGCAGTAACGCCCGAGGGCACTCGCAGCAAAAATTCCAACTGGCACAAAGGCGCATTAGTGATAGCCGCCGAAGCAAAGGTGCCTTTGATTTTGGCATATATCGACTATCAGAACAAAATTGCTTGTTTGGATAAAGTGCTCACCCCCTCAGGCGACCTTCAAGCCGACCTCAACACCATTCTCCGCTACTACCACGAGAAAGGTTATATGGCAAAATTCCCCGAAAAATTCACAACCGGATTGTGATCAAGAAGCATACATCATTTTTTTTAAATTATTTTCTGCAATGTTTGAACGCAATTTTCGAGTCGCCTTGATAGAAGACCACATCGTGTGGGCCGACAAAGAGGCAAACCTGGCGCAATTGAAACGCAATATGCAAAACATACCCGAAGACACCGACTTGGTGGTTCTTCCGGAACTATTCACTACCGGGTTTGTGGTAGACCGTCCTCTCGCCGAGCAGTTGGCAGAGCGAAATATCGACGAAACGATACAGGAGGTGCAGCGGCTTGCGGCACATTATCAATGCGCTATAGCCGGCTCATTTTTAGCACATACGGCAGGACAGCTATTTAATCGCGCCTTTTTTGTGGAGCCAAACGGTGAAGAAACCTTCTACGACAAGCGCCATCTTTTCAGTTTTGCCGATGAACATACCGTGTATAAGCAAGGCCACAAAGCTGCGCCCATCATCCGCTTTAGAGGCTTCAATATCAAGATGATTGTGTGCTACGATTTGCGTTTTCCGGTGTATTGCAGAAATGTGAGAAACAATTACGACATCCTTCTTGTGGTGGCGAATTGGCCCAAAGCCAGAGAAACGGCTTGGAAACAGCTACTCTATGCACGAGCTGTGGAAAATGAAGCCTACGTGCTCGGACTGAACCGATGCGGCATCGATGATGCCGGGATAGAATTTAGCGAAGGGTCGTCGGCAGTGATTGATTTTAAGGGAAAGTTAATCACTGAGCGTGGCAGCAGCAAAGTGATAGCCGCCGATTTATCGTTGCCAGCACTCAATCGCTTCAGAGAAAAATTCCCCGCATGGAAAGATGCCGACGAATTTTTAATGAAATAAATGGCGCAAATGTGTTCGGAATGAACGAAAATGATTAACTTTGCCAAAGTTTTTTAACCCCATATTATCAACATTTGACTATGAAACTGAAATTTTTTATATTCTTATTTGCTTGCATGGCAGCAATTAGCATGCCTGCACAAAGTTTGCAAAACTCAAAATCGGCAAAAGCCGCAGTTGCATCCACTCAAGAATTCAATGCACTCAAAACCACACTCACCAATGCTATTACCCAGATGAAAAGCGCCAACAGCGCCCAAGCGGTGGTGAATGGTATGTACAGCTACACTAAATCGTTTCTTGGAATGAGTAAAGTGTATCAAACCCTATCCGGCTATCAAAAGAATCAAATTGATGTGCTTGTGAAGCAATTCGGTGTTCAATCCAAAGCAAAAATTGCACAATTCAATTGCAAAAAAGAAGCCGACGCAGCTATCCAAAAAGCCACTCTCGAAGCAGTAAGTGCTTTGAAAAAATAGGCTTGTTTCTAGAGAAATTTTTAGAATAGAGTGCCTTTTCGCCACGATGGTATGGCGGGAAGGTACTTTTTTATTCAGATTTGTTGACTGATTTTGTGAAAAATTGTAATTTTGAGGCTGAATTTAAAATTATTTAGACAAAATGAGTATCCGGAATTATATTTATAGGCTATTTGTGGCAGTGATTTTGGCAGTTGTATGTGTTCCTGCGAATGCAGAAACGTTTTCACAGACTTATACGGTACCTCCTGATGGTACAACTTGGGAAATCGTTTCCGGGGGTAAAAAAAACGGCTACTATCTATTGCCGAGTAATAGTTTGTTAGCTGCTGCTTATATTAACCTCTATCAAATTTTTAAGGATAGAACAATTAAAAGTCCAGTGACAATCACTCTTAATGTGAGTGCTTACAATGGCACGAATCCACCTACAGTAAAATCTTTTGCACTTTTTGCTGATACTGATAATACAATTCCTTTAACTTTTAGTCAAACCGGTACAATGCCTACAACAGATACTCCTAATGATTTAATTCTAACAGTAGGGGTAGATCAAATTAATAAGTTAACAGATGATTTGGTTATACAGTATTCTCGTTCTAACTCTACCAAGTATCTCAAGTTTTATTCTGTTACGGTGGAATTTGAGTATAACGCTGAGCCTACAAAGAGCGAAACCTCTTTGAGTTTTGGAGAGGGGATTGATGGCGAGACTATTAGTAAGACTTTTTCTTTTGGGATGGAGCCTATTTCTACTCCTGCCACACTTACCGGTGGTCCGGACGATGCCGTTATTTCGTATGGAAGCAATGATGAAAGTGTAGCAACCGTTTCGGACAAGGGCGTGGTGACGATTCACAAACCGGGCACTACCAACATTTCCGCCTCTTTTGAGGAGGATGATAACTATTTGGGCTCATCGTGCTCTTACACATTGGATGCGGCTAAAATGCAAAGTGAAATATCTTTCTCGGAAACCACAATTCACAAACAAGTGGGCGATGCCGACTTTTCTTGTCCACCCCAAATCAATGTGGAAGATGCACCGCTGACCTATGCGAGCAGCAATACGAATGTAGCAACCGTCGACGATAATGGACTGATTCACGTAGTGGGTTCAGGCTTTGCTGATATTACCGTCACTTGCCCGGAGAGCGATTATTGGTTGGAATCAACAGCCACATTCTCGCTCGTTGTCACCAATCCCAATGCCGGGGGCGATGAATATGTGTTGGTCACTTCTATTGACCAATTAGA
This sequence comes from Sodaliphilus sp., assembly GCA_051871435.1. Lineage (GTDB taxonomy): Bacteria > Bacteroidota > Bacteroidia > Bacteroidales > Muribaculaceae > Sodaliphilus. The sequence goes on along the minus strand of JBJECV010000119.1, from coordinate 21,480 downwards.
GTACGGCGACCAATTGCTCTTTACCAATCCTTATCATATTTATGTGATGTCGAAACAAGAGGAGGATAACTGGAGCAGTATAGTAGAGAGCGAAGACTGTGGTTTTTCATTTAGTAGCGATAAAAAAATCATTCTGGTAACCAATCCCGAAAATGTGGCGGTGATGACACTTGAGCGAGGAACAAAAGATGATACTTATGCATTCCGTGTGGCAGAGGGGTATTTGTATGCAAGTTCATCAGGTGGTTCAGGTCTGAATACCCAAACAGATTTTGATAACAATGCCAATGCAACCATAGATTTTATCAGTTCCGGCTCGGCTATAATACAATTTCAAGGAAGTTTCACTAGTAATTTGTTGAGATTCTATAATGCTACCCCATATCTCTTTTCATGCTATGCCGAGAATAATACTTATAGTAAACAGTATATTTCCATCTACAAACTGCTTAAGCCGCAAGCGCCTTCATCTGAGGAGCTCACGCTGAAGCAACTGATTGAAAAAGCCGATGCCAACGAGAAAACAATCTATTCCATTAGCAACGAACTGCGTGGTGTGGCAGCCTTGCCCGGCAATGTGCTGCTCGCAAAAGACGCTGATGGGGAGGCCATTGAAAAAAGCAATCCTCAAACCGGCTGGAGTTCCTATTTAATCAATGCCGTATCATATTTCAGCGATGCCGATGCCGCAGAACATACGAACACCAAGGCGCAAAACCTCTACGACCAAAGCAATTGGGTAGAAATTCAATTACCTTCCACGCTGGGCGCTGCCGACTATGTGAACAAAATGATTAGCGCCGGCAGTGTGAAGGGCTATTACACCGATGCGCTCAACCCCTCAATACAATTGGCGGAAGATGCCACTCTTATCATTAACAGCGATGCTGATCCCTACGAGCGCAATGCAATGTGCCCCGCAAACTTTATGGGCACTTCGCAACAATGCGCCAACCATACCAACCACGGCACCTACTTCTTCGACACACCCAAGCCCAACGAATTAGTGCAAGTGGTGTGGGCGGTATACAATGACGGTGCTTTCTATATTCCTATGACTGATACAAATGTCAATGTACACGGATTTCAAGGTGGCTTTGACATCAACTTGGCTTACAATATCACTCAAGAACAAGATTTTACCGATGGCGGTGTGTATCAATTCAAAGCCGTCGTAAAAAAGGCGCCCGCTTCAGCTCAATCCACTAAGCGCAAAGTGAATTCCGACACCAGAGCAAAGAGTAGCACCTATGTGGTGTATCCGCTCAACCTCGAGAAAGGCATCATCACTTCCGTTTCGGATTTCACAGCCCCAAAAGCTGAAAATAGCCACCGTTACTTCAATTGTATGGGAACCGAGCTAACAGCACCCGCCCCCGGTATCAGTATCGAAGTGGTTACTTACACCGATGGTAGCTCCACCTCTCGCAAAATTATTCAATAAGATGTACCGCCACCCAAAGCGTGATAGAGCCGAATGGCTGCCACTATGCGTTGCGACGTGTCTTGTGCCAATGCCAATTGAGCATTGAGCAAGGCTTGTTGGGCCGTTAGCACTTCAAGATAATTGGCTGATGTGTATTGCACCAACAGTTTGGTTCGTTCCACTGCTTGCTCCAATTCCGCAATCTGTGCCCTATCAAATTCCATTCTGCCATTAGCAGTTTGCCATTGCGATATGGCATCGTTCACCTCATTGGCAGCATCGTAGAGCGTTTGCTCGAATTGAAGCAAAGCCTCTTGTTGTTTTGCTTCCGCAATGCGCAGATTCGCTTTTCGGGTGCCTTTGTCGAAGATGGGCGCAGTGATTTGTGCAATAGCGGAAGTAAGCCATTTCCCCGGATTGATGATGGCTCCACCGCCATTGTTTGTCCACCCGAACGTGCCGGAAAGTGTCACGCTTGGATAGAAAGCCGCTTTAGCTGAGTTGGTGGCATAAAATGCTTCAGCCAATGCTGCTTCTGCCTGCTTCACATCCGGCCGCGACGACAATGCGTTGAGTGGTACACCTGTAGAAATGGTGGCGCCAAGGCTTTGCTCACTCAGCTTGCCTCTATCTATATGGCGGGGTGATGTTTTGGTTAATGCTGCCAAACAATTTTCTGTCACGGTGATACTTTGTTTTAATGTCAGCAACGAAGCCCCTACTGCTATGCGTGCCGCCTTTGTTTGCCTTACTGCCACATCATTTGCCTTTCCGGCTTCCACCAGCAATTGCAAGGTGGAAATCGTTTCATCGTAGAGCGAAATGTTTTGCTCTGATATTTCCACCTGATTGTCAAGCATTAGTAACGTGTAGTAGGCTTCTGCCACTGTTGTCACTAATTGCGTTTGAACAGCCAATGCATACGCCTCCCTTACCATCAGCGCTGCCACTGCACCCAATTTAGCATTACTCACTTTACTGAAGATGTCGAGTTCCCAAGTAGCCGAAGCACCAAGGTTGTAAGTATATTTGGTTTCTCCGTTGTAGTTGCTGACACCTCCTTGTGGTGCTACTGAAAGTGTGGGCTGATTCGATTTCTTCACATTCACAAGCGATGCCTGTGCTTCCTCAATTTGTAATCTTGCTACGTTCAGGTCGGTGTTGCGTTCCAAAGCCGATGCGATAAGCGATTGCAATTTCGGGTCATTGAAATAGCAGTACCATGCTGCAGGGATGGTCGCTGTAGAGTCGGGATGTGCTATACCCTCACGTAGCATACTGTCGGCAGGCACACACTGCATAGGTTGTTCATATTTTGTGTGAACGCCACACGAACTTACTGCAATAGCCATTGCAAAGATAATCATCGGCATTGCCACTTGCTTGGGTTTAATTCGAACAAATTTTTCTTCTAACCACTGGAAGATGATGAATAGTGGCGGTACTATGAATAGCAATGCCACGGTCCCTAAAAGCATACCACCCACAGTTCCTACACCCACCGACATATTACCATTAGCCCCTACTCCTGTGGCAAACATAAGCGGAAGCATACCGAATATCATGGTAAGTGAAGTCATTAAAATCGGGCGCAATCGTGCCTTGGCAGCAGCCATTGCTGCAGCACTAATCGACATTCCTTTACGCCGGTGCGACGATGCGTATTCCGTAAGGAGGATTGCTGTTTTCGACAATAGTCCGATGAGCATAATCAATCCGGTTTGCATATAAATATTGTTCTCCAAGCCCCATAGCTGGGCAAAGATAAAACTTCCTACCAATCCAAATGGCACCGAAAGAATGACCGCAAAGGGTATCATCACACTTTCATAAAGTGCACACAGAATAAGGTAGATAAACACAATGCAGATAATGAACACCCATGTGGTGGTGCCCGAGACATCTGCCTCTTCACGAGCCATACCGCCAAACTCATACCCATAACCTTCAGGCAATGATTCCTCTGCAGCCTCTCTCACAGCATTTATGGCTTGCCCCGAGCTATACCCCTCTGCAGGTGTGCCATAAACTGCAATGGCGGAAAAGAGGTTGAAGCGCGATAAGCTCTCGCTACCATAAACCCTCGTTAAAGTCAAATACTGTGAAATTGGCGACATTTCACCATTGCTATTGCGCACAAATATATTGTTGAGTGCCGATTTATCGAGTCGGAACTCCGGCGATGCTTGCACAATCACGCGGTAGAGTTTTGTAAATCGATTGAGATTGCTGGAGTAACTGCCGCCTACATAGCCTGAAATCGTGTTGAGCACATCGCCGGGCGACACACCATTGCGCTTGCACAGCGCAGCGTCTACATCCACTTGATATTGGGGATATTTAGTATCGAATGTGGTGTATGCCCTCGAAATCTCAGGTCTTTTATTCATTTCTTCAATAAAATGGTTGGTGTAGGTGAGCAATTCATCCACCGTTCCGCCTTTTTTATCTTGCACATAGAGTTCAAAGCCATCGCTTGTGCCATAGCCCGAAATCATAGGTTGGGTAGACACTCGTATCTGCGCAGTCTTGATATGGTTGGTGCATCGATATATTTCAGCAATAACGGAATTTTGGTCATCGCCGATATTAGTGCGTTCGTTCCAATGTTTCAGTCGAATCGTATAAGAGCCTGCCGTTGCCGATTGATTGTGGCGTGCGTCTTTGCCGGTTACGCGCGAATAGATTTTAATTTGAGGAATGTTGCGAATCGCTTTTTCCACCTCGTTCATCACTTTTTCCGTTTCCTCCAAGCTGCTTCCGGGCGCGGTTTGCACATTGATATTGATGGTGCCCATATCTTCTTGTGGCACCAAACCCGTTTTGGTGATATCCGTCAGCCAAACCAACACGCCAACTGCTACCAATACAGAGAAGAATGCCACACACTTATGTCGAAACAAAAATGTAACCCCATGGCTATATCGCCCGAGAAGGTGATGAAACGAGCGAGCGAAAGCCACGTGAAATCGCTCTGATAAGGATGGATGTGACTTGCCACTTTTTGTAGGTCGCATTATGAGTGCGCATAGCGCCGGACTCAGCGTTAGAGCATTCACCAAGGAGATGGCCACTGCCACCGCCATTGTGAGTCCGAATTGGGTATAGAATGTGCCCGTGGTGCCGCCCATAAAGCAAACCGGGATAAATACTGCCATAAACACAATAGTGGTTGTTACCAATGCTGAAGTGAGTCCTCCTAAGGCTTCCACAGTGGCTTGGTAGGACGATGTGTAGCCTTCATCGAATTTGGCTTGCACAGCTTCCACCACAACAATGGCATTATCTACCACTGTGCCTATCACCAACACGATAGCAAACAATGTGAGCAAATTCAAACTAAAACCAGCCACATACAAAAAGGCAAATGTGCCGATAAGCGACACAATAATAGCAATGCCTGGAATTAGTGTGGCTCGCAAATCGTGCAAAAACGCATACACTACCAGCACTACAAGCACGATGGCAAGCAATAGCGTTTCTATCACATTTTGAATAGAAGCATCCAAGAAGTCCTTTGTGCTCATAATATCGGTGAGCACCATTCCTTTGGGTAATGACGACGAAATATCTTCCGTGGTAGCATCTATCTCTTTGATGATTTCATTTGCATTTGAGCCAGAAGTTTGGGCTATCATACAGTTAGCTCCGGGGTGACCATCGGTTTGACTAAGCAAAGCATAGTTTTCTGCTCCAAGTTCTATCTTTGCTACGTCTTTTAACCGCAGCACTTCGCCCGTGGGCAATGATTTAATCACCATATTGCCATAATCGGATTCTTCTTCATAGCGACCACGATATTTCAGCACATATTGGAATGTGTTGGTCGATTCTGCGCCTAAAGTGCCGGTGGGCGATTCCACATTTTGCTCGCCAAGCACTGCTGTAATATCTGATGGCATCAATCCATATTGCGCCATTTTTAATGGGTCGAGCCAAATGCGCATCGAATAACTTGCACCCCAGATGTTCACTTCTCCCACACCGGCTATACGCGAGATTTGCGGCTCCACATTAATCTTCATATAGTTGGTGAGGAAATTGGCATCATAGGAATTATCCGGTGAATAGAGCGATAGGGCCTTTAGCGAACTGTTTTGGCGCTTGCGCACCGTTACGCCCGACTTGGTTACTTCCGCAGGGAGCAAACCTTGAGCCGACGACACGCGATTCTGTACATTCACCACCGACATATCGGGGTCGGTTCCTTGACGGAAATACACGCTCACAGTGGCTGCCCCCGTATTAGTGGCGGTGGATGTCATATACATCATATTTTCTACACCATTGAGTTGTTCCTCTAATGGTGTAATCACACTTTTCATCACTGTTTCGGCATTCGCTCCGGTGTAGGTAGCGCTCACTCTCACCGTGGGTGGAGCAATGTCGGGAAACTGCTCGATAGGAAGTTGCGATAATCCTATCAATCCCACAATCACTATACCCACAGAGATTACAGCAGATAGAATCGGACGGTCTATAAATGTCTTTACTGTCATATCCGGAACATTATTTTGCTTTTGATTTCACAATTGCGCCCTCTTTCACCAGACCGGCGCCTTCTGCAATGATAGTATCGCCATTGCATAACCCCTTCTCTACGAGATATTCCGTTCCACCTGTGAGTTTGAAAAGTGTTACGGGTGTGGAAACGGCTTTGCCATTCACCACTTTGTAGACAAACACTTTGTTTTGCAATTCAAATGTGGCTGATTGTGGAATCACGATGCAATTACTTTTGCTTGTGGGCAATATCACCGCACCGCTACCTCCATCTCGCAGCAAACCTTCGCTATTAGAGAAATCCGCACGTAGGGTTACGGCACCTGTACCATCACTCACAATACCACTCATAGCGGAAATGCGTCCCTTATGGGGATAAGTGCTTCCATTGCTCATCTTTAATTCCACAGCCGGTGCCTGCTTAATAAAATTTTCAATTGATTGATATTGGCTAACCAAATCTACCACTTGGCTTTCAGTAAGAGCAAAATAGGCATAGATATTGCCATTGTCGCTCACTGTTACGAGAGGTTGGTCAATACCACTGCTCACCAACGCACCCACGCGGAAGCCAATCATACCTGCCACACCGTCCACCGGACTCTTTACTTCTGTGTAGGAAAGATTATTACGTGCTATTTTTTCTTGTGCCAGAGCCATTTGCAATACTGCTTCGGCAGCATTCACTTCATTGAAAGCGGCACTCACATCGTAGTCTTTCACCACATCTTTCTCACGAAGTTTTCGGGCGCTTTCTAAATTTAATTTTGCAGAAGAAAGTTTTGCTTTTGCGCTTGCCACATTGGCTACAGCTTCAGCCAATGCAGCACGAAAGGGCACTTGATCGATAACGAAAAGGGTTTGTCCTTTTCGTATTTTATCACCCTCATCAAAGCATATCCGTGTGATTGTGCCTTCCACTTGTGGGCGAACTTCTACCACTTGACAACCTTGAAGTTTGGCCGTGTATTCCGTTTTCAACGTACGACTTCCCTCTTTCAGCACCATTGTAGAGTAAGTGTTATTACTATCTTCTTTTGGAGTGGGGCGTTTGCACGACATTAACGTTAGCGCAATCAATAAAACAGTCAAAATTTGATTTCTGTAAATCATCGTCATTATTTTTAATTTTGGGCATAAAATTAAAAACAATAATCGCTCTTTGTGTTCGCAGGATATTTTTTTGGTGGTAAACAATCGATTTTTGGTGGCAAATCCATCATGCAAAACATAACTTGCCTTATTGTGGTTGCAATCGCACGGACTATCATATTATCTTTGCCATACGTTCTTTGATTATTTGGTTTAAAAATTCATCAAAATATCAGTTAGGTGTTTCAGGTGTTTCAGGTGTTTCACGCGTTTCAGTTTTAGGCAGCTTTTGGTTCTGCTATATGCGCATATTCTGTTGTAGGATTCAAAAATAATGTTTAATTTTGTAAACAAAAACAAGGGGAATTCTACTAATGTATTAAAAATATCTCTTACTTTATGACGAAATTTTTTACTCACTTACGTAGCATTGCCATTAGCGCATCGCTGATGATGTGCGGAGCAGTGCAAGCGCAAAACGGACAGCCACACAGTGTAACGGCGAAGGCGAATTTCGACCAAGTGACTGTGAATTGGCAAGAGCCTACTTCTGATATCGAACTGAAGTGGCACAATGGTTATGACTACAACGGCATGGTTGGCAAGCAGCACGACCCGCAAGGATCGTGTGTGATTTATGGCGGTAGCAAGTTCCTGCCTTCCGAACTCGCCGCAGTGGCGGGCGAACAGGTGGAAGCCATCTCTTATTTCCAATATCGCGACATTGCTAATGTGCGCGTTCAACTCTATGAGAATGGCGTCTTGGTCCGCGACCAAGCTGTTGATGTGTCGGGGTTTGAGAAAAACACTTGGAAAAAGGTGGTGCTCAACGAACCCTACACCATCACCGGCAATGATGAAATTATGTTTGTGGTAAGATTTGAGCACGGCTACAACATGACTTTCGTGGCTATTACCGATAAGGTAACTCACGATGGAAAGGGAAATATCGTATCCTACGATGGCAAGCACTTTTCTGCCGACGGCAATGGCGACTTCTTGGTGACGGGCAGTGTGAAAAACAAGGCCACTGCAGAACCGATGGGCTACAACCTTTACCGCGACGATGTGAAGGTGAATGAAGCATTAATCGATACCACTGTTGCCGTACTCGATGCCGAGCCTCAAGGCTCTCATCAATATCGTATCGGAGCCGTATATGAGAGCACAGAGATAAAATCACACTTTGCCCAAGTGGTGGTCAATAAGCCATCCGATTTGCTTGCACCTGCCACCAATTTCTCAGTAGCTACTGATGAATTGAAAGGCGAACTCTCGTGGATTTCCCCGCTAAAAAATGGAGACTTGCTCACTTGGTCGAACCAAACTTTGAGCAACAAAATCGGCGGAACTTCCTCCAGTGCACCTAAGGTGTGGATTAAACAAGAATTCGACGCGCAGGATTTATTGGCTTTCCAAAACTATAAAATCAATGCCATCAATTCCTACCTTACAGAACCGGTGACGAACGCCACTCTTTTTGTGATGAAAGATGGCGCAATAGATTATTCTGAAGTGATAGATTCTCTGCCTGAAATCGGCACCAGTCAGTGGGCTAAATTCAGTTTGGCCACCCCTTACGAACTTTCAATCGGGCATAATTATGCTTTTGGTGTGTATTACACCCACGCTTCTGGCGGCCACCCCATTGGTATGGATAATGGCACTGCAGTGAACGTGAAAGGCAACAGCTTTTCCACTTCCTCACCCAGTTCTAAGGGATTCAATAGCTCCAATCCATCGTGGAAAACCCTCGCTTCCGGCAATATCCCCGGCAACTTTATGCTCACTGCCGATGTAACGCCCGTGGGTGAGCCCACACTCTCAGCAGCCCCTACAGGCTACGATATCTATCGCAATGGCGAATTGCTGGCACAAGATGTAACAGCCACCGCTTTTGCTGATAGTGTGAGCCAACCCGGCAAATACGTTTACACGTTGGTCACTAAATATGCCGACAAGCAGGCTCCCTATCTCACCACCTCCGTGGCTTACACCATGCCTGCCATCTACTCCGCTCCGGTAATTACCGATAGCGATTTTGATGAAACAACCGGAGAACTTTCATTTGCATGGAGCCAAGATGCTGCCGAACTGAAGCATTATGGCACAGCCGCCTACACAGCCGGATTCAATGAAGAACTATCCCTTGCCTACGGCGCAAAATTCACTAAGGAAGAACTCGCAGCTTACACTGGTTATGAAATTAAATCGCTCAAATTTGCCTTGGGCGCCGCTTTAGAATCTTTTAAACTGGAAGTAATCAATGGTAAAGGCGAACGTTTGATGTCGGAAGAAATCGATGGTAGCTTAATTGAGCCCGTCACTTTCTACACACTCTCTCTTCCTAACCCCATTGCCATCTCCGGCGAAGACGACCTCTACATTGTATATAATGCAACAATTCCGGCTAGCACTTCCGCCATGATTTTAGACGGCGGTCCTGCTGTAGACGGCGGCGCTGTGGTGAGCCTTACCAACGGTGCAAGTTGGCTAAAGCTCGGCACCATTGCTTCCGACTATGCCAATTATAATATTGTGATTAGTGCCACTGCCGTATCAAAAGGCGATAGCCAAAACGCAAAATCCATCACCCTGGGCAATAGCGTCAATCGCGGTGATATGGAATCAATCACCATCAATGCAACAGACGTGAAAGCCGGCTTCGGTATTGAAGCCACTCAACTTCCTGCCCAAAAAGCAAAAGCCAAAAAGGCTCCGGCTCGCCCGGCTGTAGTAGCATTTAAGGTGTATTGCAATGGCGAAGAAAAGAGCCAACAAACAGCACAAACCTACTCCGAAGTGATTAAAACAAATGGAGACTTCAATTATTATGTAACTTCCATTTTCCAAAATGGCTGGGAATCTCCTGCCAGCAAAGTGATTTCGCTAAACAATCCTATCGAGCAAGCATCTCCCGCTCCCTATGCACTGAAAGGTGATTATAATGAAGCCGGCTCGCTGTTGCTTTCGTGGAAAGCACCAAACGAATCCGTTACCCTCACTTATCAAAAGGATGATGGCGTGGATATGGCTTTGGGCATGACCGGAACAGGCACGCGTGAAGCATACGCCGGTGTGCGTTTCCCCACTGATAGCTTGGCTTCTTATGCCGGAAAAAGAATTACTCACATTAGTTTCAAACTCGCCAGCGTGGATCTTAAATCGGCTGCCGTGTTTGTGATGGTAGGCACCGGACAAGATATCGTATTTGAACAATCGGTGGATGTGGAATCACTTCAAGTGGGGTGGAACACCATTCGCTTGAACAAACCATTCGAAATTTCCGGAAATCAAGAAATTGGATTCGGCTACCACACCACCTACGCCAATGGTGTGAAGCCCCACGTGCTCGACGCCGGTCCGGCTGTGGCGCCCGGATTAAGCGACCAAATTTCTTCGTCGGCAAGTTATGGCTACTGGTACTCGCTCAAAACCAAGTACAAACAAGACTACAACTGGCGCATCACTGCCACCGTGGCTGATGCCGACACCGCAATCGATGCGAAAGCAAAGAATGCAGCTCGAGCAAAAACCGCCGCTGTAGTTACTTATAATGTGTATCGCAACAATCAGCTCGTAGCAGGCAACATTACCGACACCCAATTCAAAGTAACGAATGCCGCAAATGGCACCTACACCGTTACTGCAGTGGAAGAAGGTGTGGAATCGGCTCCTTCAAATGCCGTTGTGCTTTCCGGAGCATATGTCAAAGGCGACATTAATGCCGATGGTGTTGTGAATGTGAGCGATATTACCACTTTGGTCAACCACATTTTGGGTGGAGAAGACTTCAGCGTTGATGTTTGCGATATCGACGGCAACGGCGTGGTCAATGTGTCCGATGTCACCGAACTCGTAAGAATGATTTTATAACCCATTTATTCTTCAAAACAAAAAAGGCTACTCGCGAGTAGCCTTTTTTATTTTGAAGTTATGAACTTACACCCACTCTACACCCAACCAATCTATCAAACTTTCGCCATTGCCGGAAGCATACACCCAAACAAAGTCAAGACCTTGATAGAGCTTTGAAATGCGCAATCTAATTTTAGATGCTACAAGTTTCGACCATTGTGGCGCACCATAGTCGTAGGACTCGCGGTCAAGCACCACACGATTACTTACATAATCAAAAGCATAATACCCGCCACCCAAACACACATCCCCGGGGTGCAATAAATCGCGATGCATTCTCACATCGCCCATTCGCAAATCGCCACGAGAAGTGATAATAAATTTCCTTGCCATAAACTAACATTATTGTTTTCCACAAATGTAATGAAAACTCCTGATAATTTTACTAATTTTGTAAACAAATTCTCTCAATAATCAGTTATGCAGGGAAAGGACCTAACAAAGGGAAAGTTGATAAATGTGGTAATGGGATTTTCCATCCCATATCTCTGCGCATGCTTTTTGCAATTGCTCTACAGTATGACAGACCTCTACTTTGTGGGAAAATACTGCGATGTTCCTGCCATTACTGCCGTTACCATCGGAGGTCAGGTGTTACACATGCTCACGGTGATGATTGTGGGAATGGCAATGGGTTGCACAGTGTGCTTGGCAAGAGCCATCGGAGCTAAGCACGATAATGAAGCATCAGCCACAATAGGTAATACCATCACCCTTTTTATGGCACTATCCCTGCCGCTCACATTAGCATTGGTGTTTTGCACCGAAGCGATAGCGAATGTGATGGCTACGCCAAAGGAAGCTCTCGGCCCCACCATCACCTATCTGAAAATCAGTTTCATTAGCATTCCTGCCATTGTTGGCTACAATGTGCTGGCATCCATATTTCGTGGCTTGGGCGATTCTAAGAGCCCCATGTGTTTCATCGCACTTGCCTGCGTGTGCAATGTTTTGCTCAATTATCTTTTTATCGGTTGTTTGAATATGGGCGCTGCAGGTGCAGCACTTGCCACTATACTATCCCAATGCTTCAGTGTGGCAATTGCAATCATCGCCATCTTGAAGAAAAACTCAGGGACGACATTAGCCAAATCCAATTTCAAACTAAATCAACGCATCACCCATAAATTGCTACAAATAGGCACTCCTATAGCCCTGCAAGATGGTTTCATACAAGTATCGTTCATTCTTATCACCATTATTGCCAATTGCCGAGGTCTCGTAGATTCCGCAGCAGTGGGTATAGTAGAGCGTGTGATAGGTATTCTCTTCCTTGTACCATCGGCATTGCTATCAACCGTATCGGCTGTTTCGGCTCAAAATCTCGGCTCCGGTCTGCAAAAAAGAGCTCACCTCACCCTGCGCTATTCCATCATTATAGCCATCACATTTGGCACCCTATCATCCATCATTTTCCAATTCATTTCAAAGGATGTGATGTCGATATTCACCTCCGACCCACGTGTGATAATTTCAGGTGAGCAATATTTGATGGCCTACGTTTGGGACTGTGTGTTAGCTGGCATCCATTTTTGCTATAGTGGATATTTTTGCGCCTATGGGAAATCTGTTTTGTCGTTTGTCCACAATGCCATTTCCATTGTGGTCGCCCGCATCCCATTAGCCTATTTAGCTTCTATCAGCTTCCCAACCACCCTCTACCCAATGGGCATAGCCACCCTCGCCGGCTCCCTACTATCAGTAATAATATGCATCTACTTCTACCGCCACATCACCCAAGTTGATTCCAGTTGCAGTAAAGTGATGATGCCTAATGATAGTGAATTAAGAAATTAAGTTGGGAAAAGTTTGGATTTTTGGATTTTTTTGTGGAAAAATTTGGTGGGGTAAAATAAAATATCTAAATTTGCACCCGTCAAAACGAAAACCTAACGCCAATTGACACTGGAGAGATGGCGGAGTGGTCGATCGCGGCGGTCTTGAAAACCGTTGAACTGAGAGGTTCCGGGGGTTCGAATCCCTCTCTCTCCGCAAAAAAGCAACTAATTGATTCAATTAGTTGCTTTTTTTGTGAATACGATTTTGTGATTGATGGCTACTGAAAATCTACGACAGTGATGCCGGCTCCACCGAATTGCACATGCTCGTCGCGATAACTTTTCACTTCTTTCACGGAGTTGAGGTATTGGCGAATGAGTTGCTTGAGAATGCCGGTTCCGGTACCGTGTAGGATACGCACACGTGGCTGACTGAATTGAATGGCATCGTCGATGAAATAAGTGATGGCTTGCACAGCTTCGTCGCCACGCATGCCGCGCACATCAATATCGGGTTTGAAATTGAGTTGACGACTGCGCATTTCATTGGCGGTGGAATTACTTATAGATGTGGTGGTTTTGGGTTTAGTTACTTGCTTAAGTGTTCGCTCCAAGCGCACTAATTCCACACGCGTTTTCAAATTACCAAAAGCCACGATGGCATATTTACCTTCAATGCTCAAAATATTTCCCACTGTGGTAGAGCCTTTCATTACCACATTGTCGCCCACAGTAAGAGGGGCTTTGGGTTCAGAGGCGGGCTTTTGGGCTAATTTCTTTTTATTTGGCTTTAATGCCTTTTGGGGCATCAAGTTTTGAATAGGCTGTGGCACGACATCAGATTCTTGCGCAAGGCGCTGCTTAAAATCGTTGAGTTGCTGCCGCACTTGGCGCGTTTTTTCTTTCTCGGCTTGCATTTCTTTAATTTCGCGGATAGTTTGCTCAATTTTAGAATTGCTTTGCTTAAGAATTTCTTGTGCCTCTGCTTTGGCTTCTTTGATGATGAGTTTGTGTTCGCCGGCTATTTTTTGCAATCGCTCCTCGTAGTCGGCCACAATTTTCTCGAGCGCTTTTTCTTTTTTATGAATTTCGTAACGCTTCTTTTCCCAATATTTGCGGTCGCGCACAATGTCGAGCAAATATTTATCCATATTAATGTAGTCGCTACCCACCAATTGGGATGCTTTTTCAATCACTTCATGTGGCAGACCGATTTTGCGAGCAATTTCGATGGCAAATGAGCTACCGGGATAGCCGATGGATAATTGGAAAAGAGGTTGCATTTGTTGACGGTCGTAGAGCATCGCGCCATTCACCAGACCCGGAGTTTCGTCGGCAAAATGCTTCAGATTTTGATAGTGAGTGGTAATCACTCCCATCATTCGCTTATGATTCAATTGCTCGAGAATGGATTGTGCAATGGCTGCACCAATCTGCGGCTCAGTTCCGCTACCGAATTCGTCAATCAAAATGAGCGAATCTTTCCCTCCACGAGAGAGGAAAGTTTTCATATTTTGCAAATGCGAGCTGTAGGTACTCAAATCATCTTCAATTGATTGTTGGTCGCCGATATCCACCATCACACTTTTGAAGATACCCATGTGGGAATTATCGTACAGGGTTGGGAGAACGCCACATTGCATCATGTATTGCACCACACCCACGGTTTTCAAGCACACCGACTTTCCGCCGGCATTCGGGCCGGAAATCAAGAGTAGGCGGTTTTCATGATTGAGCGTGATATTGAGCGGCACCACCTCCTTGCCATGTTCACGAAGGGAAAGCATAAGCGCCGGATGCTGCGCATGATACCATTCAATGACGCATTGATTCTCAAGATGTGGTAAATGAGCATCCACATCGGCAGCAAAAGCGGCTTTAGCTCGAATAAAATCGAAAATGCCCAAAGTGTTGTAGGTGTTGAGCAAATCGGGAATGTGAGGGCGAATTAAATCCGACACTTCAGTGAGTATTCTCACTATTTCGCGTTTGATTTCGCCTTCCGTTTCACGAATACGATTGTTGGCTTCCACAATTTCCTCCGGCTCAATAAAGATAGTTTTGCCGGTAGCTGATTCGTCGTGCACAATGCCTTTCACTTTTTTCTTGTGCATGGGTGCCACCGGGAGCACTAAGCGCCCATCGCGCATAGATGGTGCGGTATCGCCGTCGAAGATACCATTGGCTCTACCTTGTAAAATCACTCTGCGCATAATTCCATTGATGCTGGCAGTGGTAGAAGCAATTTTTCGTCTCAAATCGTGCAATAGGGGAGAGGCATTGTCTTTCACGTTACCAAACTTATCAAGAATATGATTGGCGGCTGCAATGATTTCCGGGAAGGATTGCATTCCGGCAGTAAGGGCTCGCAAATGTGGATAAGGAGTATTTCCCTCGTCGTCGGGTTTAAAAAATTTGATAATGTCGGTGATTGTGAGCAAGGAGCGCCACAAATTAAACAAGTGTTCGGAGGTGATAAAAGAGCCCGGAGTGGTGATTGATTTCAACGGCGAGCGAAGGTCGAAAAAATAATTCAACGGAAAATCTTTCTTGGAATGAAGAATGGCGAGAAATTCGTCGGTTTGGTGTAGCCAAGTGCTTACTTCCTCAAAATTGTACGAAAAACGCATCCCCTGACAGAATGTGGTGCCAAGGGTGCTGATGCAGCGCTTTTCCACTTCATGCCGCACTACATCAAATCCGATTCTTGTTTCAAAATTAGTAGGGTAGATCATTGCACTGCAAAATTACAACGAAAATCCGTACTCACCAAATTAAAAGCGCCCGGAGAAGATCCGAGCGCTTTTACTATTGATTAGGATTTATCGCTTACTTTTTCACGATTCGGGTGGCACGGATGATGCCATCGGAAGTGGTAGCTGTAAGGATATAGATACCATTTGCGAGCGAATCGCCTGGCAACACTGTGGCGCTGCCCGGGGCACAATCGGCGGTAATATTGAATACTATGTGCCCGGCTGCATCGTAAAGCGAGAAGCTAACGTTGCTTGCGTTGAAGTCGGTGTACACATTAATATCGCCATCCACCGGGTTAGGTGTTACGCGGAAACTATCATCGTTGGTAATGTCGGCGATACCTGAAGCGTCAATCACCACGATAGGCCATGCCACAGAGGCGGTAGCACCTTGAGCATCGGTAGCGGTGAGAGTGGCCGTAACCGTGCCCACCTTCTTACCGAAGAACACTACACCGGTGGCATTAGGATATGCATCCACGATGTCGTTGGCAGCGAGATTGAAGCTATAGGTCATCTCATCACCATCGGGATCGGTGAAGTAGTCGGCAAAACGGTACACACAGGAAAGGTCTTCAATGTTCACTTCGGCGGGAGACGGCTCAATTGCTACGGGTGCACGGTTCACATGCTCGATATCGTAACGTACTGAAGCCTCGGCAGAGAGTCCGTTAGCATCAGTAGCAGTGATATTGAACACATTTCCTTCAGATGCGCTGCCATATTTGGGCGAAATCACCACATTTACGGCCACAACGCCGTCGACACCGGTAATGGTGTAAACACCGTTTTCACCTGCCACTGTTGCGGTGCCCGCATCAATTGACGACACAACAGCATTGCCGTTCGGGTCGTTGAATGCAATGGTAAGGTCGTCGTTGTCGGGATCATTGATGGTTATTGCCACATTGGTATCTTCGCCTTCCTTAGCATATACTATGCCTTCAGGTGTGGCGATAACCGGCGTGCCATTCTTGTCGAGGATAATGGGGAAGTTAATCACAGGCTGATTCGGATCGTTGCTCTTAATCACGAGCATAGCCTTATTGTTCTTCTCCAAGCGTGCAGATGCCGCATTGATAGCTACCTCTATATTGGTAGTATCGCCGGCTTCTACCACAGCGTTGGAAGCCGGAGTGAGGAGTTTCACCCAAGGCTCACCTTCTGTGGTTTCCAAACAAGTGAGTACAAAGCCAAGCGAACCATATTGTTCGCGGAACAGTTCTGCCACATCGAACCAACCGGCAGATTCTACCCATCCCATATAGCGGCCCGGTACCACAGCCTCTTCTTTCGGACAAACATAGGCCGGATATTTATTGCCTACTCCATAAGTAACTTGCACATGGAATTCTTCTCCCGGGTTCAAATATACCGGTTTGGAAAGTGGAACAACAACCAATTTGCCCGTAGTAGAGCCTCCTGTATCGATGTATTGACCATGGCCGATCACATCGCCCTGGCCCGGAGTGGAACCTGTAACAATGTCGAAGTCCACAGGATAATCGTTTACACCACCTGCAGAGACAGCAAAGTAGATATGCGAGAGGTTGAAGCCCTCTTCAGGTGCGGTAAACGCCACGGCTTCTTTAAACACATCGTAAGTGTTGCCGGAGCCATAGTTGTAAGTCATTGTTTCGTATGGGGCTGCCGGATAATAAAGAGCGTTGCGATATTCGAAGTCGTTAGGCACGTCCACATAGACGTTGTTTGCCATTGGCTGTACGAAGGCAGACTGATTGAGCGCACAAGCCGAAGTATCCGCTTTCATCTTAACGGTGTTGGCTTGGATAGCACTCCATGGATCAGCTCCACCGATACCGCCATTGTCGACTTGCTCTCCAACTCCTGTCGGGTCGAGGGTGAGCGAGTAAGTGAGTTTGTAGTCACCAAATTCATTCGACAACTTCACTTTTTCGTTAAACTTGTCGGTTTCTTTGGTGGCTTTCACGTAGATTTGCTCCTTATCAAGCGCCAAGGAAGGTGCCGGAGTAACGATATACTTCACATGCACATCCTTAGTGAACGCAGAGTCGGTATCTTGATTGCACATGAAAGTGAGCTTGATATCGTATTCACCCGGAGTGTAAGCAAAGTTGCACTGATTCATTGGCACAGCAAATTCTGCGGGTTCTTCACCCACCGTAATCGGCTGACCGGGATAATGGGTCCACGATTTAACGATCTCACCGGTGAACCAGTCTTCTTGCTCTACATTAGCAAAGAGCACAAATACATCAACATATTCTTCAAACCATTCGTCGTATACTTGCGGTGCGGTCATCTGCACATAGTCGATGGTGAAGGGGGCTGTACCTGCATTTTTAACGATTACCGGAGCATTATACATAGCACCCATTTGCACTAACGGATCGGAGTAGTCGGTGCTTTGGTAGCCAATCACATGCTCGATAATGGTGTCGTTGGGCCATTGGGGCACTGCCGTACCGGTAATCTCCACATTCACGGGGAATGTAAGGTTTTCGCTACCGGGCACATTGGTAGTAATCTTCAAGTCGGTGCTGTAGTTGCCTGCCATGCGTTTGGTATCAACATCGATTGTTACCTTGTCGGTTTGTCCGGCGGCAAGCGGTAATTCTACTACCGGGGTAAACTCAACAGCGTTATCAAACTTAAGCATACGTTCAGGCAAGCGGATACCTTCCGAACCGTCGACATTAGAGATGCCGGCAAGACCAAACGGTGCAAAGATGATGGCTTCATTGGATGCGCCCTTGTATTGGAAGCGGAACGAGCCATCTTTCTCAAGAATGAGCTGATAGTCGACGCCAATATTCATAGAGTTGCCATATTCAATGAACGAGATAACGGCGCGGTCGTCGGTCACATAGTGGAATGTGCCGGCAGTTTTGGTTTGGTCCATTGAATGTAAGCCCCAATAGGGTGCAATGATATTGGTGTAGACAGTTCCTTGCGGGAATTCAGCCGGAGGTTCCGGCCAGATAGCATCGTCGTGACGCTCAGTGAAGGAAACGAAACCGGTGTTGTAGATATACATCTTATTGTATTTCTGACCATAGAACGGGAATTCAAACGGCAGATCAACAGCTACGTAGTCGTGAGCCATGTAGTAGCTCAAGGTGCGTTGTTCGCCCAATCCATTGGTTTCAATATCCTCCCATTTGAATTTCACAGAGCTATCATCGCCCGAGAAGCGGTAGGCATAGCTTGTAACGGCATCAGCTTTTTCCGGTAATGTGAGGCTAACCAACTGATCGGGAGCGATAGAGTAGCGCAATGTTTCGTTACCATTATTGGTGATGCTTACACTCTGCGATACGGGAGTGCCGCTCGCCACTGTATCAGTGATATGGTCGGGAGCGATAGCAATTTCGGGACATCCAATCACCTCTGCTTTGATCGAACAGTTGAGATTGCCGCCGGTGGTGGAAGTAGTTACTTGTCCTTCTACCACGCCTTCATTATTTGTGGCTACGGTGACAATAAAGTCTTTCGACATACCCGGTTCGATATCTACCGGACTGAAATCGGTGCTATTGAATTGCAGCTTCTCTGCATCGCTAACAGCAACACTGTTAACTGTGAGGGCACGGTGTCCAGTGTTCTTCACCGTAACAGGCACTTTCTGCACTGATGTGCGGAACACTTTGCCGAGGTCGATTGATTCTTTCTCGAGTGCAGCAACCGGTGTAAGCTCAGCGCCGTCGATTACGGCATTGAAACGCACGAATGAGAAATCAGGGTTAGGATCATTGGTAACAATGGCAAGGTTGTTGAAAGTAGCACCAGCGTTGAGCGAGGCATCGGCACCAACAGTTGCCACCACCTCAACAGATTCGCCCGGGTTAACGATAGCACTTGGAATGTTGAGACTGCGCACAAACGAAGCCTTGGGCGCTTCAAATTTCACAGCCGTACCGGTAGCAAAGCTGTGGTAGCGCTGATTTTCCTCGGTGGGTTCGTCGTAGCCCCAGTAATCGCCTTGGTCGGCGCTGGTGATAGTCACCTCATCAGCCACTTCAGGATCGTTGATACCGCAGAAGAGGCCGACACCTTGCTGAAACACATTGTCGGCAACGTAGTCATCGTAATAAATTTCAATATCACCGTTGCTCGACAGAGAGATGTGGAAACTAATCGGTGTAGTATCGTCGCCATAAACGGTGGCAAGCACATTGATGAATTTCACCACAAACTTGCCATCAACCTTTGCATATTCCACACGCGATTGCGGGCCCATCCACACTTGTTGACCATAAGCAGAAATTAATCCGGTGCCCCTGATGCTCTCAGAGGTGGGCGACAAGGGAGTGCGGAACGTGAGTTCATTAGGCGCGAACATAAGACCACCAAAGCTGGTGATATATGCTTTCTCATAGGTTTTTCCGTAGTACGGGAAGGCAAATCCTAAGTTAATTGCCGACGATACGACATTATTGTCGGTAAACTGTGATGCAATGTCGGTTGCTCCAATCAGTTCAGGATTACCATCGTAAGCAAACGGGTTATAACCCTGCAAAGTGGACGATACGGTGTAGCCAAATTGATGTAGCTTAGCACTCTGTCCTTCGATGGTTTCCGAAGAGAATTTCGGGAACACAAATTCAAGGGGATACTTACCGGCATTAGAAATGGTGAACGACTTCTGTACGTCGGGCTCTCCCACGATAAGGGTATCACATTCCACTTCAGAGGGCGTAATCACCAATTTGGCAGGTTCGGTAGCGACACCTTGCACCACGATGTTGGCCTTATTGCCCAAGTAGTCGGTGAAAGTGATGGTACCGGTATGAGTTCCTGCTTCAGTGGGCGTGTAGGTGAGGTTGAATTTCACCGTAGCACGTGCCGGGAAACCTGTTTGAATGCTTGAAGGTCCGGAGAAGTGAGGCGACGAAGAAGAAATATTGTTGGTATACAAGCCTGCGGAATATCTTGAACCTGCAAATCGACCATATCCACGGTTGAAGACTTCCACTTCAATGGTTTTGCTTTCGCCCACCAACAGTGAGCCAAAGTTCACAATCTTCGGACCGATGATATCAGGATTATTGCCCGCCACCTTATAAGTGATAGGCAACTGGTGCTCGGTTTCGCCATTGCCCTCATTGGAGGTGAGATGGAGTTTGAGTTTGTAGGTACCGTTAACCAACTTCGAGCCGTCGGCCGACACCTCTACAGGCTGCGATTCACCCTTCAGCACCGTACCCGATACAGGATTCAACTCGAGCATTTCACTCCAGTCGGGGTTGTTAGAACGTGCAGTAATGGTCCATGCCATTTGGTTAGCTTGCGACTCATATACACTACCCTTGAGTGCTTGAGCAAGTTGTGTCCAAGTCTTACCTTTATCGTTACTCATGTAGCTGTATTGTGCCACGGTTTCGGAAGTGGCAGTACCCATACTCAAAGGATATACCTCCAAATTACCATCGAAGTGGAGCACAATCCAGAACGATTCGCCGGGAGCAAAGTATAACTGTTCGGGCAATGCGATCGGATAGTTGTAGGCAAAGAACGACGGAGTTACCTCTGCAATACAGGTGGCAGATGAAATGGCGGCATCACCCTTATAGATTTGCACTAAAGGTTTGGTGCCAAGCGAACGACTGCCATCGCCGTCTACATTGATATGGGTGAGGTTGAATCCGTTGGGATATGCGTCGGCATCCACCTTAAACCATTGCGCCATTGAGTTAGGCAAAGAGCGGTCTTCATCGCCAATGTAAGCCCACAACTGCGAGTAATAATTGATATTCTTGGGATAATCATCGGCAAGATATTCGGGAGATGCAGTAGAGGAAGGGCTACGCTTCACCACTTCGCCGGCAATTGTGCCGCTATAAGGCTGCACATTACCTACCACCGGACGGCTCACGGAAGATGTGGTCATCGATACGGTACGTTTGTAAGCCTCCCATTTCAGGATACCGTCGTCGTCGTTGCCGATATTGAAAGTGGCTTTCGCCTCGGGAGCATCGGCAGTGGAGTTCATATTCAGCGAGCTCACATCAATCGTCATCTTCGG
>JBJECV010000118.1:0-2078 GCA_051871435.1 Sodaliphilus sp. | reverse complement strand
AAGATACGGTGGGAGGTGGGGTGTGGTCAATCCCAATACGGCAAGATGGCATCGGGAAATTTTTGTGTTGATGAGAATATGGAATCCACATAGAGCACGCTTCAAGAGTTATGGCTTTGGCATATTGCTCCCACTAATTTTCTACCGATCCTCAAAATGAACCTTGAGGGTTGGTCATGGAAGTTAATCATCATAACAAAGGCGAGCCTTTTTGGGGGCTCGCCTCTTTAAAGTTTCTTTGATAGAGAATGTTAATGCTTTATTTTAGCATGATGGCTTTCATTTGTTCTTCCATTGCAGGCTCGATTTCGGCAGCAATTTTTTCGATTTCGGGAGTTGCATTTTCGCAAACTTTTTGGAAATCTGCAAACACGGGGTCTTGTTCCAATGCAGTTAACTCTTCGATAGTTTTTGTTGCTTTAATTTTGGCTTTGATGTATTCAGCCATAGCTTTTGCGTCGGCTACAGCATCGCCGGTTTTTTCGGGAGCTTTAAGTTCTTCAGCAGCTTTGGGTTCTTCTTGCTGAACGGCTTCGGTTTGTGCAGCGCTATCAGCAGGAGCAGCTTCACTTGCTTTTTCAGCAGATTTTTGGCAACTTACGAGGGCTAAAACAGCCACAAACATAAACAAAACTTTTTTCATAATTGGTTTTTCTTTAGTTTCTCTCTTGCCCACTAAAAGAGAAGATTCATAAAATTCAATACCCGTGGGCGCAATCAAGTGATTTGAGCATTCGTTTGCAAATTTATAAATTTTATGGGAACGAAAAAATTTTTTGCTAAAAAAAGTGTAAGATTTTATTGGTTTTGTTATTTTTGCGCCTATGAAACAAAAGCGAGTAGATGTGATAGGGCGCATTAAGGAGAATCGCCCTTTTGTGGGCAATGCGATGCACATACCGCGTGGGGCTCAAGAGAAGGCTCGGCGGCTGTGTTGGCAATTCAATCAAATGAATCCCGACGATGTGAAGGCACAACACGAGTTGCTGATGCGGCTGTTTGGCACCTATCATTCGTCGGTGTATTTGATGCCGAGTTTTCATTGCGATTTCGGCTTTAATGTGCATTTCAAGGGGTTTGCTTTGGTGAATTATAATTGTGTGTTTCTCGACACATCGCCCATCCACATTGGGCGGAGTGTGCTGTTGGGTCCGGGAGTGGTGCTGGCATGTGCCGGACATCCGATGCACCCTAAGCAGCGTTGCGGTAGCGCCTTAGAAACGTCGGCACCCATCACCCTTGAAGATGGTGTGTGGATTGGCGCCAATGCCACGGTGTGCGGCGGTGTGACCATCGGCGCC
Organism: Sodaliphilus sp.; assembly: GCA_051871435.1. GTDB lineage: Bacteria > Bacteroidota > Bacteroidia > Bacteroidales > Muribaculaceae > Sodaliphilus. Next base: position 777 of record JBJECV010000118.1, on the reverse strand, counting down.
GGCACGGTGGTAGGCGCCGGCAGTGTGGTTACGAAAGATTTGCCTGCGGGTGTGCTTGCCGCCGGTGTGCCTTGCCGGGTGATACGTGAGCTCACAGAGGAGGATAGGATTCCACCGGAGCAGATAGAATTTTGACTTCAAACAAATACAATTGCGGCTACCATACTTTTGAGGGTAGCCGCAATTGTTAGGAATTGACAAATTGTGGGATTAGTATTTGATTTTATCGCATTTTTGGTCCCATTTTTTGAAGTGGAGGATGGCTGATGGCTCTTCCACATGGATGCATGGAATGAGTCGGCTGAGATGCGGTTTGGCAATTTCTTCGTAGATGAAGTGGTCGCCAAAGTCGATGGCATCGGCATCGTTTTGAGTGTTGGCGTAGTAAATTTTGCTCACACCCGCCCAGTAGAGCGCACTCAAGCACATAGGGCAAGGCTCGCAACTGCTATAAATCACGCAGCCTTGCAAATTGAAATTGTTCACCGATTTGCACGCTTTGCGAATGGCGTTCACTTCGGCGTGTGCAGTGGGGTCGTTGTCGAGGGTAACGCTATTGCAACCGGTAGCCACAATTTCGCCATCTTTCACGATTACGGCTCCAAACGGGCCGCCGCCTTTGTCGATATTTTCGCTTGCCAATTCGCAAGCCATGCGTATGAATTTCACATCCTCAGATGTAATTTTAATGTCGTTGCTCATATTTTTTAAGTTAAGAAGTTAAGACGAATGTTGCTTGTAGCAAACAATCATTCTGTTAAAAACCTAACACAGTAT
>JBJECV010000117.1:0-9025 GCA_051871435.1 Sodaliphilus sp. | reverse complement strand
AACCGGGTAAGGGAATCTATGCCATTTTTCTAAAGTTAAATGAAAGAGCCGTGGAAGGTAAAGAAAAAATCAAACAAAAAAGTAAAGTAGAAACCAGACAAACGTCTTAACTTCTTAACTTCTATAGATATATCTTTGCAATTATTTTTTTGCTTTTTCGTCGGCAAATTTGTTGGGATAGCTCAGTGGCTGGCGCGGACGGCGCATCGCTCTGATGATGAGCCACACACCAAGCACAATGAAAGGAATGCTCAGCACCTGACCCATGTCCAAGCCGCAAGCGGCGCGCATACTCATTTCCCAGGGCTCTTGCACATTTTTTACAAATTCCACCAAGAAGCGTGCTCCGAAAATGCCTACCATAAACACGCCGAACAGCAATCCCTCGCGCTCTTGAGCATTGCGCTTCCAATAGAGCCACATCACCACGCCAAAGGTGAGCAAATAGGCAAGCGCCTCATAAAGTTGGGTGGGGTGGCACGGCACAGTGAAGCGTGCCTCTGCACCTTGCAAATAGGAAGGAATATTTTCAATAAAGCGGAATGCCCATGGCAAATCGGTGGGCCCGCCGTAAATTTCATGATTAAACAAATTGCCGATGCGTATGAGCGCTGCCACCACGCCCACGGGAAGCACCACCCGGTCGAAGGTCCAGAGCATAGAGCGCTTGGTTACCACTTTGCTATAAATCCATATCGCCACCATAATGCCTATCACGCCACCATGGCTTGCCAAGCCGCCTTCCCAAATTTTGGGTATATCGCCAAGGTGTTGGCTATAATATGCCCAATCGTAGAAAAACACATGACCTAAGCGTGCACCCACCACCGTGGCTACAATCACGTACACAAATAGCTTCGATATCCATATTTCAGGAGCGCCTTCGTGCCTGAAAGCACGCCACACCACTTCGTAGCCAAACCAAAAGCCGATGGCAAACATTAGCCCATACCACCGTATGGAAAGAAATCCACTGTATAGTTCCGGACTCGCAGTCCAAGTAATATAATCAAGTATCATCATCTCAGAAGTTAAGAAGTTAAAGAAGTTTAGATGTTAGAGAAGTTAAGACGAGTGCTTTTATTTTTTGCGGTTGGGGTCGCAGGTAAGCCCTACGCCGAGTTTGCGGAATATTTTCCGGTCCACTTCGTTGAGCATCACGGTGCTGTGCATTTGGCATCCTTCGAGCATGGGGAGCACTTCGAGGGCGCGGCGGCAATCGTCGTCTTGGGTGCTGAGCACCGACAGCGCCACCAGCACTTCGTCGGTGTGCAAGCGGGGGTTGCGACCTCGCAGGTATTCAATTTTGGTGTGCTGTATGGGCTCTATCAAGCTCTGCGGAATGAGTTTTTTGCCGTGGTCGATGCCTGCCAAATGTTTGGTGGCATTGAGGATGAGGGCAGCACTGGGGCCGAGCAAATCGCTCTGCTCCGAGGTGATGATGGTGCCGTCTTGCAATTCAATGGCGGCGGTGGGCTTGCCCAACGACTGCTCGCGGCGCTCGCGTGCCGCCACCGTGGTTTTGCGGTAGGCGGTGTTGATGCCGGCTTGCTTAAAGAGTAGCGCTATTTTCTTCACCTCGCTATCGTTGGCTTCGCCTTCTGCCAGCTCGTTGAGCGCGGTGAAATAGCGGCGAATGATTTCGTGTTTAGCGGCATCGCAACACACTTCGTCGTCGCTGATGCAAAAGCCTATCATATTCACACCCATATCGGTGGGCGATTTGTAGGGATTTTCGCCATAGATGCCCTCAAACAAGGCATTGAGCACCGGGAATATTTCCACATCGCGATTATAGTTGATAGCAATTTTATTGTAGGCTTCGTAGTGGAAGGGGTCTATCATATTCACATCGTTGAGGTCGGCGGTGGCTGCCTCGTAGGCAATATTCACCGGATGCTTGAGCGATAGGCTCCACACCGGGAAGGTCTCAAATTTGGCGTAGCCGGCTGTGATGCCGCGTCGATGCTCTTGATAGAGTTGGCTCAAGCACACTGCCATCTTACCACTGCCCGGACCCGGTGCCGTAACAATCACCAGCGGGTGCGTGGTGGGCACATAATCGTTGCGCCCGAAGCCTTCGTCGGAGTCGATGAGTTCCACATTATTGGGATAGCCTTCTATGGTGTAGTGGTAGTAGGAGCGGATGCCTAAGCGCTCGAGTTTTTGCCGATAGGCATCGGCGGAGCTTTGCCCGTTGTAGTGCGTAATCACCACGCCGCTCACCAAGAAACCGCGCTTCATAAATTCGTCGCGCAGGCGCAGCACGTCCACATCGTAGGTGATGCCAAGGTCCTGGCGCACTTTGTTTTTCTCAATATCGATGGCGCTAATCACTATCACGATTTCGGCACTGTCGCGCAATTGCTGAAGCATATCCAATTTGCTGTCGGGCTTGAAGCCGGGAAGCACGCGCGAGGCATGGTAGTCGTCGAATAGCTTGCCACCAAGCTCCAAATAGAGTTTGTTACCAAATTGAGCAATGCGCTCTTTAATGTGTTGTGATTGAATTCTAACGTATTTGTCGTTGTCGAAGCCGTATTTCATCGGTAATTTGCTTTTTTGAATACGGGAAACAAATTTACAAATTTTTCAACTATCCACAAAATTCCAAACCCTTTTTTCGTAAGAAAATCAAGCGGTGTTTTCCATGGATTAGCTTAAGTCTTCAGTATTTGTGCGAATTTCCAGGTTGCGTCGGTGGTTAATTAAGACGGTTGCAAGCCCACTGCTTGCATACCGAGAAGTAGCAAAAACCATGCCAAATCTCTTTTTCTCCAAAAAGATTTTTGTGCAAAAGCATCCATTTCGCAGGAAAATTGTATCTTTGTGGAGCCTCTACGATTGCCGGGTGGCGACCGACACTAATATATCAACATACAAACTCCTATTTGATAATGAGTAACTACACTTTGCCTCGATTGGAGGCGCTTCGCAATTTAATGCGTAGCAAGCACATTGATGCTGTGATTATTCCGGGCACCGACCCGCACCAAAGCGAATATCTGAGCCACCACTGGAAGTTTCGCGAATACATTACCGGCTTCACCGGAAGCAATGGCACGGCGGTGGTAACACTCTCCGATGCCGGATTGTGGACCGATTCGCGCTATTTTTTGCAAGCCGAAGAGCAGTTGGCCGGCTCGGGTTTCTCTCTGCATAAAGAAAGTATTCCGGGCGAACCTACCGTGCTGGAGTGGCTGGGCTCCGTGCTCGATGAGGATTCGGTATTGGGCTTGGACGGCCGCCTGTTTTCGCTGATGGAGGCTAACCGTATCGAAATGTTTTGCGCCCAAAATGGCTTGATGTTTGTCCCCGATTTCCGCGCCGCTGAGGCGGTGTGGACCGATCGCCCGGCACGCCCGCTTCACCCGCTCTTTGTGCACGATGAAGCACTCGCCGGCGAGGATGTGGAAAGCAAAATCACCCGGGTGCTCGCCGCTTTAGATGAAGCGGATGCCGATGCACTGCTCATCACGGCTTTAGACGAAATCGCTTGGCTGCTCAATGTGCGTGGCAGCGATGTGGCGTACACGCCGGTGGCTATCGCTTTTGCCTTCGTGAGCCACAATGAACGTGTGCTCTTTGTCGACGAAGAAAAACTGACCGATGAAGTGGCTTCGCATTTAAAGCAATATCATGTGAAGGTGAAACCCTACGATGATATTGAAAAATTCCTCGGAAAACTCAAGGATAGCCTCACCGTGATGGTGGACCCGAATCGCGTGAGCGATGCGCTGGGGCAAGCCATGATGTGCACCAAGCATTATGCCGCTTCGCCGGTCATTGCGCTGAAAGGTATCAAAAACGACCGCCAAATTGAGGGCTTCCGCAAGGCAATGCGCTACGATGGCGCAGCAATGGTGCGCATGATGATGTGGCTGGAGCAAAATGTGGGCAATGGTATTACTGAGATGGATGTGGACTTGCGTTTGCAACAGGAACGCGCCACTTTTGCCTCGAATCGTGGCGATAGTTTCCACATGATTGCCGGCTATAAAGACCACGGTGCCATCGTGCACTACGAGGCCACAGAGGAATCGGCTTATACGCTCGCGCCCGAAGGATTACTGCTGATTGACACCGGCGGGCAATATTTGGAGGGCACCACCGATGCCACTCGCACCATCAGTTTGGGCAATCCCTCCGCTGCCGAAAAGCACGATTTCACCCTCGTGCTGAAGGGACATTTGGCTTTGGCAAGGGCGGTGTTCCCTAAAGGCACCACCGGCGTGCAACTCGATGTGCTGGCACGCGGACCGATGTGGAGCGAGGGCGTCACCTATCTCCACGGCACGGGCCACGGTGTGGGCCATTTCTTGGGTTGCCACGAAGGGCCGCAAAGCATTCGTATGCAAATCAACGAAACACCCCTCGCCCTCGGTATGGTTACCAGCAACGAACCGGGCATCTACAAAACCGGCGAATACGGCATCCGCACCGAAAACCTCCTGCTCTGTGTGCCGGCATGCAACAGCGAAGAATGGGGAGAATTCTACAAGTTTGAAAACCTTACCCTTTTCCCCTACGATACCACCCTCATAGATTGGGCAATGCTCACCGCTGAAGAAGTGGACCAAATCAACGCCTATCACGCTATGGTGGCCGACCAATTAGCCGATTTGCTCTCCGAAGAAGAAAATGCCTGGCTAAAAAATAAATGCAAAATAATCAACAAATAATCCGGCAACAAGACATCCGTCTTAACTTCTTAACTTCTTTAACTTCTTAACTTCTAAAAATTAAACTTCTTTAACTTCTAAATAATATGGCAATTATCAGAAAAGTAAGGGGCTTCGACCCCAAAATGGGCAAGGGCTGCTTCCTTGCCGACAATGCAGTGCTGGTGGGCGACGTGACCATGGGCGACGATTGCAGCATTTGGTTCGGGGCTGTGCTCCGCGGCGATGTGAACACCATCAAAATCGGTAACCGTGTGAATATCCAAGACAATGCGGTGATTCACACGCTTTACGAAAAATCCGTCACCACCATCGGCAACGATGTGTCGATTGGTCACAATGTGGTGGTGCACGGCGCCACTATCCACGATATGGCGCTCATTGGCATGGGTAGCATCATCCTCGACCATGCTGAGGTGGGCGAAGGCGCTATCGTGGCTGCCGGCAGCGTGGTGCTGGGCGGCACAAAAATCGGTCCCAACGAACTCTGGGCAGGTAGCCCCGCCAAGTTCAAAAAAATGGTGGACCCCGCACAAGCCAAGGAAATCAATGTAAAAATCGCAAAAAATTACCTCATGTATTCCACCTGGTACGAAGAAAAATAATCCCCCCACATCAGGTATGAGCAAAAAAAATGGTCGCGTCCCAAATCACGCGACCATTTTTCGTCTGTATCCATGTTAGCATCACACTTTTCCTTGGTAGGGGGTGAGGATGGCGGTGCCGGCAGCAAGGGAGGCACCTACGTCGATGATGCGCTGGTTGGAGCTGCCGCGGAACCGGAGCGAGGTGTCGCGCTGTGCCATCACAAACGGCCCATCAACCACCACGTCGATATATTCCATCAGCGGTGCTTTCTCGCTGTGAAGCAATTGTTCAAAGGTGTAACCGGTGTAGCACCACACGTTCACTCCGTTCGCTTTCAGCCCTTTGAGTAGGGCAAGCAATTCGGCAAAGGGTTGCTCCAAGGGGTCGCCGCCGGAGAGGGTAACGGGTGCTTCGTCTTCAAGCAAGGTGGATAAAAGGGCTTCCACACTGATTTGTTCGCCGCACGCAAAGTCCCACGACTGTGGATTGTGGCAGCCGGGGCAGTGATGTGTGCATCCTGCAAAATACACCGATGTGCGAAGTCCGGGTCCATCCACCGATGTGCCCGACACAATTTTCAAAATCTTCATCTTCCTTCTTTTTTAGCGGTCAACAAGCCATTAAATAGGAGGTAGCTATCGTAGCTAATTCAGCTATAATAGCTACCTTTTGTTATTGTGAAATTCGTGGACAAAAAAAACTCGTTGACTCGTTGACCCCAAAAAACCTACTTATGCACCACGCGGTCGTTAAGTTCGGCGAGTTTACCGGAATTCCAGCGGTCGGTGGTGCCCACCAAGTAGCCGGTGATGCGTTGCAGTTTGTCGATGTTGTGGCTATGGCAGTGCGGACATTCGGTAAGATTGTCGGAAGCATCTTCGTAGCCGCAGTCCATACAGCGGTTGCGGTTGTGGTTCACCGAACCGTAGCCAATGTTGTATTTGTCCATCAAGTCCACCACGTGGGCAATGGCTTCGGGGTTGTGGGTGGCGTCGCCATCAATTTCCACATAGAAGATATGCCCACCGCGGGTGAGGTCGTGGTACGGCGCTTCCACCTCTGCCTTGTGCTTGGGGCTACATTTATAGTACACCGGCACGTGGTTGGAGTTGGTGTAGTAGGCCTTATCGGTCACGCCCGGCACTTCACCGAATTTCTTCCTGTCGCGCTTGGTGAATTTGCCGCTGAGGCCTTCTGCCGGGGTGGCGAGGATGCTGTAGTTGTGTTGATATTGTTCCGAAAAACTCAGTGCTCGGTCGCGCATATAGGTCACGATTTTCAGCCCCAATGCTTGGGCTTCTTCGCTCTCGCCGTGATGCTTGCCAATAAGCGCAATCAGGCATTCTGCCAGTCCGATAAATCCAATGCCGAGGGTGCCTTGATTAATCACGCTTTCTATGGTGTCGTTGGGCTTGAGCTCCGATGCACCGTTCCACAATTGCGCCATCAGCAGCGGGAATTGCTTCACCATGGCGGTTTTTTGGAATAGGAAACGCTCGTGCAATTGCTTGGCTGCCACTTCAAGGGCGTGGTCGAGTTTGGCAAAGAATAGGTTTTCGCGGTCTTGCTTATTTTCCACGTGCATGCATTCCAAGGCCAAGCGCACGATGTTGATGGTGCTGAACGAGAGGTTGCCTCTGCCGATGGAGGTCTTCGGCCCGAAGCGGTTTTCAAACACGCGCGTGCGGCATCCCATCGTGGCTATCTCGTAGTTGTAGCGCTCGGGGTCGTCGGCACGCCATAGTTCGTGCTGATTGTAGGTGGCGTCGAGGTTCACGAAGTTGGGGAAGAAGCGGCGAGCGGTCACTTTGCAGGCAAACTGGTAGAGGTCGTAGTTGCGGTCTTCGGGCAAGTAGCTCACGCCGCGTTTCTTTTTCCAAATTTGAATGGGGAATATGGCGGTGCTGCCGTTGCCCACGCCTTCGTAGGTGCTGCGCAGCAGTTCGCGTATGATGCAACGCCCTTCGGCGCTGGTGTCGGTACCATAGTTGATGGAGCTGAACACCACTTGGTTGCCACCACGCGAGTGGATGGTGTTCATATTGTGGATAAACGCTTCCATAGCTTGGTGCACTCGGCTCACGGTGCGATTAATGGCGTGCTGCTTGGCGCGCTGTTCGCCGGTGAGAAAATCGAGCGGTTGCTCCACGAAGTCGTCAATCTCTATATCGTAGAGGTGGCTCAAATCGCTTCCGGTGAGGGATTCCACATTCTTTACTTCTTCAATGTAACTTTTCCGTACGAAGGGCGCCAAATAAAAGTCGAATGCCGGGATGGCTTGACCGCCGTGCATTTCATTCTGGGCGGTTTCCATCGATATGCAAGCTATCACGCTGGCGGTTTCGATGCGTTTTGCCGGACGACTTTCGCCATGACCGGCCACAAATCCGTTTTCCAGCACTTTATTGAGTGGGTGCTGCACACAAGTCAAACTCTTGGTGGGGTAGTAGTCTTTGTCATGGATGTGGAGGATGTTGTCGGCCACGGCTTCACGCGCTTCTTCGCTGAGCAAATAGTCGTCGACGAACGGCTTGGTGGTTTCGCTCGCAAATTTCATCATCATGCCGGCTGGCGTGTCGGCGTTCATATTGGCGTTTTCGCGTGTGATATCGTTGTTTTTGGCATTGATGATTTCCTTAAACACGTTGGCGGTGCCGGCTTTGCGTGCCACATTGCGCGAATGGCGGTATTTGATGTAGGTGCGAGCCACTTGCTTATACGGGCTCTTCATCAATTCGTTTTCCACCATGTCTTGAATGTCTTCCACAGTCATCTGGCTCTTGCCGCGCATACCAATGCGGTCGGCGATGCGCTGTATCAGCGCTTCATCGTCGCTCACTTCGGCAGCAATCATCGCCTTACGAATGGCTGCTTTTATCTTTTCTTCGTTGTAGCCCACTTGTCGGCCATCTCGTTTCAATACGGTATGTATCATAAGAAGGTAAGGTATATAGAATTATCAAAAAATATTATGGATTTATCTCAAAAATAAGTCTGATTTTCGTGAGAAAAGCCCGTGCGAGCGGGCTCATTTCTTTGATGATGCAAAGATATAAAAGCCAAACATTCTACGCAACATTTTCGCTGAAAAAATTTCCAAAAAATTTCATTTTGGAAAACTTTTTCACCACACAAAAATCACAAACAATTAAAAATCAACCAAATAAAAATTTTTCCGGAAAACTTTCCCCACAATCCACCTCCCCAAAAATATTTTTTTAAACCACACCCGCCCCTACAGCCCCCACAGCATCCACAGTGTCTATAGCATCCATAGCATCCATAGCATCTATAGCATCTATAGTATCTATAGTATCTATAGTATCTATAGTATCTATTCCACCATATTGTCGTTAACCATGCAAGCGAAGGCGCAGCCGAAGCGCAGCTTGGAGCCCGAATCGATGCTCCGCCCGCGTGTCGTCGGAGACGGCTTATTGTCGTTAACTCCATGCAAGCGAAGGCGTAGCCGAAGCGCAGCTTGGAGCCCGAATCGATGCTCCGCCCGCGTGCCGTCGGAGACGGCTTATTGTCGTTAACTCCATGCAAGCGAAGGCGCAGCCGAAGCGCAGCTTGGAGAAAGCCAAAGCAAAGAAAAAGAGCCTCGGAGAGGGTCGGTTGTGGCACCCCATCACAAAAAAAATTCCCCCCAAAAAAAATAGCTTAATTCCCTAAATCCGTGACTCCAAAAAATAAATCCGTGAGATCCCACCCCGCACCGTGCACGCAATTTCGTTGCGTGGCCCCCACCAGGC
>JBJECV010000116.1:0-9027 GCA_051871435.1 Sodaliphilus sp. | reverse complement strand
AAACAGCATCCCCACAATCAGTGCGCCCATATTATTGCATAGCTGAATAGTTACGAAGGTGGTGGTTAGCGACCCTAATGTGATTGACATTGCTTTCGATAAATATAAAACGGCGCAATGGGTGGAATCGTTGGGATTAAAATCTCCTAAAACTTTTGTGAGGTTAGACGATGCGAAACATGCTTTGCAGAGAGGTGAGCTTTGTTTCCCGCTATTTATGAAACCTCGTTGGGGTTCTGGGTCCATAGGCTTGGAAACTATTTCCGATATGGAGGAGCTTGATATCTATTATCATTTGTTGATGAAAAAAATTAAGAAGACGATTCTGGCTACGGCTTCAGTGGGTGATGAATATATTATGATTCAAGAAAAACTCACCGGCAATGAATATGGTTTGGATGTGATGAACGATTTATCTGGGCATAATGTAGGCGTGAGTGTAAAGCAGAAGTTGGCAATGCGTGCCGGCGAAACGGATAAGGCGATAACTGTAGATTCGGCGGAATTACGCAAAATAGGAGAAACAATTGGCGCGGCGCTGAAGCATATTGGCAACCTTGATGTTGATATTATGCAAAATGCTAAAGGAGAGTATAGCGTGTTGGAACTTAACCCTCGATTTGGCGGTGGCTTCCCATTTAGCTACGAAGCAGGAGTTAACCTTCCCAAAGCCCTTATTCAATGGATTAGGGGTGAGCAAGTTGACAATGCAATACTTCAACCGGAATATGGTCGCATGTTTTCAAAAAATGATTATTTGATGGAGATTCGTTAGGCGGTCCATCTGCCTATGCGAGAAATCCAAATTTTATAGCGATATAAATATTATGTCAATGTCACGAAATAGGATTTATTTGTGTTTGGCTCATATGTCGGAGGCCGGGATGGAGCAGAAGTATGTTCAGGAGGCTTTCGACACGAATTGGGTGGTGCCTTTGGGCCCGAATGTGAATGCTTTTGAAAAAGATTTGGAGGACTTCGTCAATGAAGCCTACCCCCATCCCCTCCCTGAAGGGAAGGGCGACATGAGTGGGGACGTCTTCCCCTTGTCAAATGGCGACTTGTCCGTTGGTAAGTCAGCGAAAAGAATGGATTTTGGGGTCCGAACTGCCGACCCGATGCTGTATGGCTTGCTGAAGGACTTTGCAGAGGATAATCGTTCCAATCCCACTGATGCTGAGCGTGCTTTGTGGTGTATGCTGAAAGATAAAAAGACCGGACTGAAGTTTCGCAGGCAGCATATTATTGAAGATTTTATCGTGGATTTTTATTGTAATGAAGTGAAATTGACGATAGAAATTGACGGTGGTTATCATCATTATCCGTCGCAAATGAGGTCGGATGCTGAACGAACTGAACGCTTGAAGGAATTAGGCTATACGGAATTGCGTTTTTCGAATGAGCAGGTGATTACTGACACGGAGAATACGCTCAATGAAATCGTTCGTGTAGCAAACTCCTTAAAGACAAGAGAAATATGTGAGGATGAAGTTCTTGTCATCGAAGATAGTGCTTCAAGTCGCCCTTCCCTTCAGGGAGGGGATGGGGGTAGGCTTCTTCAGGGAGGGGATGGGGGTAGGCTTTCGGATGGGGGTAGGCTTCGTGTGGTGGCTTTGTCGGCTGGCACGGCTGCTGTGCATTTGGCTTTGGTGGCTTGTGGCGTGGGTCCGGGCGATGAGGTGATAGTGCAGAGCTTTACGTTTTGCGCTTCGTCGCATCCGGTCACTTACGTTGGCGCCACGCCGGTGTTTGTGGATTCGGAGCCTACCACTTGGAATATGGACCCGGATTTGCTGGAGAAGGCCATTAAAGACAGAATTGCCACCACGGGGCGTAAGCCGAAGGCAATTATCCCGGTGGCGCTTTATGGCATGCCTTACGATTGCGACCGCATTATGGAGATTGCCAATCGCTACGATATTCCGGTGATTGAGGATGCTGCCGAGGGTTTTGGCTCGCGCTATAAGGGGCGTGTGCTGGGCACTTTTGGCCGCTACGGTGTGCTGAGTTTCAACGGCAATAAGATGATTACCACCAGCGGTGGCGGTGCGCTCATCACGCCGTCCGACGAGGCTTGGCGCGAGGTAATGATGTATGCCACGCAGTATCGCGAGAGCTATCCTTACTATCAACACGAAAAAATTGGCTATAATTATAGAATGAGCAATGTGTGCGCGGGCATCGGTCGCGGTCAGATGACGATTGTGGATGAGCATATTGCGCACCACAAGCATGTGCAAGCGCTCTACGAGGAGCTGCTGAAGGATGTGGAGGGCATCACGGTGCACGCTCAGCCCGAGGGCGGCGACTACGATTCGAACTATTGGCTATGCACCATCACGCTCGATGCGTCGCTGCACGTGAAGGGCGAGGAGAATGCGTATAAGGAGGTGATTACGGGTGCCGTGGGCGGCGCTGCGGGCGTGATTCATGCGGCTTCTTCCGCCACCACCGATTGCCAACCGAATGCCAATGTGGAGGCGATGCGCGTGTGGCTCGACGCCGCTCAGGTGGAAGCACGCCCCGTGTGGAAGCCGATGCACAAGCAACCGGTGTACGCCGATGCGCCTGCCTACGTGAATGGCACGGCAGAGGGCATCTTTAAGGTAGGCTTGTGCTTACCAGCCGGCCCCTATGTGACCGACGATGATGTGCACTACATCGTGGACCGCATCAAGGAAGCGATAGAATTGGGTTAGCCGCTCGCAGGCTCGCTCGGTTAGCCGCTTCGCTTGGTTAGTCGCTCGCAAGCTCGCTTGGTTAGTCGCCCTTCGGGCTTGTTGCTATAGTTTCTATAGCCCCTATAGCTAACGGCTAACGGCTCAAATATATTCTTGTTGACTCGAAATAAAATAACTATGACAGAATTTAAGGATTTGAAGATTGCGGTGGCAGGCACCGGTTATGTGGGCCTGTCGATTGCCACTTTGCTGTCGCAGCATCATCAGGTGATGGCTGTGGACGTGATTCCGGAAAAGGTGGAGAAAATTAATCGCCGCATTAGCCCTATCCAGGACGATTATATTGAAAAATATTTTGCTGAAAAGCAGCTCAATCTCACTGCCACGCTCGATGGCGCTTTTGCTTATAAGGATGCCGACTACATTGTGATTGCGGCGCCCACCAACTACGACCCGGTGAAAAACTTTTTCGACACGCATCACATTGAAGATGTGATTAATTTGGTGCTGAGTGTGAATCCGGATGCGGTGATGGTGATTAAGTCGACCATTCCGGTGGGGTATTGCCGTCAGCTCTATGTGAAATATTCGCTCAAATTTCTCACCGACCCGGCGCTTAAAGGCAAGCATTTCAATTTGCTGTTTTCGCCCGAGTTTTTGCGCGAATCGAAGGCGTTGGAAGACAATTTGTGGCCCTCGCGCATCATCGTGGGTTATCCCAAACTCTTGCCGCCCGACCAAGAGCAACGCTGGGAGGAGGAAAATGCAGCTATCAATGCCATTGGCAACCCGCAGGCGGAGCAGTTTGCCAAAACCTTTGCCGCTTTGCTCCAAGAAGGTGCCATTAAGGAAAATATCGACACCTTGCTGATGGGCTTGAAGGAGGCTGAAGCAGTGAAACTTTTTGCTAACACCTATTTGGCACTCCGCGTGTCGTATTTCAACGAGCTCGACACCTATGCCGATATGAAGGGCTTGGACACTAAAGCCATCATTTCGGGCGTGGGGCTCGACCCGCGCATCGGCACACATTATAATAACCCCTCCTTTGGTTACGGCGGTTACTGTTTGCCCAAAGACACCAAACAGCTACTTGCCAACTATGCCGAAGTGCCGCAGTGCATGATTTCTGCCATTGTGGATTCCAACCGCACCCGCAAAGACTACATTGCCGATGCTGTGCTTCGCAAGGCAGGCTATTTTTCCTACGATAGCCAGTGGGATGCCAGCAAGGAGCATGTGTGCGTGATAGGCGTGTACCGCTTGACGATGAAATCCAATTCCGACAATTTCCGCCAATCCGCCATTCAAGGCGTGATGAAGCGCATCAAAGCAAAAGGCGCAGAAGTGATTGTGTATGAACCCACCTTGGAAGATGGCTCATCGTTTTTCGGTAGTTTGGTGGTCAACGATTTGGAAGAATTTAAAAAGCGCTCAAAGGCCATTATCGCCAACCGTTACGATGAATGTTTGGCCGATGTGGAGGAAAAAGTATATACGCGAGACATTTTTAGAAGAGACTGAGCGATGTTAGAAAATAATGTAACTTTAGAGGGAAAAACTGTGTTGGTGACAGGTGCAGCTGGATTTATTGGCTCTAATTTAATAAAGCGCTTGTTTTCTTGTGTGAAAGATATTCGCATTATTGGCATTGATTCTTTGACCGACTACTATGATGTGAGTATAAAAAGAGAAAGACTTTTAGATATTGAAGGCTTGCATAAAAAGTGGGTATTATTTACCGATTCTATAGCCAATAGAAAAGTAGTGGAGAATATTTTCACCACCTTTCATCCTTCTGTGGTAGTAAATCTTGCTGCACAAGCAGGTGTTCGTTATTCAATTATAAATCCTGATGCTTATATTTAGAGTAATGTAATAGGCTTTTACAATATACTTGAAGCTTGCAGGAATCACACTGTGGAGCATTTAGTTTATGCGTCTTCATCAAGTGTATATGGAACCAATACCAATGTACCTTACTCAATTGATCAAAAAGTGGATACACCTGTAAGCCTTTATGCTGCTACGAAGAAATCCAATGAACTCATGGCTCACGCATATTCAAAACTTTATAACATACCCTCTACTGGACTTCGTTTTTTTACAGTTTATGGTCCAGCTGGGCGTCCTGATATGGCATATTTCAGCTTTACAAATATGCTTCGAGAAGGGAAGATAATAAAAATTTTTAATTATGGTAATTGTAAACGTGATTTTACTTACATCGATGATATTGTTGAGGGTGTTATAAGAGTGATGCGTCACGCCCCTGAAAAAAAATGGGAGATGATGGTCTTCCTATACCACCATATAAAGTATATAATATAGGGAACAACAATCCAGAAAATCTTCTTGATTTTTTGAATATACTACAAGAGGAACTTATTGCAGCAAACGTATTACCATCAGATTTTGAATTTGAATCACACAAACAACTTGTACCAATGCAACCGGGTGATGTGCCTATTACTTATGCTGACACTTCGGCTTTGCAGGAAGATTTTGGTTTTAAACCATCAACACCGCTTCGTGTGGGCTTACGTGAGTTTGCTCGTTGGTATGCAGGATATTATGGTATTAAATCTTAATAAACGCGATTTATTACGAAAAACAATTCTTTTGGGCGGTTTCAATTGCGATTCCGCCCATTTTTTTGCAAATAATTTTGGAGATATAGAATATTGGTATTATCTTTGCTGTGTAAATATAACGCAAAAAATGTTAATCGGATATGATAAACAGAATGAATGGTAATGTAGCGGGAATTGACCGTTTTTGCCACAGTGAGATGAATGAGCAGAATGAGGATGTGATGGGCAGCAGTGGCGGTCCAACGGCTAAGCTGCAACGCACGCACGACCGTATTCGTGGGTCGCTGATGGCCGGTGCAGCAGGCGATGCCTTGGGCTATACTGTGGAATTTATGAGCCGCAACAGCATCCTTGCCCGCTATGGCAACCAAGGTGTCACTGAATTTGAACTTAATGCCGAAGGCAAGGCGCTGGTGAGCGACGACACACAGATGACGCTTTTCACCGCGTGCGGTATGCTCATGGGTGTCACGCGCGGCTATATGCGCGGCATTGGCGGACAACCTGAGAGATACGTGGATGGCGCCTACCTCGACTGGTATTATACTCAAACCGGCAAGAAAAAGCAGATACTAACCAACGATTTTCATTACACCTGGCTCCGCGATTTGCCCCAATTGGCTCACCGCCGTGCGCCGGGCAACACCTGCCTATCGGCATGCGAGAGCTTGCTTCAAGGCAAAGAGGTTCATAACAATAGCAAAGGCTGCGGCGGCATTATGCGCGTGGCGCCTATGGCGCTACTCATGGCAGGGTATTGGAGTCGTGGCGAGTCGTTCTACGATGTGCCCTACATGGACGAAGCCGGCGGCGAAGTGGCAGCCGTCACCCACAAGCATCCCTTGGCGATTCTCCCTTCAGCAATGCTCACTCACCTGATTTACCGTGTGATAAGAATGGAAGAGGAAGAAATTAAGGCTGGCATAGCCGACATTGCTCTTGAAACCATCGACGCCCTCTCCAATATCTACAAAGGCAAATATGAGGAAGATAAGTTTTTCCTTGCCCGCCTTACACGCTTGGCGGTAAGCCTTGCTGCCAACGACAAGAGCGATGCCGAAAATATTCGCGCCTTGGGCGAAGGATGGGTCGGCGAAGAGGCATGGGCAATTGCCCTTTACTGCGCCGTTCGGCACATCGACAGCATTGAGGACGCCATTATTGCCGCCGTGAACCACGATGGCGATAGCGACTCCACCGGCGCCATTTGCGGCAACATTATGGGCGCCATATATGGCTACGAGGCTATCAAGCGCAAGCACCTCTTTTGTCCGCAAGGCAAGGAATTGGAGCCGACTCTTGAGCTCTCCGACATCATCCTCACCCTTGCCGATGACCTCTTCACAAGTTGCATCATCAGCGAATATTCCCCAATTGACACCCCGGAAAAGTGCCAATGGTATGATAGATACTGTGAAATGAAGCCAGTGGGATTAAACAAGAAACTTATGTACGACAGAGCACATACACCCGAAAGGATTTCAGAATTGAAAGAGAACGAGATATTCGTGTTTGGCAGCAATTTGGCAGGCGCCCATGCCGGCGGTGCTGCGCGTGTGGCGCATCGTTATTTTGGTGCAGAATGGGGTAGGGGCGTGGGCTTGACAGGCCGCTCTTATGCAATCCCCACCATGCAGGGAGGTGTGAGCACTATTCAGCCCTACGTAGACCAATTCATTGCATTTGCTCGCGAGCACAGCGAACTCACCTTCCTCGTAACGCGCATTGGTTGTGGTATCGCCGGATTTCATGATAGCGAAATCGCACCCTTATTCGCCGATGCTATTAATGTGGAGAATGTGATTTTGCCCAAAGAATTTGTGGCTTGCTTGGCAGAGAATGTTCCACAAACTGCAATTGGTGGAATTTCATGGGACTCCAATGCGTTTCTCTCAAAATACAATCCTTTGATGCAGCAAGTACACGAGGGAGCTCATATCGCTTATTTCAAGGTGAAGGAGTTGCGTGTTGAAGAGTATCGAAATACTATAGATATTGTAAATCAGGGATTCTATACCACAGAGAAAGGACAACGGGTGCAGTTTTCCTCCCTTAAGCGTATGGAGCATGACACGACCTTTTATAGCCAATCATTCCGCGTTGATGATATTCCTACAAGGTCATCGGCTACACAGGTGGTTGTCCGCAATGTGGATTGTTTGGATGAAGGAGTTCGTCTTGCCCATGAAGGCTACAATCCTGCTGTGCTGAATATGGCGAGTAGGAGTAATCCGGGAGGTGGAGTGCTCGACGGAGCCGGAGCGCAAGAAGAAACACTCTTCCGTCGCACAAATCTGTTCCGCTCGCTCTATCAGTACACGGATCGTTTTATCAATCAAGAGTGGTATGCTCCACATATCACTCTGGTGAGTACGGGTGAGCGTTATCCTATGGACCGCAATTTCGGTGGTATCTATACTCCCGGAGCATTACTCTTTCGAGAGGACGAACGCCATGGTTACAAGTTGAAGGATTCCCCTCAAAGTCTTTCTTTTATATCTGTGGCGGGCATCAACCGTCCCGATTTGAAAGATGCTACCCATCTTGCTGACAATATGATTGAGGAGACGAAAAACAAGATGCGGACTATCCTGCGGATAGGATTGCGTCATGGTCACGACTCGCTCGTGCTCGGCGCATTAGGTTGTGGAGCATTCCGCAATCCCCCTTCGCATATAGCACGGCTCTTTCACGAAGTATTTGAAGAGCAGGAGTTTAAAAACAAGTACCGCCTTATCAGTTTTGCCATTCTCGACGACCATAATGCGCATCGCAGTCACAATCCGGAGGGTAATTATCTGCCATTCGAAAAAGAGTTTTCTCGGTAGGGCAATGCTGTAGATAAGGACTATAGTAAAGTAAAAGTTATGTTAGTGATACATCCAAAAGACAAAACCACGGCGATGCTTTCAGCCCTATATGCCGGGCTGGAAGCACAAGTGGTTGCCGATTGCCGTTCCACCAAGGAAATAGGGCATTTGCTTCACCACACGGCGCCAAGCCGGCGCATCATGTTGCTGGGGCATGGGAGTGATAGAGGTTTGTTTTATCGCCCCGACGACACGAAAGACGAATTTACCAAAATTATCGTAGGGCATCCGCACGCCTATTATTTGCGCAAGCATGGCGGCAATATCGTGGCGGTGTGGTGCAATGCTGACCAGTTTGCCCGGGCAGAGGGTTTGCATGGCTTATTCACCGGAATGATTATTTCGGAATTGAGCGAAGCCGAGCTCTATGAAGTGCCCACCACACAAGCCGAACTCGATTGCGAGAACGTGAAATTGGCTCTACGCTTGCGCACATTACTCGATGCGCGTGTGCCGCTAAGCGAAATACCCGCTCGCATGCTTGCCCTCGACGATGTCCACACTCCACTCACCACCTTCAATTACCAAAATTTCCATTATCTCTAATCAATTTTAAGGTTAGCCGTGCTGCGCACTCGGTTAGCCGCTCGCAAGCTCGCTCGGTTAGTCGTGCTTCGCACTTGGTTAGAGGAAAGCCTACCCCCCGCCCCTCCCTGAAGGGAAGGGAGTGAGGATGCGGAACACTTGAAACACCACGATGAACGAAAACGAAAACGAAAACCCTCCCTTTGTGAAACACCTGAAACACTTGAAACGCGTGAAACACCCGGATTTTGTTTTGATTTGGACCAATTTTTTGGTCCAAAAGCGAAATGAAACAGTTGGAAGGGTAACTATTCAGCTATGCAATAATATGGGCGCACTGATTGTGGGGATGCTGTT
>JBJECV010000115.1:0-9086 GCA_051871435.1 Sodaliphilus sp. | reverse complement strand
AAATACTAAAAAAATTTGAATTACAAGGCATTTTTTAAATGAAAGAGCCGTGAATTGTCCACAATTTTTCAATAGGTGGCGGATAGAAATTTGGTGGATTGGTAATTAATGATTAATTTTGAAGGATTAAAACTCTAATTCGTCATAGAGTTTACCTTATATCAAAAAGAGTTTATCGTTATGACTGAATCTGAATTGAATTCCTATCGGTTTAATACCGGAGTAGAGCCTACGGATGAAATGCTCGCCCAAATTATGCGGGAGGTAGCAGTTGATGCGCGCCTACGTTTTGAGGAAGCAAACAAAAAATACTTTGAAGAATTGCGCAAAGGAGCAGAAGAGATGCAAGCAAAGTGGGCTGACCGCATCAACGAAGTGAAAAATGGCTGCTATTAAACAAAAACCGGAACTGATTATCATTGCCGGGCCAAATGGTTCAGGCAAAACATCTATTACCCAAAAGTTTCTACACCACGAGTGGGCAAAAGAAACACTCTATATCAATCCCGATCAAGTAGCAAAAGACATATTTGGAGATTGGAATGATTCAAAAGCAGTGCTGAATGCGGCAAATTATTGCAAAAACTTGAGAGAACAATGCTTGACAGAGAAGAAAAGTTTCGTTTTTGAAACAGTGTTTTCCGCTCCAGATAAAATTGACTTTGTTATCAAGGCAAAAAAACAGGATTCTTTATTCGAGTATTCTTTATCTCCACAGCAAATCCCACCATCAATGCTTCTCGCATTGCCAAAAGAGTGATGGAAGGTGGTCATGACGTCCCTATCCAAAAAATTATTTCTCGATACAATAAATCTATCCAAAACTGCAAATCTGTGTCTCCAATCTTAGATATATTATATGTTTATGACAACTCTACAGATAATGCTGATGCACAACTACTTTTCCGACTTACGGATGGAAAATTGGCAAAGCAATATACTACCAAAATCCCTGATTGGGCATTGACTTTGATGCCCCCAAAATAAAACTTTGATAGTAATCACGGTTTTCAAGTTTCGCAAGTAAAAAAAGGGGGTATGAAGATTGTAATCACCGTTTAGTTCATCGCCCAGCTATGACTATCGTCTTAACTTCTAACGATTCATACTTGCGTAACTTGAATCACGGTTCTTAAATTTAAAACTGTTGAGAAACATCCACGCACCATCCTCCACCCACGTCTCTTTCATGTAAAATGCCGAAAATCGCCTACATATTATTCACCCGCTATTTGGGCCATGCGCAGTTTTTTTTCGGCGAAGCCGACTTTTTTTCTTCGTTTCATGCCACAAAGGAAAGCAAACGTATTCAAGTATGCGCATCCTTAAACGAAAGAGCCGTGTCCTCCACCATTTGTTGCAGCCAATAATTTTGCGTATATTTGTAGATTGAAAACTTCTATTCACTAATAGACTTCTCGTATGAATCTGGATAAATTTATAGCAATGGCAAATGAGGTGGAATTTCTTGCCACCACCATCGGTATGGAATTAGTAAGTACGCCGGAGCCCAACGAAGCCGTGGCTACGCTAAAGGTGACACAGGCCGTGGGCCAACCTTTCGGCTTTCTCAATGGCGGCACGTCGCTCGCCGTGGCAGAGAATCTGGCGGGCATCGGCAGTGTGGCTTTAGATGAAGCCCACATTCCTATGGGGCTGAATGTGACCGCCAACCATCTCCATTCCGTGCCCATCGGACAGAGTATCAAAGCCGTGGCAAAAATTCTGCACCAAGGCAAATTCACCCACGTGTGGAATGTGGATATCTTCAACGAAGAAGGGGTGCTTTGCTCCACCGCGCGTGTGACCAACTATTTGATTACGCCAAAAAAATGACCCCTTTCGCACTTTATCGAAAACCCGGCGAACTCCTTGCCACGCGCATTGAGGCTTCGCATGCCGAAGTGCTTGAGGATTGCAGTGAACTGAACGGGCGCTCGGGATTTGTGATTGCGCCTTTTGCGCCATCATCCTCGCAACCCATTCTTTTGATGGAGCCGGAAAAGGTGAGCCAATTTGTGCCGGAAATCGACAGCAATGAGCCGCTAAAAGTGAAGCTCCACGCCGAAGAAGAAGAGCGCAACGATTATGCTCGTGCTTTTTCCGCTTTTCATAAACGTCTCACCGACGGCACCTTCCGCAAGGTGGTGCTGGCGCGCAAACAGGTAGTGGAATTGGAGCAAGAGGTCGACCCATTGCGGATGTTTAACCGTGCTTGCGCCTTGTATCCGCAGCAAATGATAGTGCTGGTGAGCGCCGACGCCTGTGGCACTTGGCTGATGGCCACCCCGGAAATTTTGCTTCAGCAGCGCGGCGATATGTGGCGCACCATGGCTTTAGCAGGCACCATGAAGGCCGGCGATGAAGCCCGAGGCTGGAGTGTGAAAAACATCCGTGAGCAGCGTTTGGTGTCGACCCACATCAGTAAATGCCTCGACCGATACGCCCACCAAGTGGATTTGCGCGGTCCGATGACGGCGCATGCCGGAGCTTTGGTGCATCTCAAAAGCGAATTTACTTTTATGCTCCACGATGCTTCGCTCGTGGGCAATCTGTTGGGCGAACTCTACCCCACCCCTGCCGTATGCGGTATTCCAAAGGATGCCACCCGTCAATTCATTATCGACCACGAAGCCTCGCCCCGCCACTACTACAGCGGTTTTATGGGTCCGCTCGGCATCGACGGCAATTCCGACCTCTATGTGTCGCTGCGCTGTATGCAAATCGCCGAGCGCTCCTGCACCCTGTATGCCGGCGGCGGTCTTATCAGCGACAGCGTGGAGCAATCGGAATGGGAAGAAACGGAAGCCAAAATGCTCACCATGCTCAGATGCTTTGATGCGGGGCTGAAGAAACAAATATAATAATGTATTGGAGAAAGATGATTGGCATCATAGCTAAGCTCTTCGCCAAGCAACTACATTCGTCTTAACTTCTAACGAGCGAAGCGAGTGATAACTTCTTTAACTTCTTAACTTCCAAAGATTAAAAAATCAAAGCTAATGTATAGCAACAAAGAAAATATCAATATCCTTACCTCGCTATTGGTGAGCCATGGCATTCGCGATGCAGTGGTGTGCCCGGGCTCGCGCAATGCCGCCATTATCCACAATTTGGAGGAATGTCCGCAAATCTGTTGCCATCCCGTCACCGATGAGCGGAGCGCTGCTTTCGTGGCGTTGGGCATGGCACAAGCCACCGGTCGTCCGGTGGTGGTGTGCGTCACTTCGGGCACGGCGTTGCTCAACACTGCCCCGGCTGTGGCTGAAGCCACCTATCAGCGCCACGGTATCATCGTGATTTCTGCCGACCGCCCGGCAGCGTGGATTGGGCAAGGCGCAGGGCAAACCATGCCGCAACCCGGTGCATTGGGCACATTTGTGGGAAAATGCATCAATATTCCGGAACCGCACACCGCCGAGGATCGCTGGCACATCAACCGCTTGGTGAATGAGGCGCTGATTGAAGCCAATAAGTGCCATCGCCCGAGCGTGCACATCAATGTGCCGCTGAGCGAACCGCTTTTTAAATACACCATAAAAAAACTTCCACAAGAAAGGAAAATTACTTTCTACGAAAAAGAATTTGTCGACGTTAAGCCTTTTTGCGACCAATTGATGGAAGCCCGGCGCCCGATGGTGGTGGTGGGACAATTAGACCTACAAACATCGGAGGAAATTATCTTAACGCTAAATAAGCTCTCTCAAAGGGCGGTCTTCCTTCATGAAGCATTGGGGTATCGCAGTCCTTTTGATCAGGTGGACCTTATCCTGAAAGCCATTGAGCATCATGACGAAAAATATGTGCCCGACTTTGTACTTCACATTGGCGGAGAAATCGTGAGCAAACGCCTGAAAAATTTTATAAAAATGGCAAAAACCTGCTGGCGAGTGAGCGATACCGGAGAAATTGTGGACACATATCAAAACCTTTCCGGGGTGATTCACTGCGATATAAAAGATTTTTGCTCCTTCGTGGAACACTCTTTAGTAATGCAGGACACGCCGCCCGAACATATC
Source organism: Sodaliphilus sp. (assembly GCA_051871435.1). GTDB lineage: Bacteria > Bacteroidota > Bacteroidia > Bacteroidales > Muribaculaceae > Sodaliphilus. Next base: position 5,067 of record JBJECV010000115.1, on the reverse strand, counting down.
ACCCAATTTCATCATTTGTGGATGAATGCTTTTATGGCTGCCGGCTCGTTTGTGCGACATTACACGCCGGAATATTCGCAAGCGGCTGCGGTGAAAACTTTTGAAAGGTATATCCATTATGGCTTCAATATTCATGTGCACTATGCCAATAGCAGTGCCATTCGCTTGGCGAACCTGTTTGCTGAGCACTATGTGTGGTGCAATCGCGGCATCAATGGCATTGAAGGCAGCGTGTCGACTGCAGTGGGATATGCCTTGGCAATGGACCAAAGAGATAGAGTGGTGCTCGTCACCGGCGATTTGTCGTTTTTCTACGATAGCAATGCGCTGTGGAATACGCAATTACCACCTAATTTAAGCATTTTGCTGCTCAACAATGGCGAAGGCGGTATTTTCCGCCAGGTGAAGGGTTTTCCCTACCACCCTTTGGCGGTGGGCAAGCACCAAGCCACAGCCGAACATATTTGTCGACAAAACGGGGTGAAATATGTGGCGGTGCACAATATGGATGAATTGGAAGCAAGCATTCCTTGCCTCACACACAGCGACACCATCACTGTGGTGGAGGTGTTTACCGACCCCGAAATAGATAAACAAGTATACGATAACATCTACAATACATTTAAATTATGAGAAATTGGAAAAAAATTGAGGGTTTTGATTTCAAAGAAATCCTGTTTGAAGAATACAATGGCATTGCCAAAATCACGATTAATCGTCCGCGCTATCGCAATGCGTTCACCCCTTGCACCACCACTGAAATGAGCCGCGCTTTTGCCTACTGCCGCGAGGCGAGCCGCATTAGCGTGGTGATTCTCACCGGTGCCGGCGACAAGGCTTTTTGCAGTGGCGGCGACATGAATGTGAAAGGACGTGGCGGATATGTGGGCGACGATGGCGTGCCGCGCTTGAATGTGCTCGATGTGCAGATGCAGATTCGCCGATTGCCCAAACCGGTGATTGCTATGGTGAATGGCTATGCCATTGGCGGCGGACATGTGCTCCACTTGGTGTGCGATCTGACCATCGCTTCCGAAAATGCCATTTTTGGACAAACCGGACCTAAGGTGGGCTCGTTTGATGCGGGCTTCGGCTCTTCGTATTTGGCTCGCATCGTGGGCCAGAAAAAGGCGCGCGAAATTTGGTTCCTTTGCCGCCAATACTCTGCCCGCGAAGCCGAAGAAATGGGCATGGTGAACAAGGTGGTGCCGTTCGACCAATTGGAGGACACTTGCGTGGAATGGGCGGAAATCATGATGGAGCGCTCGCCTTTGGCGCTGCGTATGATTAAAGCCGGGCTGAATGCCGAACTCGATGGACAAGCGGGCATACAAGAACTCGCCGGAGATGCCACGATGCTCTACTATTTCCTCGACGAAGCACAGGAGGGTGGTAAGGCATTCCTCGAAAAGCGCAAACCCGATTTCCAAAAATATCCCAAAATGCCATAAGGCGGAAGATTAGAGATTAGAGATTAGAGATTAGAGATTAGAGATTAGATGACGGATATTTCTATCTCATTTTCAAACACTTCTCTCACTAAAAGATGAAAATCAGCATTGAATCACGTACGCTGCATTTCAAGCAGCCTGCCGGCACTTCGCGTGGCATCTACACCACGCGCCGCATTTGGTTGCTCTATGCCTCCGATGGTTCTCGCACCGGTGTGGGTGAATGTGCGCCGTTGCCGAAGTTGAGCTGCGACGATATTCCTGACTATGAGGCGGTGCTACGCAATTTCTGCCGGCAGGTGGAAGCCTCAGGCACTATCCCCTACGATGAGTTGGAGCCCTACCCTTCTATGCGCTTTGGCTTGGAAACCGCCCTTGCCGCTTTGAACCACCCCGATGGCGTGATTTTCCCCACGCCTTTCAGCCGCGGCGAGGAGGGGATTCCCATCAATGGGCTGGTGTGGATGGGCACGCACGATGAAATGATGCAGCGCATGGAGGAAAAGTTGGCGTTGGGGTTCCGATGCGTGAAACTCAAAATCGGGGCTATCGATTTTGCCAAAGAATTGGATTTGATTCAGCACATTCGCCGCCATTTCAGCCCGGAGCAGGTGGAAATTCGAGTGGATGCCAACGGCGGTTTCTCCCCGGATGTGGCTTTGGAGCGCTTATGCCTATTGGCTGCCTACCAAATTCACTCCATTGAGCAGCCCATCATGGCGCACCAATGGGAGGCAATGGCGCACCTTTGCCGCCTTTCGCCGCTGCCTATTGCACTGGATGAGGAATTGATTGGCGTGAACTCTTTGGATGAAAAAATTCGCTTGCTCGACACCATCAAACCCCGGTATATCATTCTCAAACCTTCGCTCCACGGGGGTATGGCGGGCACGATGCAATGGATTGCGTTGGCGCGGGAGCGGGGCATCGGCAGCTGGATTACCAGCGCTTTGGAGAGCAACGTGGGGCTCAATGCCATTGCCCAACTCGCCGCACACGTTTATGGCCCCGCCATCACTATGCCGCAAGGATTGGGCACGGGTATGCTGTTCACCGACAATATCCCGATGCCGTTGAAAATCAAAAACGATAGCCTATGGATTACGAAGCATTTGTAGCCGAATGGCTGAATGATGCGCCTTGCGTGTGCGTGCACACCAGCGGGTCGACCGGCACGCCCAAAGCCATGATGGTGGAAAAGCGGCGAATGGAGGCCAGCGCGCGCACCACTTGCCATTTCTTGGGACTGAAGCGGGGCGACACGGCTTTGCTGTGTATGCCGCTCGACTACATCGCCGGGAAAATGATGGTGGTGAGAGCCATCACGTGCGGGCTGCGACTGATTTGCGTTGAGCCTTCCGGGCATCCTTTGGCGATGGTCAACTCACCCATCGATTTTGCCGCTATGGTGCCAATGCAGGTGGTCAACTCGCTGAATGTGCCTGCCGAACGCGAAAAAATCCGCGCCATTAAACATCTCATCATTGGCGGTGGCGCCATCCACCCCGATTTGGAGCAGCAACTGAAGAATTTCCCGCACGCGGTGTGGAGCACCTACGGCATGACCGAAACCCTTTCCCACATCGCCCTTCGCCGCCTTAATGGCAGCGAAGCAAGCCCGTGCTACACGCCTTTTCACGGCGTGACGGTGAGCCTCGACAGTCGTGGATGCTTGGTGATTGATGCCCCCACGGTGTGCAACCATCCGCTCGTGACCAACGACCGCGCCGAACTCTGCGACAATGGTTTTCGCATTCTCGGCCGCATCGACAATGTGGTGTGTAGCGGTGGCATCAAAATCCAAATTGAAGAAGTGGAGCAAGCACTAAAGCCACACATCGCCGCCCCATTCGTCATCACCAAAAAGCACGACTCCATCCTGGGCGAAGCCCTCACACTCCTCACCGAAGACCCGAACACCGATGCCGTAGCCAAGATTTGCCGCCACCATTTGCCCAAATACCACCAACCACGCCACATTTATCACGTAAAAAAAATACCCCTCACCGAAACAGGCAAACCCGCCCGAGCCAAAGCCGAAGATGTAGCCGCCAATTTATAAATAGCCCTATCCCCACCCCCCACAAATCCCCCGCAAATCCCACCCAAAAAAAATCCCACCCACCGGTAGGGACATGCCTCCGGCATGTAATTGGCGTAAACCACTAAATACCAACCATTTACAAACAAACCGTAGGGGCGCAATACTTTGCGCCCGCCCCACAAATCCCCGCTGAAGTTGTCCCACGCATCCCCCCAAAAAGGTCATAGTTATAGTCCATCCCCCCACCAGGCGTGTTATTTTTCGGCGAAGCCGACTTTTTTCTTCGCGAAGCGACTTTTTTTTCGGGTGGTGGGGATGTGAGTGGGGAGCGCAGCGACCCACCGTGTGAGTGAAGGAAAAGCTGACGGGGGAGCTTGCTTACCGTCAGATTTTTCAGCACTCACACGCAAGGGCGCCAGCCCTCACATCCCCGTCGCACGACTTTTTTTCTCCGTTTCATGCCACAAAGCCCCACAAATGCCCTAAAAGTGAGATCCGTGTGAGACCAAAATAGCTCATTGCCTCGCCCACTTGTTGACTTGAAAAAAAAAGATTATATTTGCAAAAAAATAACACCACACTATGAACACCGACAATCGACCTCAAATAGCGCTCATCTACGATTTCGATGGCACTCTCGCACCCGGCAATATGCAAGAATTCGGCTTCATTCAAGCCATTGGCGACGACATTGACCAATTCTGGGAAAAATGCAACAAACTCGCAGCCAACAATGATGCCAACCACATCCTCACTTACATGTACACCATGCTCAATGAAGCACGGGCCGACGGCATCTCGCTCAAGCGAAAAAGTTTTAAAAAATTCGGCTCTATGGTTAAGCTCTTCCCCGGCGTGCAACAATGGTTCGCCGAGATCAACAAGGTGGGCGATGCGCTGGGACTCAACGTGAAGCACTACATCAATTCGTCGGGATTGCGCGAAATGATTGAGGGCACACCCATTTACCACGAATTTGAAGCCGTGTATAGTAGCACCTACCTCTACGACGTGGATGGCGTGGCATATTGGCCCGGGCAAGCCGTGGACTCCATCGCCAAAACACAATTCATCTTCAAAATAGCGCGCGGCATCAAAGAAATGAGCGACAACATGAAGGTGAATGAATATATGCCTTCTGAAGCACTTCCCGTGAAATACCAACACATGATTTACTTTGGCGACGGATTTACCGACGTGCCCAGCATGGCGCTCGTGCGTAACTATGGCGGACATTCCGTGGCTGTTTACGCCGACGAATCCTGCAAAGAAAAAGCACAAAAACTCATCGAGCAACAGCGAGTGGACTTTATCGCCAAAGCCGACTACACCCGACAAGGCGAAATCTACAAGGTGGTAACGTCCATCCTCAAAAAAATCAAAGCCGACCACGATTTCAACACCCTCCTCCACTCCCACAACCCACAAAGCAAATAAACACAATTAATAACAGGTTGATAAAAAATCGATATTTTGATATTTAACATTGTAAATTGTTACAGAATTGTTACAAGTTAATTGTTAGCATTTCGAAAAAATATGGCTAATTTTATAGCGAATAAATCTTAACCA